>JAJLKL010000307.1:0-15052 GCA_033838975.1 Hymenobacteraceae bacterium | reverse complement strand
AGAGCGTAACCTACTGATATAATTAAAAAGCCACCTTATAAGGTGGCTTTCTTGTTTTCCGGCTTAGGAGTTTCCTTTCTTCTGCTCCTCCTCCACGTGTTTCATCAGGTCCTCGCAAAGGGCACGCATTTTCTGCGCCATGACGTTATCGCTGGTGGCCGTCGCAATGCTCTGCGCCATCGCGCCGATGGTATCGATGTAAAAGTACTTCATTTCATCCACCGGCATGTCCTTTGTCCAGAGGTCAATTTTCATAGTACCCGCCTCGTCGCGGTCCCACAGCGAAATGTTGATGGCCTTGGCAAAGTGAATCTTTTCTCCGGCGTCAGTTGCTCGCCAGCTGATAGCCTCCGGGATACGGTTATCGTCCAGGGCTATGCTAAAATATATCTCCGACTTTTTCATTTTCTCAAATTTTAAACTTTGTGCTATATATATATCGTAAAATGCCTCGTAACATATATAGACACAAAGTTACGCGATGCGCTACGGAATTAAAACGATCTTTCTCTTTTTTACCTTTATCACCCTGACGGGATGTGCCAGACTCCCCTTTGCCTCTGAAAAACGTAGGCCACAGACCATCGCCTTTTACAGCGTAGAAAGGCTCCACGACACGCAGAACGACCCGAGCATCAACGATGAGGCCTTTACACCGGAAGGAGACAACCAGTGGACTGAGGAGCGCTATCAAACTAAAATCAACAATCTGGCAACAGTCATAGCCGGAATTGGCGAGAGCACCGGCCCGGCTATCATCGGCCTCAGTGAGGTGGAGAACGAACAGGTGCTACGGGACCTGCTCGCAGCCTCTCCCCTCCGAAAGGCAAAGTACAGCATCATCCACTACGATATGCCCGATGAGCGCGGCCTGGATGTGGCCCTGTTGTATAAACCCAGCATCTTCTCCCCCACTGCACAGCAGGCGATCCCCATCCCCTTCAACGACAAAAACTTTAAGTCGAGGGACATTCTGCAGGTACAGGGAGAGCTCCTAGGGGAGCCGGTCACGATCTATGTGAACCACTGGCCACCGGCCAGCCGTACGCGCCGTGGCAGGCAGGACGACAGCAACGTACGTGCTGCGGCGGCGGCTCTCCGGCAGCAGGTAGAGGCTCAGCAGAAGGAAAACAAAAACGCCAAGATCATTGCCATGGGAGACTTTGGTGTGGAGCCAAACGCTGAGGCGATGCAGCAGGTACTGCAGGCCACCGGTCGCCCCAACCCGTATTATGATGAAGAGCTCTTCAACACCTTTTACATCCACTTTGTAAACGGCCGGGGCAGCTACCACAGCCAGGGCAACCTGCAGATGCTCGACCAGATCCTGATCTCTAAATCCCTGATCGACGGGAACGAAGGGCTGCAGTACGTGCGGGGCTCTGCCAAGATACATGACCCCGAGCAGATCAAGTTTCTGTTTGGCAAATACAAGGACACGCCCCGCCCCACCTTCTCCGGCAGCACTTACTTCGGGGGCTACAGCGATCACTACCCCGTGTACATCAAAGTGGAAAGAAAGCGACAGCCGGCACTGTAGTAGCCTGGAAACAACAAAGGCGGACCAAATAGTCCGCCTTTGCCTTCTTGGGGAGAAGTTTTCTCTTTATACGTAGTTGTTCAGCATTACCGGCATTACCAGCATCAGAACATTCTCATTTTCTTCGTTTACGATCGGCATCAACAGACCCGCACGGTTCGGCGTTGACAGCTCGAACGTGATTTCATCAGAGTCGATGTTGTTCAGCATCTCGATCAGGAACTTGGCGTTAAAGCCGATCTCCATGTCCTCCCCCTCGTACTGGCAGGCCAGACGCTCATTGGCCTCGTTCGAGAAGTCCAGGTCCTCCGCGGAAACCTGCAGCTCAGAGCCGGAAAGCTTCAGGCGGATCTGGTGCGTCGTTTTGTTTGAGTAGATAGAGATACGCTTCACAGAGCTCAGCAGGTCCTGGCGGTCAATCACCAGTTTGTTCGGGTTCTGCACCGGGATCACATTCTCATAATCCGGGTAGCGCTCATCGATCAGGCGACAGATCATACGGATGTTGTCGAAGCTGAAGAAAGCGTTGGACTGGTTAAACTCCACGCGTACGGCAGTAGCCTCAGTTGGCAGCGTAGACTTCAGCAGCGTGAAAGCCTTGCGCGGGATGATCAGGGAAGCCTCCTGGCTGGTGGCGATATCCGTGCGGCGGTAACGCAGCAGGCGGTGGCCGTCTGTGGCTACGAATGTTACGTTATCAGAGCGCAGCTGCACAAAGATACCCGTCATGGCCGGACGAAGCTCGTCGTTGCTAACGGCGAAGATCGTTTTGTTGATCGCCCTGGAAAGCACGTTGGAAGGAATTTCAATGGCATTCCCACCCTGTACCACCGGCACGCGCGGGAAGTCGGTGGCGTTCTCGCCAGACAGCTTGTAGCGGCCGTTAGAAGAGCTGATCTCGATCGTGTACGTCTCCTCATCGATTGTGAAGGTAACCGGCTGGTCAGGCAGGTTTTTCAGCGTTTCCAGCAAGATCTTGGCAGGGGCTGCAATGCGGCCGTTCTCACGCGCCTCTACCTGCAGCTCCGTGATCATGGATGTTTCCAGGTCACTGGCTGTGATGGTAAGCGTGCTGTTGTTGATCTCGAACAGGAAGTTCTCAAGGATTGGCACCACAGGATTGTTTGTTACCACTCCGTTTATGCTGGATAACTGCTTCAGAAGAGCAGAAGACGAGACAATGAATTTCATTATGTATACCTATAATGTTATTTGGACAAAGTTAAAAATATTTCGCATTTATGCTATGTCTTTTCTCTGCCCTTTTTCGTGTTTGGCTGTGTTTAAGGCGGATAATTTCAGAAACGCTCGTACTTGCGCTTACGCAGGTAGTAGCGTGTTACGCCAAACATACCCAGCAGCACGATCGGCGCCACCAGGTTAAGCAACTGCCAGTAGGTTTTCTCCTCCCGTACACGCACCCGGTCCAGCGGCCGCAGCTGGATCTCCTTGCTGCGCACGTTGATCAGCCCCTCGGCATCCAGCAGGTAATGGATGGTGTTCATGGCAAGCTCCTTGTTGGCAAAAGTGATGTTATTATAGCGGTCATAGCCCAGTTCGTAGGCCTGCCCTGTGCGCGGGTTTACCTCGTTCCGCACCAGGTCCCCGTCTGAGAACACAGCAATCTTGGTCGGCACTCCCTCCTCCTGCACCTGGGTGTCCTGCACGCCGGCTGGTGCCCTGCGGTTACGGAACAGCGAGGAGAAGCTGCCCTCCAGCAGGTACCCCACCGGCTGCTGCCCGGCATCATACTGCTGCGGATTCACCTCCATGCGGGCCTCCTCCAGGGTAAGAGGTACAGGGGCCTGCAGCACGCGGGAGTACTTCGAGGTAAAGACCAACGGTGTTTTCCTGATTCCCTCCGCCTTTACCGTGTCCATTGTGCCCACAAAGCGGGTATACACAGCATCCAGGTTACGCGTAATCGGGTGTTTACTGAAATTGTTGAGCAACGGGTAAAAGCGCCAGTTCACCATCTCGGTCTGCGGCCGGTCGCCCATGTAGCCAGTTACTACCGGGATAAAGCCCGAGTTCAGGTCCATGACCATGGTCGGGTTCAGGCGCACGCCGTAGCGGAAGAGCAGGTCATCCAGGTTCAGGTTGTACGGCAGGGCGAACATGCCTCCCGCTCCCACACTGTCCATGTCGGCATGCAGGGCATCGATAAAGAACACAGCCTTGCCGCCCTTCATGATGAACTGGTCGATCTTATACTTATCGGCCTCTGTGAACTGGTTGGTAGGCTTAGCCACAATGATCAGGTCCAGTCCCTGTAGGCTCGGGATCTCGGACAACTCGCCGCGCGCCACGCGGTAGTACTCCTGCAGCGAGCCCAGCAGATCAGTCACCTGCTGCTGCTCCAGTTCTCCCTGTCCGGTGATGTAGCCAACGATCCTGTTCCCCTGGAAGGCTACTTTGCGTATGGCTGTCGCCAGTTCATACTCTACCCCCTCTACCGACTGGTTCAGCCGTTCATCCGGAGATGCCGCCAGGTTGCCCTTCAGTAAGTTTACGGCGGCCTCTTTGCCATTGTACCTTACGATGGCCCCCGGAAAAACCAGGCGCTCCACCTGCTTGCCCTCCTCTGTGGCCCTCAGGTTGGTAGGGGTGATCCCTTTCTGAGCCAGCGTGGTGTAAAACTCGGTGCGCTGCTTCTCATCCGAGATCTCGTTCGGGTCGATGAAGTTATAGCGCAGGTTACCGCCGGCGTAAATGCGGAACTCATCCAGCATCTCACGCACTGACTGCTGCAGGCGCTTAAATCCGGCCGGGAAATCACCCTCCAGGTACACGTCCACCACTACCTCCTGCTCCAGGCTGCCCAGCATCTGCTTAGTGACCGGCGCGATGGTATAGCGCTTATCCTCTGTCAGGTCGAGGCGAAAGAAATAGCTGGCAGCAAGCAGGTTCAGGAGGATGATACCGGCAACCCAGGCAAAAAATTGTAGAATATCGGTGCTGCGTTTGCTCTTGTTTTGTACGGTTACCATTTTCTGCTTCTCAGAACAAGTTTAGTGGCCAGGGTCATGATGGCGATCACACTCAGGAAGTACAGCACGTCCCTGGAGTCGATGAGGCCTTTGCTGACGGCGTTGTAGTGATAGGATATACCGAGTTGGCTGATAAAGTAGCTGTAGCTCCCCCACACAGGTATAGAGGCGATCAGGTCAAAGCCGGTGTAAATGATGTAGCACAGGAAAACAGCCACCACAAAGGAAATGATCTGGTTATCGGAGATGGAGGAGGCAAACACGCCGATGGCGCAGAACACCCCTGCCAGGAACACCAGCCCGATGTAGGAGCCTACCACCGCAGCAGAGTCTACATTACCGCTTGGGTTTCCCAGCTCATACACCGAGTAGTAGTACAGCAGCGTGGGCAGCAGCGCGAACAAAGCCAGCAGCAGCGCCGCGAAGTACTTACCCAGGATCAGCTGCAGGTCCGTGATGGGCTTGGTGAGCAGCAGCTCAATGGTTCCCTCCCGCTTCTCCTCGGCAAAGGTACGCATGGTAATGGCCGGAATCAGGAACAGAAACAGCCAGGGCGCCATGTTGAACAATGTCTGCATGTCGGCAAAGCCGTACTCCAGCACGCTGCTCTCCGGGAACACCCACATAAACATGCCGATCGCCACCAGAAACACCGTGATCACGATGTAGGCGATAAGCGAGTTCAGAAAGCCGTTAAACTCTTTTTTAAGTATAGCAAGCATCAGTGTTTGAATTATGAATTACGAATTATGAATTGTGAATGAGTGTCTTCTGCCTCATACCTAATTAATAATTCATCATTACTTGGTCAGCTCCTGGAAAATCTTTTCGAGGGAGTTTTCTTCCTGGCGAAGGCCCACCAGTGGCCAATTGCGCTCAGCCGCGATGCGGAACACGTTGGAGCGTACATCGGCATCGCGGCGGGAGGTGATGCGGTAGGTATGGCCCTGCGCGATGCTGACACGCAGCACGCCCGGTATACCTTGCAGTGCCTCCTCCTCAACTGGCTGCTCAAACTCTACCAGGGTCACCTTTTCGTCCCGGCCTCCGGCCTGCAGACTGGCCACGTCACTGTCGGCCACCAGCTTGCCCCGGTTGATGATCACCACCCGGTCACAGATGGCGGTTACCTCCTGCATGATGTGGGTAGAGAAGATCACGGTCTTATTCTGCCCCACCCGCTTGATAAGCGAGCGGATCTCCACGATCTGGTTTGGGTCCAGGCCAGTGGTGGGTTCGTCCAGTATGAGCACCTGCGGGTCGTGCACCAGCGCCTGCGCCAGTCCCACCCGTTGGCGGTAGCCTTTGGAGAGCGCACCTATCTTTTTGCCCTGCTCCAGCGTAAGGCCGCAGAGCTCCACCATTTCCTGCACCCGCGCCCTGGCCACTTTGCCTTTCAGCCCGTACACAGAGGCCACGAACTGCAGGTACTCGTGCACGTACATGTCCAGGTACAGGGGGTTGTGCTCCGGCAGGTAGCCGACATTGCGCCGCACGGCGATCGGGTCCTCCACCACATCGTGCCCGCTTACCAGCACCGTACCCGAAGTAGGCGGCAAATAGCAGGTGGCGATCTTCATGGTCGTGGATTTGCCGGCACCGTTTGGCCCCAGGAAACCCAGGATCTGCCCCTGCCCTACCGTAAACGAAATATCATTCACGGCATGCTGCGCCCCATAGATTTTGGTTAGGTTCTTTACTTCTACTGACAATTTGTTTCGCGCTAGATATTAGAACTGACAGCAAGTTACAAGATAAAAAATAGTACCGCCATCACGTAACAAGACCAGTATTTACAGGGTTTCCGAGACAAGCTCCGGCTGAGGCAGCACCGCCTCAAGCCCAAAAGCTTATCCCTCCTGCAAATACTGGTCTGCAAAGCTACAAAAGCCGCGCCACACTTATACCTATTTCTGCTTGCGGCCCTTTGGCATCAGCGGTCGTACCTCGATATCCACGTGGTGGTAGTTTGGGTGTGATTCTACGGCATGCAGGATGGTGGAGGCAATGTCCTCCGGGCGCATCATGTTCTCGTTCACCGTTACGCTGTCGATGTTATCGAAGAAGTTTGTCTGGGTGGAGCCAGGGTAGATGCAGGTCACCTTTACCCCGTAGTCCCGCACCTCCTTGTACAGCGAGTGCGAAATACCGCGCACGGCATGCTTGGTGCCGCAGTAGCCTGACATTTGCTCAATGCCCGTGGTCCCTGCAATAGAGGAAATATTGATGATGTGGCCCTCCCCCAGCTCCTTCATGCCGGGCACCACCAGGCGGGTGCAGTAGAAAATACCGTTCACGTTAGTTTCGAACATCATGTGCCAGTCCTCCAGCGACATCTCCTCCAGCAAGCCGGCAATGCCCAGGCCGGCGTTGTTCACCAGCACGGATACGTGCACGCCCAGCTTCATCATGGTTTGGTCAAAGGCGCGCTGCACGGAGTCGTTGTAGCGCACATCGCACTCAAAGAAATGGAAGTTCTCATGCTGTACGTCAGGGTTTGTTCGTCCCCAGCCTGCTACCAATGCCCCTTTCTCCAGCAGGGCGTGCACGGTGGCCAGTCCGATTCCCTTGCTCACTCCGGTTACGACAGCGATCTTTCCTTCTAGTTTCATAGTCTGTTTGTTTTAAACCTTGGATCTTATGTTCTTAGAGCCTGTTAAAATTCATCCTTTACGCTGCGAACGGCCCATGAAGGAACCTGACTTCACGCTCTTCTCGCCCATAGCGCTGCTATGAAGCTCAGAGACCGCTTCGCCAGAATTCTTCCTAATCCATTTTCGCCTGTAAAAGCGAATTTGAAACAGGCTCTAAATCTTTTCAATTACCTCAAAAAACTTTTCCAGTTTGTAAGGGTCCAGCTTGCCGTTGGTCCGGACGCCACTACACAGGTCTATGCCAAATGGCTGCACCACTTCAATGGCCTCCCGCACGTTTCCGGCATGCAGCCCACCGGCCAGAAAGACCGGTTTGGCTATACTTTCGCGTATGCGCCGGCTCACCACCCAATCATGTATACGGCCGGTGCCGCCCAATTCCTTTACCTGCAGCTTGGGGTTACCCGAATCCAGCAGGATGGCATCCACCTGCTCGGCTGCCCGCTGCGCCTCCTCCACACTCTCCCCGCCCAGCACATGCACCACCTGCACCAGCTTTACCCCCGGCAGCGCCTGGCGTAGCTGCGCATAGGTTCCCTCCCGGGGCGTATCGACCAGCTGGATGGTGTTGGTGCGCACCAGCTGATGGTGCTCTACGATGTCGGCGGCGGCAGTACGGCAGGTAAGCAAAAAGGAAGCTATGGGTGGCGGTACGGTCTGGGCAATCTCGGCGATCAGCGCGTCACTGATCACGCCGGGGCCGCTGGGCATCTGCCCTACCAACCCCAGGGCCGAGGCCCCTTGCTGCACCGCCAGCTGTGCCTCCTGCACACTGCTGATGCAGCAGATCTTCACACGGGGTTTGGCTAAAGAAAGAGTCATGTGCAACTAAGCTTTAATTCCCTGATTTCCTAATTCAACACTCTTCACTCCCTAAATATCCCCCAGCTGCGGTCTGATCAGGATCTCCTCTACCACACTGTTCAGCGACAGGTTAAAGGCGCCCCAGATGGACAGGGCAACATCCTCTGCTTTCATGAACCGCTCCGGCGGCAGATCCACTCCTTCCCAGCTGGCCGTGTGGGTGGCCCCGGGCAGGATGGCGGTTACCCGCACATCATGTTCCTTCAGCTCCTCCCGCAGCACCTTCGTCATGCCGTAAATGGCATACTTGGAGATGCAGTAAGAGCCGCCGTTAATGTAGGGCGTGATGCTGGCCGTGGAGCACAGATTAAAGATATGCCCGGAACGGCGCTTGATCATATCCCCCACAAAGGCCTTGGTGATGTAGTAGGCGCTATACAGGTTGGTGTTGATCATAAACGGAAGCGCCTCGTTGTCCTCTTCGGTAACCTTTCCAGGTATAAACAGGCCGCTGTTGTTCACCAGTACGTCTACCCGCACATCCAGTCCCTTCACATACTTCACAAAACTTTCCAGAGATTCTCTGCTGCTCAGGTCCGCCTCCTGGTAAAATACTTTCGAAAAGGTATAGTTCTGTTCAATCTCGAGCTTCAGCTTCTTCAGGTCACTTTCGTTTCGGGAACAGGTGATAATATGGAAGCCTTCCTTGGCAAACTGCTCAATCACAGCCCGGCCTATTCCTTTTGTACCGCCTGTTACCAAAATGTATCGATGCATAAATATGTCAGGATTTGTGTGTTTTGTAATTTTAAACGTAATATAGGTATTAATACTGTATTTTTGTCCAAAACGAGGGGACAACCTGGATTAAATAAGCATCACGCCCTTTATGTTGCAACACTTCGGAAAGTACTTACTCTTTATGTCGAGCCTGTTCACACGCACTGAATCGCCTCGCATTATCTTTAACAGAACCATCGATGAGGCCATCCTCATCGGGGTGAACTCCATCTTTATTGTGGCCATCGTCTCCACCTTTATCGGGGCGGTAACCTGCGTGCAGGTGTCCTACAACCTGAACAACGCCTTCATCCCGCGCTCTACCATCGGCTTTATGGTGCGCGAGATGACCCTGCTGGAACTGGCCCCCACCATTACCTCCATTGTGCTGGCGGGCAAGGTGGGCTCCAGCATCGCTGGCGGCCTGGGCACCATGCAGATCAGTGAGCAGGTAGACGCCCTGGAGGTAATGGGGATCAACTCCGCCTCCTACCTGGTACTGCCGAAGGTCATTGCTGCCTTCCTGGTTTTCCCGATGCTGGTGATCCTGTCGATGTTCCTGAGTATTGCAGGAGGCTACGTGGCGGGTACGGTAACAGGGGCCCTGACAGCTCAGGAGTACATCACCGGTATCCGCGAAGACTTTATACCGTACAACGTAACGTTCGCCCTGATCAAATCGGTGGTGTTTGCGCTGCTGATCTCCTCCATCTCTTCGTTCAGAGGATACCATACCTCAGGCGGTGCGCTGGAGGTGGGCGCAGCCAGTACCACAGCCGTTACCAACAGCGTGATCGCCGTGCTGATCGCAGACTATGTGTGCGCGCAGCTGCTCCTGTAAAGAAGACATGTAGCGGAAAGAAACTCCTATTGAACCAGCACCCTCTATATGATTGAAATTCACAACATACATAAATCCTTCAACGGCAAGAAAGTGCTCGACGGCATCAGCGGTGTGTTTGAGACAGGCAAAACCAACCTGCTGCTGGGCGCCAGCGGCACCGGTAAAAGTGTGCTGCTCAAGTGCATTGTCGGCCTGATCAAGCCAGACGTGGGCAGCGTCACCTTCGACGGCACCTACTTTACCAACAACAAGCTCGACATACGGCAGGAAATCCGGCGCAAGATCGGCATGCTGTTCCAGGGAAGCGCCCTCTTCGACTCCATGACGGTGGAGCAGAATGTGGAGTTCCCGCTGAAAATGCTGGCGCACATGCCCAAGGACGAACGCCTGGACCGCGTGAACTTCTGCCTGAAGCGTGTAGGGCTGGAGGGGTCCAACAAGAAAATGCCTTCGGAGCTGAGCGGCGGTATGAAGAAACGCGTAGGTATAGCCCGCGCCATTGCCCCGCACTGTACCTACCTGTTTTGCGACGAGCCCAACTCCGGCCTGGACCCGCTCACAGCCATCAAAATTGACGAGCTGATCAAAGAGATCACCGAAGAGTATAATATCACCACCATCGTGGTAACGCATGACATGAACTCCGTGATCGAGATCGGCGACAAGATCATGTTCCTGCACGAAGGCAGGAAAGCCTGGGAAGGCACCCGCGACGATATCCTCGACTCCAACGTAAAGGAACTGAACGAATTTATTTTTGCCAACCGCCTGATGCGCGATGCAAAGAAGGTAGAGGAAGAGGAAGAAGAGGAGGAAAGACAGAAGCATTCTTCTTAGCCACCGTAACACAAAAGGGCCTCCCGCTACTGCAGCGGGAGGCCCTTTTGTTTAGCCCTGCAAAGGGTCAGGAGATTACAGCGCGTAAAGCATACCAGACACGGTGGCAGTCATCATACAAGCCAGTGAGGCGCCTAAAAGGGCAATGAAGCCAAGCTTGGACAGGTTCCCCTGCTGGCTTGGGGCCATACTACCGATACCTCCGATCTGAATGGCAATGGAGCTGAAGTTAGAGAAGCCGCACAAGGCATAAGTTGCCATGATGATAGACTTGGGGGACAGCGTACCGGCGCTCTTCATTTCTGCCAGGTCCAGGTAAGCCACAAACTCGTTGATGGCTGTTTTCTGCCCCAGCAAGCTACCTACCTGCAGCGTATCTACCCACGGCACCCCCATGATAAAGGCAAACACACGAAAGAACTGCCCCAGAATGTACTGCAGCGAAAAGCCCTGGAAGCGCCCCTCTGTGGTGGCCGCCACCCATGTGTTCAGGCCCGTCCAGTCGCCGATCAGGTCGGTGAGCAGGTAATTGACCAGGGCGATCACAGCGATAAAGGCCAGGAGCATACCGCCTACGTTAGCCGCCAGCCTTAGGCCATCGGCAGCACCGCGCGAAAGCGCATCCACCAGGTTTACCCCCAGCTGCTCCTCGTTCACCTCCAGTTTGGTGGTAATGTGCTCCGGCTCCGACTCCGGCACCAGAATCTTGGCCAGCACGATCCCGGCCGGCGCGTTCATGATAGAGGCCGTGAGCAGGTGCGCGGCGAAAACGGCCTTCTGCACAGGGTCATCTCCGCCCAGGAAGGATACGTAAGCGGCCAGTACCCCCCCGGCCAGCGTCGCCATACCGCCTGTCATCAGGCACATCAGCTCGGAGCGTGTCATGCGGCTGATGAACGGCCTTACCAGCAGCGGGGCCTCCGTCTGCCCCAGAAAGATGTTACCGGCGGCAGACAAGCTCTCGGCACCCGAAAGGCGCATCCCCTTGGACATGATCCAGGCAATGCCGTACACGATTTTCTGCAGCACACCAAGGTAGTACAGACCTGCCGAAACAGTAGAGAAGAAGATAATGGTAGGCAGCACCGAAAAGGCGAAGATAAAGCCCAGGCCGCCGTTTTCCGCCGGGTTGGCCAGGTTACCGAAGAGGAACTGCGCCCCGGCCTGCGAGAAGTCGAGGAAGGTCACGAAGCCACGGCTGACGGCGGCAAAGCCATCCGCCACCAGGGGCACCTGTGTAACCAGCACTCCAAAAAGGATCTGAAGAAAAACTCCGAAGCCGACAAGCCTCCAATCGATACGTTTTTTGTTTTTTGAAAATAAGAACGCGATGGCTAATATGGCAAGTAAGCCGATAAGCCCTCTGAAAATATCGTACATGCTTTGGGACAAAATTTGCCAAAAGTAAGCCGAATATCTTTTAAAACAAAAAGTCCTGCACCATTACCGGTGCAGGACTCTCAGGTATACTTGATGTTAAATCAGTTTCGCTTGTTCAACTCGTCGCGTATCTTGGCTGCCCGCTCGTAGTCCTCTTTCTCGAGAGCTTCATTGAGCATCTTATTGAGTTCATCCACCGATGTCTGGCTCAGCGACTCCTTTGTGCCGGAAGACGATGCGGAGGAGCTGCTCTTCACCGCCATTTCTTCATTTTCCTCCTCTTCCTCTTCCAGGTCGCTCAGGATGATTCCTGCCTCAGACAGTACGCTTTCCACAGTGTAGATCGGCACCCCGAAGCGAAGGCCGATAGCGATGGCGTCTGAAGGGCGTGCATCCAGCTCAAACTCACGGGCGCCGTTGGTGCACATGATCTTGGAGTAGAACACCCCTTCCTTCAGGTCCGAGATCAGGATCTCAGATACACTAACGCCCATCTCCTCGGCAAACGTTTTGAACAGGTCGTGCGTGAGCGGACGGTTCGGGTTTATTTTCTCAATCTGAATTGCAATGGACTGCGCCTCAAACATCCCGATGATGATCGGCAGCCTTCTGTTTCCATCTCTCTCCCCCAGTACCAGGGCAAACGAACCCGTCTGCGACTGGCTTGAAGAGAGGCCGAGTATCTCTAACTGAATTTTCTTCACAGTATCTTCTTCTAAGTCTATTTGTCTAAAGCCTTCGCAGCTTCAATTAATTTCGGAACAACCTCAAACGCATCGCCAACTATACCGTAATCGGCAGCCTTAAAGAACGGTGCTTCTGGATCCTTATTAATAACGACAATCACTTTAGAAGAGTTAACCCCGGCCAGGTGCTGAATTGCACCGGAAATACCGATGGCGATGTACAGGTTAGGGCTTACCGTGATACCTGTCTGGCCAACGTGCTCATGGTGCGGTCTCCAGTCCATGTCAGACACTGGCTTAGAGCAGGCAGTGGCAGCACCCAGGGCTTTCGCCAGGTCCTCCACCAGGTGCCAGTTCTCAGGGCCCTTCAGACCACGGCCACCCGACACCACTACTTCAGCCTCCGGCAGCAGCACACCGCCTTCTGTATCCTGCATCACGGTTTCCTTAGGGGCAGCCGCAAAATCCGCATCCGTTAAATCGGCAGAAAGGCTCTCTACCGTAGCTGTACCGCCTTCGTGGGTGATATCGATCGAGTTTTTCTTCACCGCGATGATTTTCACGTCAGAGGACAGCTGCACATCGGCAAATGCCTTGCCTGAGAACACCCCACGCGTCACCGTGAAAGAGTCACCCTCAATTTTAGGCAACGTAGTTACGTTTGTAGCCAGTGAGCCACCCAGACGCACCGCCAGTTTGGCTCCTACTGAAGCGCCGATGTTCGTGTTGGAGAACACCAGCACCTTCGCGTTTTCCTGCTGGGCCGCCTTTGCGATCACTTTCACATACGCATCTGCCACAAACTGCTTCAGGCGATCATCGGCGTCATACAACACCTTGCTGATGCCCTGCTCTCCCAGTCTGGTAAGTGCGTCTTCGTGTACCTCTCCAATGGCTACCGCAGTAGCAGTTGTCCCAAGTTGTTTGGCCACCTGGTTACCATATGATGCAGCCTCCAGCGAGGACTTTTTGATCTCTCCGTTAAGACCTTCTACAAATACTAGAACAGACATATCTTTATAGTACTTTAGCTTCGTTTCTCAATAATGTAATCAATTCTCCGGCGTTCTCTGGGTCGATCATCTTCACGCCGCCCTTCTTCTCAGGCTTGCTGTAGTTCACGTACTCAGCCTTCACCTCGGCGCCTACCGGCTCCACCACTTTCAGCGGCTTGGTACGGGCCGTCATGATGCCGCGCATGTTCGGGATGCGGGGCTCCGACATTGGCTGCTGCGCGCTGGCCACAAACGGAAGCTTCACTTCCAGCACCTCTTTGCCACCTTCGATCTCACGCTCCAGGCGGGCTGTGGTGTCGTCTACAAGGTCCAGCTTGAAGGCAGGAACCACCGTAGGCAGGCCCAGCATCTCCCCCACCATGTTGTGCACCTGAGCGCCGTTGTAGTCGATCGACTCCTTGCCCATCAGGATCATGTCGTAGTTGTTTTCCTTGGCCACAGCGGCAATCTGCTGCGCTACAAAGAAAGCGTCCTTCGGGTTAGCGTTTACACGGATGGCATCGTCTGCACCAATTGCAAGCGCCTTGCGTATATTAGGTTCAGCGTCGGCCTCGCCTACATTCAATACTGTTACAGTGCCGCCTTTCGCCTCTTTCAGCTCAATGGCTCTTGTCAGCGCATACTCATCCCAAGGGTTGATTACGTACTGCACACCGTTCTTGTCAAACTCTTTGTTATCAGCCGTAAAGTTGATCTTGGATGTCGTATCCGGTACGTTACTGATGCAAACTAATATTTTCATGGTTAGAAATGTTAGCTTTTTAAAATTAGATTTGTGCGAAGTTAATTAAAATATAGCCAATTCGAAATGAACGAAAACAGATTAGAGCAGCTCTTCAAATTTCTGGAAGAGGACCCTAACGATCCTTTCACGCTGTATGCCATAGCCACCGAATACCGCAACGCAGATAAAGAGAAAGCGATGGAGTACTATGAAAAGCTACTGGCTGAGCACGAGAACTATGTAGGCACTTATTACCACGCTGCCAAACTATACGAAGAGTTTGGTAAGAACGACGTAGCGGAGCGCATTTATAAAAAAGGAATGCAGATCAGCCGCCAGTCTGGTAACCTACACGCTTTCTCGGAACTACAGCAGGCCTACAACAAAATGATGGGCCTAGACTACGAGGATGACTAATATCCTATATAGCGCTTGCATCAAAAATAGTATGCATGCAGCATATTTGCAAGCTCTATTTATAAAACTCTGTACAGCAAAAAATGTTACAACTTTTTGCGCTCAAGTAGAGCTGAGGCAAATGCAGGGAGCGTAGACCGGAGCCTGGGGAGAAGCACGGCAGGCTTGCTTGGGAGGGGCTACAGGGCACCGGTGCCTGCCCTCTTTACCCCGCGATGTGGTCAAAGAAGCGTACCTTAGCGCTGTGCGGCACCAGCTTTAACCCTTTCGGGATGTTGTTGTGCGACTCCTTCATGTGGTTCCTGTACCATACCTGGTAACTCTCCTCATCCGCCCAGAAGGTCATCAGCCAGATCTCTTCCGGTTTCTCCTGCGGGCAG
>JAJLKL010000306.1:0-4435 GCA_033838975.1 Hymenobacteraceae bacterium | reverse complement strand
GTCAATGTAGGCGAACCGCACTTTTTAGTTTCAACAGGGTGAAGTGACAATGTGAGGCGCGGTTTGTAAAAGTTACATTTTGTATAAAAAGAAGCGGGCCTTGCTGCAGCAAGGCCCTCTTCTTTTTATGTTATGCTAAAGCTTACGCTTCTACTTTAGACATACGGTTACGCTCGTTCTCGTCGAGGTAGATCTTACGCATACGGATGCTCTTCGGCGTGATCTCCAGGTACTCATCCTTCTGGATGTATTCCATGGCTTCCTCCAGCGAGAAATTCTTGGCAGGCGCGATCTTGGTGTTGTCATCAGAGCCGGAAGCACGCATGTTGGTCAGCTTCTTGCCCTTCTGGATGTTCACCGTGATATCGTTCTGGCGGCTGTGCTCCCCGATTACCTGACCCATATATACCTCTACACCCGGATCAACGAAGAACACGCCACGGTCCTGTAACTTGTCGATAGCGTAGGCAGTACCCACACCTGTCTCCATAGAGATGATAGAGCCGTTGTTACGGCCAGGGATATTGCCTTTATACGGCTCGTAAGCCAGGAAGCGGTGGTTCATGATGGCCTCACCGGCAGTAGCTGTCAGCACGTTGTTACGCAGGCCGATCAGACCGCGGGCAGGGATGTTGAACTCCAGGTGCTGCAGGTCGCCTTTCGGCTCCATGATCGTCAGTTCACCCTTACGCTGCGTTACCAGCTCAATTACCTTACCGGCAGTCTCTTCCGGAACGTCTACTACCAGGTGCTCGATCGGCTCGTGGCGCTGGCCGTCAATTTCCTTGAAGATTACCTGTGGCTGACCTACCTGCAGCTCATACCCCTCGCGGCGCATGGTCTCGATCAGTACAGACAAGTGCAGGATACCACGGCCAAACACCAGGAACGTATCCTCACGGTCAGTTTCCTGCACACGCAGGGCCAGATTCTTCTCTGTTTCCTTGAACAGGCGGTCACGCAGGTGACGAGATGTTACGAACTTACCCTCTTTACCGAAGAAAGGAGAGTTGTTGATCGTAAACAGCATGTTCATGGTAGGCTCGTCGATGGAGATACGCTCCATTGGCTCCGGGGTCTCCGCATCCGCGATGGTGTCACCAATGTCGAAACCTTCGATACCGGTTACAGCGCAAATCTCACCGGCTGATACCGACTCTACTTTTTGCTTGCCAAGGCCCTCAAATACCTGTAGCTCTTTGATGCGTCCTTTCTTGATGCTGCCGTCTGCTTTGCAAAGGGCAATAGGCATGCCTTCTCTCAATGTTCCACGGTGAACGCGACCGATCGCGATACGCCCCACGAAAGAAGAGTAGTCTAGTGAGGTGATCTGCATCTGTGGCGTACCCTCGTTGGTAGGCGCCGCAGGAATCACCTCAATGATAGCATCAAGAAGCGGTGTGATATCTTCTGTTGGCTGTGTCCAGTCGCGGCTCATCCAACCTTGCTTGGAAGATCCGTACAGCGTCACGAAATCCAGCTGCTCTTCCGTAGCGTCCAGGTTGAACATCAGGTCGAACACCTGCTCGTGCACCTCGTCCGGGCGGCAGTTCTCTTTGTCTACTTTGTTTACTACCACGATCGGCTTCAGGCCCAACTGGATAGCTTTGCTCAATACGAAACGAGTCTGAGGCATGGCCCCCTCGAATGCGTCTACCAGCAGTAGTACACCATCGGCCATCTTCAGTACGCGCTCTACTTCACCCCCGAAGTCAGCGTGACCAGGCGTGTCTATGATGTTGATCTTAACGTCTTTGTAGCGAACCGACACGTTCTTGGAAACGATCGTGATCCCGCGCTCACGCTCCAGGTCGTTGTTGTCCAGGATCAGGTCGTCGAACTGCTGGTGCTCTGCGAAAAGCTTGGAGGCGTGGATGATCTTGTCCACAAGCGTTGTTTTGCCGTGGTCTACGTGTGCGATAATCGCAATATTTCGAATGTTCTGCATTGAATTGGTTTTTCGAGCCGCAAAAGTACTGAAAAGGCTTTAGATTTTCACTAGTTCGCTCGAAATAAACAGGTTATGATTGTATTAATTTCTCCTGCGGCTGTTTCTGGCACAGGTTATGAGGCAAACATTAAGTTACTGTAGATTGTTTCATAAGCAGTTAGCAAATTTTTCAGGAGCAGGGCCAGACCGCTTGTTGCTCCGTAGGTATAAGTATGAGAGCATTGATTTTCCTGACACTTTTAGGCGCCTTAGGCCTGTTTGCCTGTACCCAACAGGAGCAAACAACTGAACTACCGTATACCACTGCCACCACCGGCGATGAGCCTTTACCAGATTATGTGAGGCTGGCCCTCAACAGCGAATCGCTGCAGGATACCGTGGTAAAGTCGGAGGAACAGTGGCGAAAAGAGCTTACTGCCGAAGAGTACTTTGTACTGCGGCAGGAGGGTACGGAGAAGCCTTTTGACAACGAGTATAACGATAACGAGGAAGAGGGGATATACTACTGTGCTGCCTGCCATAATCCTATGTTCAGCTCTGGTGCAAAGTTTGACTCCGGCACTGGGTGGCCTAGCTTTTATGCGCCCATTGCCAAAGAAAGGGTGAAGGAGGTAGAAGACAGGACGATGGGGATGGTCAGGACGGAGGTGGAGTGCGCCCGCTGCGGCTCACATATTGGCCATGTCTTCCCGGATGGTCCCAAACCTACAGGACTTCGCTACTGTCTGAATTCCGTAGCACTGGATTTCGAGAAAAAACGATAAACTTATTCAGCTCCGTCATAGTTTTGCTGTTGCCAAATCAGAGAAGGCTCTGTTTGGCAACAGTTTTTCTATACATACTTCTTATAAATGATGAACAGCCGCAGAATTGAGGAACTGCAAAAAGCGCTGCAGGAGCACCGTCAGCGTTTATTGAAACATAATGTATACCAGTCGCTGGAGACGCTGGAAGACCTGAAGGTGTTTATGGAGCACCATGTGTTCGCCGTGTGGGATTTCATGAGCCTGCTGAAGGCGCTACAGGTTGACCTGACCTGCGTTACCCTGCCCTGGGTGCCGAAAGGAAGCCCCGGCACCCGCCGCCTGATCAATGAGATTGTGCTGGAGGAGGAAACCGATGTAGATCAGGAGGGTAATCCTGTCAGCCATTTTGAACTGTACCTGCGCGCCATGGCTGAGATAGGAGCAGACAGAACTAAGATTAATCAACTGCTGCAAAGTATAGGCGAAGGCAAAAGTGTGGACAGCGCTCTGGATCATGCGCAGGTACACGTGTCAGTGAAGTGCTTTGTGCGCCACACCTTCCGCATTATCAACTCCGGTAAAACGCATGCCATCGCGGCGGCCTTTACCTTTGGCCGCGAAGACCTGATCCCGGATATGTTCCGCAGCCTTGTTGCTGACCTGAACGAACGCTTCCCGGGCAAGCTGGATACCTTTCTTTATTACCTGGACCGCCATGTGCAGCTGGATGAGGAGGTGCACACGCCGCTGGCGCTGCAAATGGTAAGCGAGCTCTGCGGCGATGACGATGAGAAATGGCAGCAAGCACTGGAGGTTTCCAAGGGTTGTATCGAGCAGCGCATAGCGCTTTGGAGCGGTATTCGTAGTCTGTTGCCTTCGGAGGTGTAGTTGAAAAGAATGGTTTTTAGTTGTCACAGTACCTGCTGAGAAGCTGTTAATTAAGCTGCTCCTCATTTTAACCAATACCCCTGCCTGCCGTACTTTAAACTCTAAACCAAAACAGATAAAGCTATGCCAGAACTACATTCAGACGCAGATAATATAGAGAACACGGCGCAGTGTATCATAGATGCCTTCAAAGAGTTCAGGGTTCGGGAGGGCAGCGTGCTGCACTACCAGCAGCTGTACCCGTTCCTGCAGGAGCGCTACCCGCACTACAAGGATGTGCAGAAGGAAGCGGAGCAGCACCTTGCCAAAGAGGGCTACATCAACCCTGCTCCGGATGGGCTGATGCTTACGCAGGTAGGCCATCAGCATGTATGGGGAAAGAATGAGTAGCAGGTGATAGACAAGGTACAAAAGGCCAGAAATGTTGCTTCATTTCTGGCCTTTTGCTAATTCGGCGGGTATAGTTTGCTGAAAAGCGTCCTTTGAGGCTTACCCTATACTATCCTTTCGTATACATGGGTAGCAAAGGAAAGGAACTTATGAGCAAGTATAAAATATATGTAACAGCGGTACTGCTAGCATCAGCAGGAGTCGGTTGTACTTCGCTATCAGAGGGGCAGGAGAATTTACCAGTAGGAGCCGAAGTAAACCCGAGGGTACGGTATCGGAGTCCTGCCAATACCGGCATAAGGGAACGCATGGACGAGCAGGCAAGCGAAATAAACCGAAAAAGAAATATTGAGCAGTTTGACCAAAACAAAGCAGCTATGACGCCACCAGACCTGCGGCCAAGGCAACTGCCTTTTTCCCCCATCGACTCTACCCGGCATAACATCTATTGGCCAATACG
>JAJLKL010000305.1:0-8198 GCA_033838975.1 Hymenobacteraceae bacterium | reverse complement strand
GTCCTCGGGATTGGGCCTGGATACTACAAGTATGGCAAGATGAAATTCTAAGGTATACCTCAGCCACTGTCATACCATATACCGGCACAAGCTTTCTCCAGCACACGCGCTACATTCAACTATCGAACTATATAGCTGCTTACTCCTGTTAGGAGAGGGTACCAGGCAAAGCAGGGGCTTCTGCTTCCTCCTGGTGCTGTTTCTTTAGCGTGTGTATTTATCATATCACCGGCAAAATCACTAAATTTGAACATCTAACTAATCTAATTAACCAACCCATGAACAAACGTACTTATCTGAGTATGTTCCTGGCGGCGGCGCTGGCTCTCCCTTTCGGCGCGGCACAGGCACAGGACAAAAAAGAAGACGCCAAATGGAAAGTGGACGCGGCCTACGGTCCGGAGAAAGAGGTAACCATCACGACTAATGAAGGTACCTGGATGAGCGTGGATGTAAGCCCGGATGGCAAAGAGATCGTCTTTGACATGCTCGGAGACCTTTACATCATGCCGATCTCCGGCGGTAAGGCCAAACTGCTGCGCAGCGGCCGCCCATACGAGGTGCAGCCCCGCTTCAGCCCGGACGGCAAGTTTATCTCCTTCACCTCCGACGCAGGTGGCGGCGATAACATCTGGATCATGAAGCGTGACGGCTCTGACGCCAAGCAGATCACTAACGAGAACTTCCGCCTGCTGAACAATGCTGTCTGGACGCCGGACGGGCAGTACATCATCGCCCGCAAGCACTTTACCAACACCCGCTCGCTGGGTGCCGGTGAGATGTGGATGTACCACGTAACAGGCGGTACGGGCGTGCAGCTGACCAAGCGCAAGAACGACCAGCAGGATGCCGGCGAGCCTTTCGTGTCGCCTGACGGAAAGTACGTGTACTTCTCTGAGGACATGAGCGGCGGCACTACGTTTGAGTATAACAAGGACCCGAACGGCCAGATCTACGTAATTCGCCGCGTGGACCGCAATACCGGCGAGATCGAGAACGTGGTGACCGGTAACGGCGGCGCGGCGCGTCCGGTTATCTCCCGCGACGGCAAGTACATGGCCTTCGTTCGCCGCGTGCGCACCAAGTCTGTCCTGTTTATCCACGACCTGAAGACAGGTGAAGAGTGGCCTGTGTACGATAAACTGAACCACGACCAGCAGGAAGCCTGGGCGATCTTCGGGGTATATCCGTACTTCTCCTGGACACCGGACAACAAAAACATCGTGTTCTGGGCCGATGGAAAGCTCAACAAGGTAGACGTGAACACCAAGCAGGTAGCCAACATACCTTTCGAGGCCACGGCTACGCATCATGTGGCTGAGGCCGTACGCCACGACCACAGCAAAGAAGGAGTTTCGCCAAAGCAGTTTGAGGCCAAGGCCATTCGCCATGCCGTGACTTCCCCGGATGGCAAAACGCTGGTATTCAACGCTGCCGGCTATATCTACAAGAAAGAACTGCCGAACGGCAAGCCGGAGCGCATCACCAAAGGCCAGGACTTCGAGTTCTACCCGAGCTTCTCGCCGGATGGCAAGCACCTCGTGTACGCCACCTGGAACGACGACAACTTCAGCGCCATCTATAAACTGGACATCCGCAAGAAGAACGCCAAGCCGGTGAAGCTGACAACCGAGAAAGGCTTCTACGCCGTGCCTAAGTTCTCGCCAAACGGTAAGTACATTGTGTTCTCCAAAGAAGGCGGTAACAGCCACATGGGCTACGCGCACGGCAAGGAGAAAGGCATTTTCTACATGCCGGCGGATGGCGGTAAAGCGACACTGGTACAGGAGAGGGGCTCTTCCCCAATGTTCAACGTGAACTCTGACCGCATTTTCTACACGACTTACGAAGGGGGCAAGTATGCCTTCAAGAGCGTGAACCTGCAGGGTAAGGAGGAGCAGACACATTACACGTCTACCTACACCGATCAGTTCTATCCAAGCCCGGACAACAAGTGGCTTGCCTTTGCCGAGCTGTTCAACGGCTATATAGTTCCTTTCACGGCCAACGGTGCCGGCATGGACCTGAACAAGGATACCAAAGCGATGCCGATTGCCCGCTTCACCCGCGATGCCGGCACAAGCATTCACTGGTCCGGAGACAGCAAGAAGATCAACTGGGTGCTGGGCGATGAGTATTTCTCCAACGACCTGAAGGACCGCTTCAAGTTTGTGGAAGGTGCCCCGGAAGAGCTTCCGGCCATCGATACCACCGGTACCAAGATCGGCCTGGTGCTAAACACCGATACTCCGGAAGGAAAGGTGGCCTTCACCAATGCCCGCATCATCACGATGAAAGGTGATGAGGTGATTGAGGGCGGCACCATTGTAGTAGACGGTAACCGTATTGTGGCCATTGGCAAAAACGTAAATGTACCGAAGGATGCCAAAGTAGTGGACGCTGCCGGCAAAACCATCATGCCTGGCCTGGTGGACGTGCACGCGCACCTGGGTACCTTCCGTTTGGGTATGAGCCCGCAGAAGCAGTGGTCGTACTATGCGAATCTGGCTTACGGCGTAACCACTACCCACGACCCTTCCTCTACCACAGAAATGGTGTTTAGCCAGTCAGAGGCGGTGAAGTCGGGTGCCATGGTAGGTCCGCGCATCTACTCTACCGGTACGATCCTCTACGGTGCTGATGGTAACTTCAAGGCCGTGATCAACAACCTCGAGGATGCCCGTTCGCACCTGCGCCGCATCAAGGCAGTGGGTGGCTTCTCGGTGAAGAGCTATAACCAGCCGCGCCGTGAGCAGCGCCAGCAGGTGATTCAGGCGGCCCGTGAGCTGGATATGAGCGTGTACCCGGAGGGAGGCTCTACCTTCTTCCACAACATGAGCATGATCCTGGACGGCCACTCCGGTGTGGAGCATAACATTCCGGTATCGCCGCTTTACAAAGACGTAATCGAGGTATGGAAAGCCTCTAACGTAGGCTACACCCCTACCCTGATCGTAAACTACGGCGGTAACTCTGGCGAGTACTATTGGTACCAGAAAACCAACGTGTGGGAGAAAGACCGCCTGCTCAAGTTCACACCGCGCTCTATTATCGACGGACGCGCCCGCCGCGTAACGCTGGTGCCGGACGAGGAGTATGAGAACGGCCACATCGCCACCTCCAAAGCCTGCAAAGTGCTGACGGATAACGGTGTGAAGGTAAACCTGGGAGCACACGGACAGCTGCAGGGCCTGGGCGCGCACTGGGAGCTGTGGATGCTGCAGCAAGGCGGCATGACTAACCACGAAGCACTGCGTGCCGCCACGCTGAATGGAGCAGAGTACATCGGCATGGGCAAAGACCTTGGCTCGCTGGAGGTTGGCAAGCTGGCCGACCTGATCGTGCTGGACAAGAACCCGCTCGAGAATATCCAGAACTCGGAGCATGTGAAGTACACGATGGTGAACGGCCGTCTGTACGACGCAGCAACCATGGCAGAGATTGGCAACTACGACAAAAAGCCAGGCAAGTTCTGGTGGGAGAACGACAAGTACGCCACCGCTTTCGACTGGCACGAGGGCACCGATACCCGCTTCGAAGGTATAGCCGGCGAGCACTGTACCTGCCGCCACTAGACCACTACGTATAAACTGAAGCAAAACAGCCACCTCTTACGGGGTGGCTGTTTTTTATTGCGCTAAATACGTATCCTACTGCCTGCAAAACACGGATATCTGGAATATACCTATCATTCTTCTGCAGTTACCGTTATATTTATACTTAAAACCACTGTTACGGCTGATCGAAATTAGAAGAGTATGCAACTGGAGAAAGAATTGAAAAGCTACTTCAAGAAGAGCAAGCGCTTGGAGGAGCAGGGAGGGCCAACACGAAACACAGAGTTATTTGAGGAGATCCTGTGGTCGGAGCAGCAGTTGCTGGCACATTTTGGTTTGCCGAATTCTGACAAGTACCGAAAGATCCTTTGGGAACTGACCGACAAGCACAGCTTTCAGAAAAAGGCGGTTCAGCAGGCCATCGCCAAGCTACAACAGGCGGCCGAGCAGCACCTTCTGGCTCCTGTACACACCGCCATTGAGATGCTGTACCTGGCACAGCAGGAAAGGCAGAACGCTTTTGATGTGTTGCCCGAACTGGGGTACGTTACCCATGTGTATACCCTTTTCCTGTATGAGCAGCTGTTACTCAACGGCGAGGCAAGTCCCGAAGAAATACTGCAGGAACTGGAAAAGATCACGGAGCTGGACTGCCTGAGCGATCTGGGCACCATGTCCGGGAAAAGCTCCCCCCGACGCACAAAAGTTTACCGCCAGTTAAAAGACAAGCTTCAGTTCCTGGAGGGCTTCATAGACCACATCCTGTACGATGAGGAGGAGGAAGAGGAAAGGGAGGAAGATAGCACAGATCAGCCGGAGCCGAAGCCTTTCCTGCTGGAGTACCCGCTGCGCATCGAGCGCATCATCTGCATCGACCGCACCAACATCAGCATGATCGTGCAGCTACAGAAGCCGGACGGGCAGGAGGCACTTACCCTGGGCATGCAGCAGGAGGAGTTTGAGGAGCTGATGTCGCTCTACCAGCCCTTTGGCCAAAAGATCCTGTCGCACACCAGCCGGCTGGCGGACACAAACCAATTCGACGAACTTACCTATGAGCTGGACCTGGAGGAAGACCTGGGCGAGACACTCCTGATCGACAAGCACTACCTGGAGGTATACTCGCCGCAGATCCGGGATGCCAACGGCCGCCTTGAGGAGAACACCTTCGGGTTTGTGATGCTAAGCGAAATTGTGCCAAAAGATGACCAGGACACGGAACTACGGAAAGCATCGGCCCTACAGGGCATTACGGGCTACCTGAAGCACATACAGGCAGCCTATGGCTCCTATCAGCACAAGATGAAGCTGCTGGACAAGGTATCCTCCGAGCAACTGACCCAGCAGGAAAAGGAGCTGATCGCACGCCAGCACGCCGGCCTGCAGGACAAGCACCTCTTTGAAATCTCACGCATGCTCTACGAGCTGTACGGCAAGTACAATACTGACTTTGAGGTGAGGGGAAAGAAACAAACATAACCCTTCAAAACGACAAGGGCTGCGACCATGTTTCGCAGCCCTTGTCATTTACGTTTTTCAGATACGAAACCTACGCCTCTCCTATTCCTTTACCGCCGCCAGCACGCGTTTGAACAACTCGTTCTGCTTCCCGTCATGCCAGCGCCACACGATCACCAGGTCATGCTCCGGGTCTACCCAAATCGTGTTTTGTCCGGCACCCAGGGCCGCATAGCTGGTGACCGGGGCATCTGGCCAGGCTTTCCCTTCTGTGTTCAGCCACCACAGATAGCCATAATCAGGCCCTACGGGTCCTCGCTTGGTGGTTGCCTCCTCCACCCACTCCTCTGAGATAAGCTGCTTACCTTCCCAGCGGCCATTGCGCAGGAACAGGTATCCAAACCGGGCCTCGTCACGGGTATTGATCCACAGTCCACCGCCCCAACGGGTACCGCCGCTCACCGAAGGCATTTCTTTGCCGTTGATCGTCACGACAGAGTTGCGGTAAGGCACCCAGCGCCAGGTGTCCGAGGCGCCGATCGGGTCCATGATCTCATCCTCCAACACCTCCGGCAGCGGCTTCTCCCACAGGCGCAGCAGCGACAAAGCAAAGCGGTTGATGCGTACATCGTTGTACTCATAGAAGGTACCCGGCTCCTGCAGTTCGCGCGGCTTCCGCTCCCCACGGCCATACTCTTCCCTGCCTACAAAATCATGCTTTTTGCCCCACAATTCTCCTTCCCACTCGGTGGTCTGACGGGCATGCTGCTCCCACGTCACCTTTCGGTTCTGCTCCGAATCATACCCGCCATCCTGTACATACTTTGCCACCGGATCGTTAACGTCTTCAATCATCCCCCTGTCAAGCGTCAGCCCGAGGATGGTGGAGAGAAAACTCTTGGCTACGCTGTAGGTTGGGTCTACGGCCCTGGTGTCCCCCCACTCCGCTACGATGTAGCCATCTTTGATGATGATGCCGTTTGTGTTGGCCCTGGCAGCCGGTAAGGGCCCCAGCGGCCTCCCGAAGATCTCCTCCTGCGTCGAGAAGTCTTTTTCGATCTGCGTGGTCTCCTGCTGCTTTGCCCAATCTACCGCCTCCTGCAGCCTGGCGGCATCCATGCCAACCTCTTCAGCGCTGCGGCGCTCCCAGTCGTCACCCTTACCCGGGTAGTAAACTTTTTCGGTGGTTTGCCCTGCTGCCTGGGTGGTGGCGACAGCAGTCTGCTCCGGCTGCTGCTGGCAGGCGAACAGAGCCGCCGACAGTGCCAGGGATAGTATAAATCGCTTTAACATATGTAGTTCGGATGGTTAACGATTTACAATCTACTAAAAAAGCCGGTTATACATCGCCTGTTCAGAACAATGTTGCGACAGCCCCAGTAAAACGGAGTTCACCATTGCACTGACTGATGCTGGATATAAAAGTATACTCCGACTACGTTTGCCCCTACTGCTTCTTCGGCGAGGTGGTGCTCGAAAGGGCCCTGCAAGGCCTGGAAGCGCCAGAAAACATCCGTGTAGAGTGGATGCCCTTTGAGCTGCGCCCCTACCCAAACCCGACGTTAAAACCGGAGGGGGATTACCTGCAAAACACCTGGGCCAACTCTGTGTACCCGATGGCAGAGGAGCTAGGTATAGAGATCGTGCTCCCAAAGGTGTCGCCACAACCCTACACGCACCTTGCCTTCGAAGGATACCAGTATGCAAAAGAGCAGGGCTTAGGGAAAGCCTATACACACCGTATGTTCACCGCCTTTTTTCAGGACGAGGAAGATATCGGAGAAGTAGAGGTGCTGACCAGGCTGGCGAAGGAAACCGGACTGGATGCGGGTGAGTTCAGGCAGGCACTGGAAGCGAGAAGGTATAAGGAGGAGCATCAGAAAGCCCTCCGGCATGCGTATGAAGAAGTAGGTGTACAGGCGGTCCCGACCTTCATCATCGGGAACAAGATAATTCGTGGGCTGCTGCGCGAGCAGGACCTGCGCAGGCTGATCAAACAGGAGCTGGAGGCCTAGACAGACAGGCTCCAACTCCTGCCCGATGGCCACATTACCAGCCGGATCTTCTCTTGCCGCCTCCGAGTATACCTCCGAGCAGGCTTCCCAGCCCACCGATTCCCGTACTGCCATAGCCTCTTCTGCCGTTCAGTCCGCCCAGGATCGAGGCCATGGAACCGAGGCCACTGCTGCGCCTGCCGCCGGACAGCATACCGCCCCTTCCGCCACTCATCATACTTCCGAGCAGGCCTCCCAGCAGGCCCCCGCCTACCATCGTACCCATACCCCCCATCATGCCTCTGCGCCTGCGACGGCCGCCACGCATCATGTTCGCAATTACCAGAGGCGCTACAATGCCCAGCATGCCCTGCACCATCTGCGGTGATATACCTGCACTACGGAACATATCCCCAAAGCCGTTTTTACTCATGAAGGACTGCGAGGTGGGGTCCTCCCCCTGCTGCTGCGCCTGGTCCGCCTTACTCACGAATTGCTCCAGTACGCTGTACTGCTGCTGGTCTACCCCCAGGTAAGTTGCCATCTCCTGTATATGCTTCTGCTCCTCCTGCGTGTATTGCCCATCGGCTTTGGCGAAACTGATGATATCGGTGACGAAAGAGAAGCGCAGCTGGCTCTTCTTCAGCACGTCCAGTGCCCGCTGCAGGCTGATCTGCGACGGGTTGCGGGCAATGCTGACCACCTCCTGCTCCACGTTCTCCGGCATATCGGCAGCCTCGCATAAGATCCTGAGAAACTCGAGCTCCTCCTCCGAGGCATGTCCATCCACGGAGGCTACGGTTGCCAGGGCAGCCAGGTAAGCGCCCCTTTCTTCCATGGAGTAATCCTTTAGTAACGTTGTCTGTTCCTGTTCCATCCGCTTCTTTGGTTAAAGTGTGCCATGGTTAAACGCACCGGCACTACGGCGGGTTAGCTTGCCGGACTATTTCCGCAGCTCCGGCCGTCCGCAAGGCCAGGAGGTACAGCAGGGAAGTACCTGGCCGACACTTTTGCCGGAGCTGCTGGGGGAACAGCTTTCAGCAAGTATCAACCGGATCATTCGTATATTGCCGGAAAAGATACTGACCACAGTACCAACAGACGCAACCACACTATGCAGACGATACTGGTTACAGGCGCTACAGGTAATGTAGGGCAGGCAACGTTACAGACATTAGCTTCAAAACAC
>JAJLKL010000304.1:0-6832 GCA_033838975.1 Hymenobacteraceae bacterium | reverse complement strand
TCCCCATATACGCCGCCCCGGAGCTAAACGATTTCTTCTACGCCATGCTCTACGCGCTGGCAGGAACGGCCGTAGGCTGGGGTTTTATCATCACCGTTCGTAGGCTAAGAGCGGCTTTTGAGCATGCCAGGGTGCCTATCTACGTGAAAATGGCAGTAGGCGGGCTGCTGATCGGCACCGTGGCCTATTTTGTGCCTTTGTCGCGCTACTTTGGTCATGAGGAGCTCGGCGTGTTGCTGGAGCAGCAGTTTACGCTGCAGTTCCTGCTTGTGCTGATAGTGGCCAAGATCCTGGCCATCGCCTTTACGGTTACCTCCGGCTGGCGCGGCGGCTTTATCATCCCGCTGTTCTTCCTGGGCGCTACCACTGGACTGGCGATCAATGCGGCCTTCCCGGGGCAAAACCTGCCGCTTATCATGGTCAGCTGCATGGCGGCCATCAATGCCTGTGTCACCCGAACGCCTATCAGCACGGCTATCCTGCTGGCCACCATGACAGGCTTTCATCACTTTATCCCCATTATATTTGCCAGCCTCACCGGCTTCTTCCTGGCGCCGAAGACGCCCTTGATCAATGCGCAGCTGGGAATGAAAGAGTAAGTATTGCATGAGAAGCACCTTCCACCTTATACAATGCTTCTTGTTGACCTCTATTTATCATAACTCAGCTTATCTGAAACTACAGGCACCTGAGCAAGAGGATCTCTTCCCTCTCCGCCCTGGTGATCTGGCCGTTGATGTGCAGCTGGTCTATCTGCCTGTCCAACTCTGTATCCTGATGCCCCTCAGAAATCAGGATACCGCTGGCCGTCTTGCTCCACCACTCGCGTTCCTGGCGCTCTTCCTCGGTGGTGGTGATCGGCCTGGCCTTGCACTGCTCCAGCATCCGGGTAATTTTCTCTTCTTTTTTCATAGTTACATGCCTAGTCCTCTACGCTGCCGGCGTTGCTTGTCCAGCCCCAGGGCTTTTCTGACTTCCTCGATGATGTTCCTGGCGATTTGCCGGACAAGCTCCGTCGCCTTTTTCCGCAGCTCCAGGTAAGTGGCTGACTCTGGCCGGAGCTGCACGCCCCACCGCTGCTGTATCTCCTCATGAAATCGGGCGGTGGCTTCTTTGGCTATCTTCTGCTGGCTCTCCGGGCTGTCCCGCTTTTGGAGCTGATCGTAGTCCTCCCCTGTGGCCCGGCTGGTGTCCTGCAGGCGGTGGTACTCCCGATAGCATTCCTCAGTGATCGGCCTGAGCCTTTCTTCCCCGAGCTTCCTGACCTCCCGCACGAATGCGGCGTTTGCAGCCTCTCTCACGGCTTTGGGGGCTTCAAGCAACGCATAAGAAGAGTTTAAGGTAATGCCTGCCTGTCCGGCCTGTATGAGTTGCTCAGCGATGCTCTGAACGGCTTCTTTCTGCTGCACCGTACTGGCCTCACTTTTCTTCTGCCCAAGCTGAATATCTCTGACTTGGTTTACTCTGCGCTGGTTATCCAGCTTCAGTTCCGTGTTTTGCTGCTGTAAGGCGATTAGAGACGCTTCTACGGACTGTTTGTACTTGGCGGGGTTCAGTGCGTCTTTGAGGCTAAAAGTCGGTATGTCGACTTTATTTTGGCTCTCCTGGCTTTTTTTGATGTGCTCCAGATACCACCCCTCACCCGTGTGCCTGGCCTTGCTCTCCCTAACTCCCCGAATCAGCCCGAACGGCTCCATTGCCTCCGCATAGCGGTCCTGGCGCAATGACAGGTTTTTCTTGTTGCCCATAACCTCCTTGGCTGATAGGCGCCCGTCCTCGGTCAGGGGCACCACTACCGCATGCAGGTGCGGCGTTTTCTCGTCCATGTGCAGCGTAAAGCGCATGATGTTGGCTTCGCCGAACTCCTTTGACACGAAGTCATAGTTGGCCTGCTGCCACTCCTTGAACTTTACCTGGTCGCATGAAAGGTTGATCATATCCTCATGCGAACCGGTGAGCACCAGTGACAGGAACTTAACGGCATCCTTCCGGATGGCCTTCTTCCCCCGATAACCCTGCTCAATGCGCCGGTTGATGGCCTCCGGCAACGAGAGCTTGTGCGCCTCGCCTTTGAGCGGGTAGTTGATGTTCAGCTCGCGCCTGGCCGGGTCTGTGTGGGCGTAGGTGTGCTCGTGGCCGGGGGTACGGTCGATATGGTGCCCGGTGCCGCCTCCGGAGCCGGATCCCTTGCTGGGGTGAAATACTGCGAATCCCATAGTATTTTCTCTTGGTGACTGCTTTGGGGTCTTAGGGGTACCCCCTAACCCACAGGACTTATGCAGTGAAACGTAATAAGTCTCGTGGGCGATACTTCATCTGAAGCATTACACCTGTGAAGATACGGATTTCCTTCCTTTTTCGGGGCTTTTTCTTCCCTTTTGTTTTGGTATTTTGGGGCGATTTTGCGGGTTTCTCCTGTAGTCGGTTCCTGTGAGGCCTTAAACAACAAAATTCACGCATTTTGAGGGGATTACTTGTAAAGGTAAACTTGTAGTTTCCTTGTAGGAGTTTTTTAAACGCTTGTAAAAGACTGACAGCAAATCAATTACAAGCAATTTCAAAAAACATTTTTAGACAAATTGCATACCCTACTTAGACAAATTGCATACCCCCAGCCTACTATTTTTAGACAAATTGCATACCCGTAAGGGGATTTTACTACATTATTTTTTGGCAGAACATTTTTTTTGTCTAAAATTGTCATCATGGAAGCGACTCCCCCAACCATTTATCAGCCTAACGTGATTACTCAGGCCCGCTACATCTTTTCGGAGCAGGAAATGAAAGTGCTTGTATTCATCATTAAGAGCATTCAAAGCCTCTTGAACAGGGATGATGTGCAAGTGAACCGTACTCTCTTTGGGGAAATTGATTACAAAATATTTTTCTATCTCTCCGAGATAAATGAGTCAGAAACAAACCTTACTCGCATCAAAAAGGCTATAAAAGAATTGCGGAAGAAGGATTTTGAGATTCATGATGAGAAACGATGGCTCAATGTTGGCTTGATTAACTATGGCGAGTACAACTATGAGGCTAAGAAGTGGGAGATCCAAGTATCTCATAAGCTTATGCCCTACATGGTTTCTATGGCTCGTGGCTTTACGGCTTACCAACTGGAGACAATCCTGCACCTAAACACCCACAGCCAGCGGCTTTACATGATGTTCAGCCAGTATCATGATACTGGCATCTTCCGGATATCGGCAGAGGATCTGCGCTATAAGCTTGGACTGGAGGATAAATATGAAAGGTATGGGGACTTCAAAAACAGGGTGCTGATGGCCGCCGAGAAAGAGCTCAAGCGGCTTTTCGACGCGGAGAAGTCGGATGTGTGGGTCAAGCTGGCCAGCGACAAGAAAGAGCGGGGAAAGGAGGATTTCGACCGCACGCTGACTTTTAAGATATTCCACTCGGAGCGAAAGTTCAACCAGATAGAGGACGCCAAGGCGGAGGCCATGCGCTACTGCGCCCATATGCTCTCTGCGATGCTCCCAGAGGCCGAGCTGTACTGCAACAGGCTGTTAGGTTACCTGGTCGAGCAAAAACGCCTGAAGCCGTTCTCTGACCGCCTGGAGCGGCTGGAGGATCAGGCACGGGAAGAAGGCAAGCCGCTTGCCTCCTATGGCGGCCTGCTGCGCCACATCGCCAAGCAGGACTTTAAGTTCCAGGACTAAGTAAGCGAGGGCGCTTTCCCTCACGCCAGACCGCTTCAATCATTTCTCTCCAGCTAACTTAGTCAGCTGAACAGGCGTTTCCACCACTTGCGCCTGGGCTGCTCCGCATGGGCTTCATTTACTGCCTGTGGCGCGGCCAGCAAATACGTTTGCTTTTCGACAACGCCTAACAAGCGGTTGATTTCCCCCTTCGCCTCCCGTTCACGCTGCTCGGCTTCACGGCGACGGCTTTCTTCAATGATTATCTTTTCCTCAGCATGCTGCAGCTTTACCTTCAAAAGCTCAATTTCTGCTGTTGCATTACCTGCTTCACCAGGTGTTGCAACCTGCTGCACACTGTTGCTTTGCGACACTGCCGCAGCCTGTTGCACTGTCGCAGGCATCTTGAAGGTTGAATAGACCCTGCTCAGCTCGCTTGTGTCAAGCACAGGGTTGCCAGCATTGTCAAAATCCTTGCTGAGCTTACCATTCTTAATGTGGCGATGCAGCGTGCTGCGGTTCTTTCCCGTCAGCCTGGCCGCTTCTGAAATGCTGATTTTTGCCATGTTGCACGCTGTTGCTTGCCACAAGGTAGCAACAGTTGCATGCTGTTGCAAACACTTTGAGGCAACAAAAGGGAAGAAAGAGATAACTTTACCCCTACAATTCGTAAATTTACATCTATGATACAGCGTACTTATCGCATATTGCTTACCCCAGAGGAAGAAGGTGGCTTCAGTGTGAGCGTCCCGTCCTTGCCTGGGTGCTTCACCCAAGGTGAAACAATCGAGGAAGCCATTGAGATGGCCAAGGAAGCTATCAGTCTCTATATAGAAAGCTTGGAGGCAGACGGAGAGCCTATCCCGGATGACAGCAGGAGCCTGGAGTATTCTCTAACCTTGGCTTCCTAATAGAATGAAGTCATACACCCCCAAGGAAATTGTTACCCTTCTGCTGGCTCGTGGCTTCGAGTTTGCCCGTGCCAAAGGAAGCCACCAGATTTATGTCAATCGCCAGAGCGGAAAGCGCACTGTCGTTCCCATGCATAGTAAGGATCTAAAGAAAGGCACCTTGCATAGCATCCTTAAGCAAGCTGGTATTGACCCGAATGAGCTTGATTAGGTAAGTTCCCTCTCATCGTAAAAGAAAAGCCTTGCCAGAGGCAAAGCTTTTCCCGGTAAAAATCGTAGTATTGTAAAGACCTCAGCTGCACCAGACGTAGGAAATCACGATGCAGCGCGTAAGAGCTTGGGAACCCGCATGCACGCGGGTTTCTGTGTTTACAGGCTACTCCAAAAGCGTCTTATATATGGACGCAATCTGAGTACCCCGCAAACAACCCCGATGATGGCGCTGGCAAACTGTATGATATACAGTGCCGTTGCCCAGCTCGCCGAAATTGTAAGTAGTACAACCATAATTATTAAAATCAATTACCTGGTGCCGCCAGGCCGGTTATCGTTTATAAATAGTAGCGTTTTAGACTATATATCTGGCGATCGTTGCCTTTTAAGCATATTATTTAAAAGTTTACATGCTTTAGTGCTTTTTTGGCAAAATTTATTTAAATAATTAAATTTTTATTAACTAAATCATATCCTATTCATCCCGCATTTACTTAGTATAGGAAAAAGAACAGGTCGTCGTTAACGGTGGTTATAAGTTTGCTCCAACACACCGCGCCGGTAAAGATCCACACAACCTCTGATCCGCGTTAGGACAAAAAATCAACTGCCATTTTTGAGTGAATGAGCGGCTCCCATTCATTACTGCCAAGGTAGCATCCCCCGCTGCTCAAAGGCAGGACGTGTTTTTACGGCTCGGCAATTGCCCTCCCGGTTGCCGCCTGCCACACGAATGCAGAAGCACTCGGATCTTGGTAGCTCCGGAGGGCTTTTTCAAAGGTCGAAACTCGCCGCCGGATAAAAAAAGACAGAAAAAAAGTGCCTTTGCCTCCTCCAAAGGCAATACCCGCCCCAGGCGCACCGCCCGGGGCGGTGGCAATTGCCAGGCCGAGCGGGGTTATGTACATGCAGGGGGCGGCGTTTGTGACAAACAAAAAAGGCTCCCCGGAAAGAGAGCCTCGGTCCCATCGGCAAAGGTAGCCGCCAGGGGAATTCAAATTTTTGCGAATTTCGGGGAGCCGCGTTGCCTTTGGCAGTACCCCCTTATGTGTCCGGAATTGCACCCTTCTTAGAAACCAGCCCTGTTTAACATAAGAGTAGTTATCGGGGAAACCCCCTTTCCGGCCTCCTGGAGGGGGTGCCGGTTCTGGTACTTTCGCGGGAGAGCCCCATGCAATTGCCTGGAAGGCTTGGGGCATCATCGCGAACTTTATTTTAGATGGAGTACCTTTGCCCGCATGGACTTTAAGAGAAGAAGACTAGCGGTGACGCTCCGCAACCAGCTCAACTACCCGTTGCAGTTCAATCCCTTTGTGTTTAGCAAGCTTTTTTTGCTGTGGATAGCGGTCGGCATCGTGGGCGGCGTGATAGCTGGCCTCTACTGGACGGTACTGGAGGGGCTGCTGCATTTTCTGGCGCAGTTTCAGGGGTTTTACGTGATTCCGCTCATGGCGGTGGCAGGTCTGCTGGCCGGACTGGTGATCCACTTCCTTGGGGACCCCGGCGAGATGGACCTGATCGTAAACAACATCCGCTTCAAGGGCGGCAGGCTGGAGCCCAAGAACAACCCGTCCATGATCCTGTCCTCGTGGCTGTGCATCGCCAGCGGTGGCAGCGCCGGCCCGGAGGCTCCGCTGGTGCAGGTGGTAGGATCCACTGGCACTTGGATTGCCCGCAAGCTTCGGATTAAGGGTGAGGACCTGCGCTCGCTGAGCATCGCCGGTATGGCTGCGGCCTTCACGGCCCTCTTCGGGGCCCCGCTGGGGGGCAGTCTGTTCGCCCTGGAAATCCAGCACCACAAACACATCAGCGAGTACTATCAGGCGCTGCTGCCGGCCCTGGTGGCCAGCTGCTCCAGCTACGTCATCTTTCTGCTGATCACCCACATCGGCATTGGCCCGACCTGGCTCTTCCCCATATACGCCGCCCCGGAGCTAAACGATTTCTTCTACGCCATGCTCTACGCGCTGGCAGGAACGGCCGTAGGCTGGGGTTTTATCATCACCGTTCGTAGGCTAAGAGCGGCTTTTGAGCATGCCAGGGTGCCTATCT
>JAJLKL010000303.1:0-49848 GCA_033838975.1 Hymenobacteraceae bacterium | reverse complement strand
TAGGTCAGGTCGTCGGTGATGTCGATATAGGCTTTGTCTGTCTCTTTCAGCACTACGTCTGCCTTACCGGTGGTGGCGTTGGCGTGCAGGATCTCCAGGGTGTTCTGCAGGCGGTTCATCTTCTGGATAGAGAGCAGGTCCGGGTTGTTGGTCCACTTGATGCGCGGGATGTAGATATCTGCCTCGCTGCCCGTGTCCATTTTCACGGTTTTGCCGCTGTTCACGTCATACACCGATACGGTTACCTTGGAGTTCGCCTCGCCGGCCTTCGGGTATTTGAACTTGTTGTCCTGCGGGTACAGCTCGCCCCACATCTGCATGTTAAACTCCGGCACGTTGGTCTCATCAAAGGTATAGAAGGCGATCTTCTTGCCGTCTGGCGACCAGTGGAAGCCCTTGGCAAAGCTGAACTCCTCCTCGTATACCCAGTCCGCGTAGCCGTTGATAATGGAGTTGAACTTGCCATCGGCAGTGATCTGCGTCTCCTGCATGTTGCTCAGGTCCGTCACGAACATGTTGTTCTCACGGGCAAAGGCCACACGCTTGGCATCCGGTGAGAAGGAGGCATACATTTGCTTGCCGCCGTCGCTCAGCTTGGTCAGTTTTTTGGTTGGGATGTCGTAAATGTAGAACTCAGCCTTGGAAGAGCGGCGGTAGATGCGCTCTGTATCCGTGGAGAAGAGCACCTTCTGCTCATCTGAGCTGAAGGTATAGTCATCAAACTGGATCGGCTGGCTGCTTCCTGCCGGCTTCAGGTCCTCCCCCTCGATGATAGTCGCAACAGGCTGGCCCGTGGTGACGTCATACTTCACGATGTCGTACACGCGGTTCTGCTCATCGGGCACCTGTGAGCTGTAGTAGCGGCCATCGTTCATCCAGTTTACCCCGTAAACCGACTTCGCGGAGAAGGTACCTTTCCGATAGATATCCTCCAGGGTGATATCTTTTTTCTGCTGCGCCTGCGCCACAAACGCGAAGCACAAAAGCACGGCAGCCAGAAGGTTTGTTCTGAGTTTGATATGCATGTGTTAGATCTGATTTAGTTTAGCTACCCCTAATTTATAGGTTTATTATGGTTTCGCCATACGATGCAGCCAAAACCATACCTATTAGCCCCTGTTTGGGCACAAAGTATACGGTAAAACGCAAAAAGCGGCCACTCCAACCGGAGCGCCGCTTCTTTATGTGCTGTAAATGGGGTTCTAGAAGTTGTAGCCCAGCGTGAGCATTACCGTAGACTGCTTCTGCTCCAGGTCTACCACCGGCTCTCCGCCTCCTGAGCTGAAGACATAAGGCGAATAGCGGGAGTTGCCCTTGCTGCGCACGTAGGCCAGGTCTACATAGTAATTCTTCAAACGCAGGCCGGTCCCCAATGTATAGGTGTTGATCTCGCCGTCGAAGCTGGCATTCTCATACGGATCGGCCGTGTGAGCATACCCTGCGCGGAACCTGAACACCTCATAGCGGGCCTCAGCTCCAAACCGGTAGTTCACCACCGACCTGTAAGTGCTGGAGATACGGTTATTTATGGTAGTAAAGTAATCTCCTGCCGTGCCAAAGCCATCATCGTCCTCAGAGAAACGCATGTTGCTATAGTCCACGAACTCCACATCGGCAGTGATAAAGCCATACTTGCCAATAAAGCCCGCCACACCGGCCGTAGCCCTGAAAGGTGTTGTCAGACGGTAGGAGAACTCCCCTGGCAGCTCAATGGCACTGTTGTTCTCAGGCTGTCCCGTACCTGGGTTCACCGTGGTAGCATACAGCGAGCGCTGGTAAGTGTCTCTGAAATTATAGGCCGTTGGCGTCTGCAGGCTCAGCCCGATGCGCAAGGCATCTACCGGTCTGGCGATAACCCCTACTTTCAGGTTTATACCTGTACCTCGTGTGGTAAATTCATCGCGCAGTTCCAGGCTGTACTCCCCGTCCAGGATTACCTCGTTTGTTTCCTCATCAAACTGATCTACATAATATCCTGACTCACGGAAAATACTCTCTTGGGTGAAGTTAGTGGTCATGATGCCTAAGGAAGCTCCCAGGTAGATCCGGTCACGGAAGCTGGTACCCACACCCAGGTCAAACTGGTTCTGGGAACCCCGTCGCTGGATTTCCTCCCGTTGGTTCATCTCCCCAATGCTGAAAAGCGGTTGCGCGTTCGTAGTGGGTCTTCCAAACTCATCCCGGAAGTTGATCAGGTAGGTCCCGTAGGCCAGGCCTTCCAGGCTGGTAAAGTTGCCAAACTCGGCGTCTAAATCTGCCTCTGTACGCCCTCTTGCATTGGCTTGGTCGGCAAAATAGTCTACAATGGTGTTAAATGGCTCCGATGTGGTTTGGTAGTTTAGCCGCTGGTTAAAGTTATTCAGCCTGGTAAAGCTTACCCCAAAGCTGGCTCCGCGCCAGTCGCTGCCATCTTCATCTCCTTTCCGGTTGCTGACCACCAGCCCCAGGTGCGGAAAGCTTACCGTACTGCGGTCGTCGGAAGCGCTAAAGCCCCCTACAGTCGCCTGTGTGTTGCTCGACTGGATGCCCGGGCTCACGCTGATCTCAGACCTGCGGAACATGCCCAGGCCTGCCGGGTTTGCCGATATGGTAGAGATATCAGCCCCCAGGGCCGTTTGCGCCCCGCCTATGCCCTGTATGCGCGCGGACCCTGTTACACCCAGGCGGGTGTAGCGCAGGGCGTCCACCTCATTTTGGGCAAAAGCAGTTCCGCCCCAGCCCAGCGAAAGCGCCAGGCTGGCCAGAAGTATCTTATTCATTTGCTCTTGTAATTAGTGATTATTGTCCTCTTACTGGGCGACCACCACCGCTGCTGTTGCTACCGCTGCTGCTGCGCTGCGGCTGCGTGTTGATTGGGCGACTCTCGAAGCTACGGCTCGGAGTAACACTTTCACGGCGCGGCTGGTAAGTCGGTCTGTTCTCGATCGGGCGAGACTGTCGCTGCTGCTGCCTGTACTCACGGCTAGGGGTATACTCCCGCGTACGGGTGCGGCTGTTGTTCTCCCGGGTCGGGCTAATGCGACGCTCCTGCTGCTGGTTTATCCTGGCCGGCTGCCGCGACGGACGGCTTTCGTTGCTGTTGCTTGGTCTTGGCCTGTAGTACTCTGTACGGCTCGGGCGAGACGGCAATGCGTTTTTGGTGCCCTCCGCAGGCGACACAGTACCCTGCTGCCCTGTTCTGGACGGACGCGCATTCCTTCTTACCGCATTCTCCGTTCCGATGATCTGGTTGTCCCCGGCTTCGGTACCAACTCTGGAGGGTCTGCCGCCTACGCTGCTGTTCACCCGGTCCGTTACCACGGCTCCGCGTGCATCACGTGGGCCGTACTGCGTGCGGATTGGCTTGCCGATGATCAGCGGCCTGTCGTACACCCACGGGCTGCCGTAGAAGCCGCCGTACGGATGGCCGTAGAAGCCACTGTAGTACCCGTGATAGAACGAGTTGCCCGGCCACCAGCGGCTACCGTAGAACGGTCTGTTCCAGCCTCCGCCCCACATGTAGTTGTAGCCGATGCTAATAGATAGCCCGCTGCCCCAGTAGGGTCTGCGTAAAAACGGGTCGTGGAAGAACGGATCGTAGAATGAATCGTAAAAGAACGGGTCATAGAACCCTCTGTTGAAGCGGCTGTAGTGGCGCGGCACGTAGGCGCTGCCCCAGTAGGGGTCTACAAAAGAGTAGTTCGGACGGTACCAGTTATCACGTGGCGTGTACGCACGCCCATCGTAATACTCATCAGCATAATAGTCGTCTGTTGTTACGCCTCCGCTTCTTGCAGCCTCTGAGCTTTGGCCCTGCACAGCGGATTCGTCGTAAGACTGATAAGCCTGCCCGGCCGTTGTTGAAGCGGGTTCCACATACTCGGTTTTGTCTGTTGAGCTGTAGTACATGTCATCGTACTCCGTAGACTGCATCGCAACAGGGCTGCTGCAGCCTACCGCCAGCAGTGCGAGCGCGGGGGCTATAATGGTCAGTATATGTAAATTTTTCATGTCCTCAGGTATAAAACGTCCTCTATATCAAAGATAATCACACTATGGCGCAAATCCTTATCGATAGTATAATATATTAACGTAATTTTGGGCCGGATTGATATCTTGTTTTGAACATAAAAGCAGCAAAATTCATTCCAAAAGCATTAACAATTAGGAATATACAATAACAATAGTTGAAAAAATGAGCAAAGGGCTACCAAAAAGAAGCGAAGACTACTCCTTGTGGTACAATGAGCTGGTAAAAAAAGCGGGCTTGGCCGAGAACTCTGCCGTTAGAGGATGTATGGTGATCAAGCCGTACGGCTTTGCCATCTGGGAGAAAATGCAGCGTGTGCTGGATGATATGTTCAAGGCCACGGGCCACCAGAACGCTTACTTCCCTCTGTTTGTACCCAAAAGCTTGTTTGAGGCCGAAGAGCAGAATGCCGAAGGTTTTGCGAAGGAGTGCGCCGTGGTAACGCACTACCGCCTGCAGACTGACCCGGACAATGCCGGTAAGCTGCGCGTGGACCCTAATGCGAAACTGGAGGAGGAGCTGATCGTGCGCCCTACCTCGGAGGCTGTGATCTGGAATACCTACAAAAACTGGATTCAGAGCTACCGCGACCTGCCACTGCTGGTAAACCAGTGGGCAAACGTGGTGCGCTGGGAAATGCGCACGCGCCTGTTCCTGCGCACAGCCGAGTTCCTGTGGCAGGAAGGCCACACGGCACACGCCACCGCTGAGGAGGCCATTGCAGAAACGGTGCAGATGATGAACGTGTACGCCGACTTTGCCGAGCAGTACATTGGCCTGCCTGTTATCCGTGGCGTAAAAACCCCTAGCGAGCGTTTCGCCGGCGCTCTGGACACCTACTGCATTGAAGGCCTGATGCAAGATGGCAAGGCCCTGCAGGCAGGTACTTCTCACTTCCTGGGTCAGAACTTTGCCAAGGCCTTTGATGTGAAGTTTGCCACGAAGGAGGGTGGCCTGGAGCACGTATGGGGTACTTCCTGGGGCGTGAGCACGCGCCTGATGGGGGCCCTGGTGATGACGCACTCAGACGACGAAGGTCTTGTGTTACCTCCAAAGCTGGCGCCGATCCAGGTAGTGATCGTACCGATCTACAAAGGCGAGGAGCAGCTGGCACAGATCAGCGAAAAGGTATTGCAGCTGAAGAAGGAGCTGGAGGCAAAAGGCATCAGCGTGAAGTTCGATGACCGTGACACGGAGCGCCCTGGCTTCAAGTTTGCCGAGTGGGAGCTGAAAGGCGTGCCGGTGCGTATCGCCATCGGAGGCCGCGACCTGGAGAACGGTACGGCAGAAGTGGCCCGCCGTGATACCAAGGAGAAGAGTACGCAGCAGTTCGCCAGCCTGACAGATTATATCCCGGCCCTATTGGATGAGATCCAGGAAAACATCTTCAACAAAGCATTGGCTTTCCGCGAGGAGCACACCACCAAAGTTGACTCTTACGAGGAGTTCAAGGACGTGCTGGAAAGCAAAGGCGGCTTTGTACTGGCTCACTGGGACGGCACACCGGAGACAGAAGAGCGTATTAAGGAAGAAACGAAAGCAACCATCCGCTGCATCGCACTGGACACACCAGAGGAAGACGGCGTGGACATGCTGACCGGCAAGCCTAGCAAGCGCCGCGTGTACTTCGCTAAGGCGTACTAGCCGGACACCCGCTTTGTTGCCGTAAGCGGCATAACAACAGACTCTCAAGGCGCCACCTGCCACTGCGGCAGGTGGCGCCTTTATTTTATACCTGGCCGGGTAGCCACCCGTACATAAAAATATCATACTACCGGCATCCGGTATACCACTCAGGCTACTGATGCTTAAGGTTGCGAATTCGTAATTCGTAATTCGTAATTCGTAATTCGTAATTCGTAATTCGTAATTCTATTTACTAATTTCTATATTTACCTAGACAAGCGTCACGCACTATGCTACTGGACTGGGTTACGGTTATATTGCTCATCGGCATCGGACTACTCCTCATTATTGTGGAGCTGATCTTTGTGCCAGGCACTACCATTGTAGGAGTACTGGGCTTTATACTTACCGCCATTGGCGTCTGGATTGGCTATGCTGCGCTGGGCACCAACATAGGCCATGTTATACTGGCCACAACCGTTCTAATTGGGGGAGTGGCGTTCTTTTACAGCTTCCGCTCCGACAGCTGGACCCGTTTTGCCCTGAAAGAACGGCACCGTAGCCGCGTAAATGAGGAGCAGCAGCATGTGCTGCAGGTAGGTGAGGTTGGCAAAACCGTTTCGGCACTACGCCCGCAGGGCACGGCCGTATTCTCTGAACGGCACCACGAGGTACAAACCAAAGGCGAGTTTGTCTCACCGAACACGGCGGTTCGCATCGTCAAGTTAAACCAGAATAAAATCATCGTAGAAGAAGTCAGCTAACCTTACACCCCATGGAAGACCTATCCCTCTTGTTTTTGATTGCAGGTGGCATTATCCTGCTCATCATCTTCTTGTACTTCGTCCCGATCAGCCTCTGGATCACCGCCCTGTTCTCCGGGGTACGCATCGGACTGCTGGAGCTGGTGTTCATGCGCATCCGTAAGGTGCCGCCAAGCCTGATCGTGAACTCCATGATCAACGCCACCAAGGCCGGACTGGACGTGACCACCACCGAGCTGGAAACGCACTACCTGGCGGGGGGCAACGTACCGAACGTGATCAAGGCACTCATCTCCGCAGACAAGGCCAACATCCCGCTCTCGTTCAAGCAGGCTACCGCCATTGACCTGGCCGGCCGTAACGTGTTTGAGGCCGTGACAACCTCTGTAAACCCGAAGGTAATCAATACCCCTAACGTGGCTGCCGTTGCCCAGGATGGCATACAGCTGATCGCCAAAGCCCGCGTAACGGTTCGTGCCAACATCATGCAATTGGTGGGTGGCGCCGGCGAAGAAACAATCCTGGCCCGTGTGGGGGAAGGCATCGTTACGTCCATCGGCTCTTCCGGCTCCCATAAGGTGGTACTGGAGAACCCGGATATTATCTCGAAGCTTGTACTGCAGAAGGGCCTGGATGCCGGCACGGCCTATGAAATACTTTCTATTGATATCGCAGACGTGGACGTGGGCGAGAACATCGGGGCCAAGCTGCAGATTGACCAGGCCAACGCCGACCTGAAGGTGGCCGAAGCGAAAGCTGAGGAGCGCCGTGCCATGGCCGTAGCCGTGGAGCAGGAGATGAAAGCCAAAGCCCAGGAAGCACGCGCCAATGTAATTCAGGCAGAGGTAGAAGTCCCACAGGCTATTGCAGCAGCTTTCCGCAACGGCAACCTCGGTATCATGGATTACTATCGTATGCAGAACATCCAGTCTGACACGGATATGCGCAGCTCCATTGCCAACCCGGGACAAGGCGGCAGTAGTGGCGGCGGCGGTAGCAACACCCCTGCAAGATCGAAAGAGTAAAGAGCGTTTATTGTACATACCCATGCCCGCCCTGATGCTCACACACATCCGGACGGGCATATTTTTAGAGGGTACTCTCTGACGCTGATGCTAAAACAGAACTTACAGAAAAGACTCAAGCACCTCTATGTAGTTGAGCTGCTGAATGTAGCGTGGCTGCCACTCTGTTTTTACTGGGTAGCCAGGGTACTGAACCAGCCAATCGGCCCCAATTCAATTTTGTCTATACTCCTATGCTGCATTTTTCTTGTTGAAGGCGGGGTTTTCTGGCTGCTGATCTCCAGGGGCATAGCGCAAGGCAAAGGCTACAGCCGCAGTATAACGGCATTCAGGCCGATCAGGAAGGTCAACCTGGCCCTGATCCTGGCTTACCTCCTCTACCTTGGCCTGAACTTCTCTTTCTACAGCTTTATAGACGGAGTCGGCACATTTATCTTCGGCACGCTGGCCATACTGGAGCACATCAACTACTTCGAGTACCAGCTGATGTACGACAACAGGAATGACCTCCGTTACCTCCGGCGTTACGGCAGGTTGAAGCGCTCCAGGCTCTCCAGGTTGTTGCACCAGCTCTAAACACAAAGCGCCCGCTACACGTCAGGTATAGCGGGCGCTTTGTGTTTGAAAATATGAACTACTGCGCTCGCAGTGTGAATGTGCGGGTTACGCTGTTATACGGGCCCGGGATCAGGTTACCGCTGTTATCCACCAGCTCCAGCTGAATGGTGTTTTCCCCCATTGGAAGGCCTTCCATAATGTATGGCATCCACTTGTCCAGCATGAACTCTGTACCGTTGATCGTAGCCCGTACTTTGTTCCCGGTTGCGGAAAGGTCCGTGTTGACCAGGTAGAAGTCCAGCATCACCTGCTCAGTATCCTGGCCAACATACTCCCCTTTCGGACGGCTGTAGAACATGTGCGGCGCATTCATGTCAAACTCCATACGCTCCGTAGGATTGCCGGCGGTTACCATGCGCAGGTCATACGCTCCTTTGTGCTTCAGGCTCTCGTGATAGGAACGGGACAGGAACGACAGGATCACGTGATCTCCCTCTGATAACTCCTTTGTGAACGATGTCTCATAGTGAGCCGTATAAGGCTCATTATCCACAATGTTATGTATGTGCTGCCCTTCCTGCGAGTTTGCCAGGTGCTCCGCGTTGGAGTGCGGCGTCATGCGGGTTAGCTGATAGTTAGACAAGCTGTAATTAAACTCCACCGGACCGGGCTCCACCACGCCTCCTGCCGGTGGCACGTTCAGGCGCAGCTGCGACTCAGGGTATTTCTGCGAATCATCAAACGCAAAAACACGCAGTCCGTTTTTACTCATAACAGCACCTACAGGTGTAGGTCCTCCGCCCCTGGTTGCCTCCGAGGGTGTCTCAGCATCTTGGGTCTGGCGGGCAGTATCACAGGCCGAAAAGCCTATTAAAAGGGCCGAAGCCAGGAGCAAATACGTTTTTTTCATGTAATTAAGGTTTGGTTAGCAATTCAGCTAATTTAACGATTTTATTTTTTTCGTATATTGCGCACTACGTGATAATCACAAAAAAGTATACAGTTTTAACTATATGAGCGAAATTTTGTTTGACGAGATTCCTTCTCTAGACTTGGCAGATTTTACTTCAGGAGATGCGGAAAGAAGGGCTCGCTTTGTAAAGCAGTTGGGAGATGCTTACCAGAACATAGGTTTTATTGCTTTGCGCAATCATGGGCTTAGCGATGAGCTGACCGAAAAGCTGTATGCTGCCACTAAGAAGTTCTTTGGCCTGCCTGATGAGGTGAAACAGAAGTATGAGGAGCCTGAGCTGGCTGGCCAGCGTGGCTACGTAGGCAAGTTCAAGGAGAAGGCAAAAGGCTTCAACACCGGTGATCTGAAGGAGTTTTACCATGTAGGCCAGGAGCTGAGCGATATCCCGGACAGCGATCCGATCAAAGCAGAGTACCCGGCCAATATCTTCCCGGAGGAGGTTCCTGAGTTCAGGGAGACTACGCTGGAGGCTTTCAGAAAGTTAGAGGCTGCCGGCAAGCAGGTTCTAAGAGCGATTGCCATTCACCTGGGCCTTGAGGAGGACTATTTCGATGAGAAGGTGAAGTATGGCAACAGCATTCTGCGCCCGATCCACTACTTCCCGATCGAGGACCCGGACAGTGTGCCGGCTGACGCTGTACGTGCCGCAGAACACGGCGACATCAACCTGATCACACTGCTGATGGGTGCCAGCGCTGACGGCTTGCAGGTACTTCGCCGCGACGGCCAGTGGATCCCGATCACGGCCCTGCCAGAGCAGGTGGTGGTAAACGTGGGCGATATGCTGGCGCGCTTAACGAACAACAAGCTGAAGTCCACCATCCACCGTGTGGTAAACCCGCCGCGTGAACTGATGAACACTTCCCGCTTCTCCATCCCGTTCTTCATGCACCCACGTTCCGAAATGGACCTGACTTGCCTGGAGAGCTGCATCGATGAGAACAACCCTAAGGCTTACCCTGACGCGACAGCAGGCGAATACCTGAACGAACGTCTGATCGAGCTGGGCTTGAAAAAAGCATAAGCGTTAGTGCATAAACAATAAAAAAGGGAGATAGCGTAAAAGCTGTCTCTCTTTTTTTATTTTTATGCCATTATGAGCCTGCGCTACTACATTTTCCTGAAAGACGTACTTGTGCTGGCCTTCACTGCGTTTGGAGGCCCGCAGGCGCATATTGCCCTGATGTTTAAACTGCTGGTGGACAAACGCCGCTACCTCACGGAGCAGGAGTTAATTGAGTTGAATGCCCTCTGCTCCATCTTACCGGGCCCTACTTCCACCCAAACCATCACCGCCATCGGCTTTAAGATAGGGGGACCGAACCTGGCGTACCTCACACTGCTCGTCTGGATCCTGCCAGCTGCCTCTTTCATGGCTGTAGCGGCGCTGGCCATTTCGTATCTGCAGGAACAGGGAATCTCTCTGGAGTTTCTGCGGTACATCCAGCCCATGGCCGTCGGCTTTGTAGCCTACGCCGCCTACATGATCAGCTCAAAAGTAGTACATACCAAGACAGCGGTAGTACTGATGGTCATTTCGGCCATACTGGCCTACTTCTTTCACTCCCCGTGGGTATTCCCCGCTTTGTTGATTGCTGGCGGTGCCGTTACCGCCCTGCGCTTTAAGCAGCACCCGCAGGAGAAGGACAAGAAGCTGCACATACAATGGGCCAACTTCATCCTGTACGTGGCTGTGCTGGTAGCCGCCGCCGTCATCGGTGCCACGACCTCCTCCCTGCCCGTCAGGCTTTTCGAGAACTTCTACCGAAACGGCAGCCTTGTTTTTGGCGGCGGGCAGGTGCTCGTCCCACTCCTCTACACCGAGTTTGTCGACTTTAAGGGATACCTCACCGGCGAGGAATTTCTCTCGGGCTTTGCCATCGTGCAGGCGCTACCCGGCCCTACCTTCTCCTTCTGCTCGTTTGTGGGAAGCCTGGCCATGCGGCAATTTGGCGTGATGGGGCAACTGCTAGGCTCTTTTGTGGCCACCGTGGGAATTTTCCTGCCAGGCACTTTTCTGATCTTCTTCGTGATCCGCTTCTGGGATGAGCTAAAGAAGTACCGTGTGGTCAGGGCCTCGCTGGAGGGGATCAGCGCGGTTAGCTCCGGCATGGTGGTGGCAGCGGCGATCCTGCTTTACCACCCCATCGAGAACACCGTCCTGAATTTTGGTATTGTGGTCGCTACTTTCTGCCTCCTGATGTTTACCCGCATCCCGGCGCCAATCCTCATTCTAACGGGTTTGCTGCTGGGCTTTGTGCTGTAGCCCGGCGCATAAAAAATCCGGCCAGGTGCAGCCCAGCCGGATTCGTAATAGCTTAATCAGGTATGGCCTCTACACCTCTACCATGGATTCTTTCAGCACATTGAGCAAATAGTCGCCGTAGCCGCTCTTGACCAGCGGCTTTGCCAGCTGCTGCAGCTGCTCGGCGTTGATGTAGCCCATGCGGTAGGCCACCTCCTCTATGCAGCCGATCTTCAGGCCCTGGCGCTCCTCTATTACCTGCACAAAGGTGGCCGCCTGCATCAGCGACTGAATGGTGCCTGTGTCAAGCCAGGCGGTGCCACGGTTCATGATGCCCACCTTCAGCCTGCCCTGGCGCAGGTACTCCTTGTTTACGTCCGTAATCTCATACTCGCCACGCGCGCTTGGCTCCAGCCCCTTGGCGATCTCCACCACATCATTGTCATAGAAGTACAGGCCCGGCACGGCAAAGTTAGACTTCGGCTGCTTCGGCTTCTCCTCTATGGAGAGCACGTTTTTATCTTTGTCGAACTCCACCACCCCGTAGCGTTCCGGGTCGTGCACATGGTAGGCGTACACAATGCCGCCGTCCGGGTTGTTGTTGGCCTGCAGCAGCTTGCTCATGCCCGAGCCGTAGAAAATGTTGTCGCCCAGGATAAGGGCCACCTTGTCATTTCCGATGAACTCCTCCCCGATCACGAAAGCCTGCGCCAGCCCGTTAGGCTCCTCCTGCACGGCATAGCTGAAGCTGCACCCGATCTGGCTGCCGTCGCCCAGCAGGCGCTCAAACAACGGCAGGTCGTGCGGCGTGGAGATGATCAGGATGTCGCGGATGCCCGAGAGCATCAGCGTGGACAGCGGGTAATAGATCATCGGCTTGTCGTACACCGGCATGAGCTGTTTGCTGATCGCCAGCGTGAGCGGGTGCAGACGGGTTCCGGAGCCTCCGGCAAGTATAATTCCTTTCATTCGTTTTCGAAGTTTAGAAGGTGCCAGCCGCTGCTGGGCGGCAAAACTTATCCACAATTTTATTCACACCCTGTTGAAAACCCACCAAAACAGTGCAATTTTCTACAGGCAGCCCGGGCAGCCACTACCGGTCGGTGTACTGCTGCTCGTAATAGCTCTGGTAGTTCCCGGAGGTCACGTTCTCCAGCCACTCTGTATTTTGCAGGTACCAGTCCACGGTCTTACTCAGCCCCTCCTCAAAGGTTACAGAAGGCTTCCAGCCCAGCTCGTTCATTAGTTTGGAGGAGTCGATGGCGTAGCGCAGGTCGTGGCCGGCGCGGTCCTTCACAAAGGTGATCAGCTGACGGGAGCGGCCTTTCTCGCGGCCCAGCTTCTCATCCATTAGGTCGCAAAGCAGCTCGATCAGGTTGATGTTGCGCCACTCGTTGATGCCGCCAATGTTGTAGGTCTCGCCCACACGGCCTTCGTGGAAGATTGCGTCGATGGCACGGGCATGGTCCAGTACGTACAGCCAGTCGCGCACGTTCTCGCCTTTGCCGTACACCGGCACCGGTTTCTCGTTCTTGATATTGTTGATCGCCAGCGGGATCAGCTTCTCCGGGAAGTGGTTCGGGCCGTAGTTGTTCGAGCAGTTCGACACCTTCACCGGCAGACCGTAGGTATGATAATAAGCCCTCACAAAATGATCTGAGCTGGCTTTGGAGGCCGAGTAAGGCGAGCGTGGGTCGTAGGCTGTCTCCTCTGTGAAGTACCCCTCCCGCCCCAGTGAGCCGTATACCTCATCTGTGGAGATGTGATAGAACAGGTGGCTCTGCAGGTCATCAGCCCAATGCTTACGCGCTGTGTTGAGCAGGTTCACCGTACCGATCACGTTCGTGTTCACGAAAGCCAGCGGATCAGTGATGGAGCGGTCCACGTGCGACTCCGCCGCCAGGTGGATCACCGCGTCGAACTTATAGGCAGAGAAGATCTCGTCCAGGTAAGCGGCGTCCACAATGTCGCCTTTCAGAAAGGTATAATTCTCCCGATCCTCCACATCCGACAGGTTGGCCAGGTTGCCGGCGTAGGTCAGCTTGTCGAGATTGAATATCTGATAGTCAGGGTACTTGGTCACGAACAGTCGTACCACATGGGAGCCGATGAAACCGGCCCCTCCGGTAATCAATATTTTCATGCTTATACTTTAGCGGTTGACTCTTGTAAAGATAATTGCCAGTCCCAGGCGCTTTTCATCGCCTCTTCCAGGGTGCTGGTGGTCTTGAACCCCAGTACTTCGGTTGCCTTGGTCACGTCGGCGTAGATCTTGGGTACGTCTCCGGCGCGGCGGGGGCCAATTTTGTAGTTCAGCTTTTGTCCGCTAGCACGCTCAAAAGCCTGTACCGCCTCCAGCACCGTGTTTCCTTCGCCTGTGCCTACGTTATAGAACTCTATACTGTCAGCTTTGCTTTGCAGCAGGCGCTCCACGGCCACTACGTGTGCCTTTGCTAAATCCACTACATGTACGTAATCACGGATACAGGTTCCGTCCGGCGTATCGTAGTCGTCGCCGAAGATGGTCAGCTGCTCGCGTATACCGGCTGCTGTCTGAGTGATAAACGGCACGAGGTTATTCGGCACGCCTAGTGGCAGCTCTCCTATCTTCGCCGTTGGGTGCGCCCCAATCGGGTTGAAGTAACGCAGGGCGATGCTTTTCATACGGCTACCGCTGCTCGCCAGGTCGGCCAGGATCTCTTCACATACCTTTTTGGTGTTGCCGTACGGGGAGTTTGCCTTCTGCACCGGCGTCTGCTCCGTAACCGGCAGCTGCTCCGGTATGCCATACACGGTGCAGGAAGAGGAGAAGACCAGGTTATACACCTCACACTCCTGCATTACCTGCAACAGCGTTACCAGCGAGCCCACGTTGTTGTGGTAGTATTTCAGCGGCTCCTCCACCGACTCTCCCACCGCCTTGTAGGCCGCAAAGTGAATTACGCCGCTGATATCACGCTCCTGCTCAAACACCTTCCGCAAGGCAGCTGCATCAGCGCAGTCGATGCGGTGGCACGGGATGCTTTTGCCGAGTATAGCTGCGATGCCCTCCAGCGCGCTCTCCTGCGAGTTAGAGAAATTATCTATGATAACAGGCTCATATCCTGCCTCCACCAATTCCACCACGGTGTGCGACCCTATGTACCCCGCTCCACCAGTTACCAGTATCTTTTTCTTTGCCAATGTGTTAAAGTTTGTTTATAAGCTATTATTTAAGTTTAATTTAAAAACACCGGTTGCAAGATCACTTCAGCGGCACGCACTTGCCTGCCTGCAGCAGGTACTTTTCTCCTGTCTCGGGGCAGGTAGCTTCGTTCCTTTCAGTAAACCTAAGCTTATGCCCGTTGCGGCTTACCCAACCGTGCTGCCTTGCCGGCACCCCATACAGCAGCGCATAGGCAGGCACATTTTCACGAACCACAGCCCCCTCGCCTATCATGGCATACTCGCCTATTTCAATACCACAGATAATTGTAGCGTTTGCTCCGATGGTTGCTCCCCGGCGTACCGTGGTCGGCTTGTCTCCCTCTTTGCGCTCGACAAAACTGCGTGCGTTGCTGACGTTGGTAAAAACGGCAGAAGGCCCTATGAGCACATCATCCTCACATGCAACGCCTGCATAAATGGAGACATTGTTATCCACTTTCACATTACGCCCCAGCACTACCCCCGGAGAAATAACCACACTATGGCCGATCACACATTCCTCCCCGATCTGGCACCCGCTCATAATGTGCGAGAAATGCCAGATGCTGGTACCGCGGCCAATGCGGCAGCCTGCGTCTATCTCGGCTTTGTCGTGTGCAAAGTAGTCCATGAGCCAACAGTTCTTGCCAGCGGGTTTTGCGCCGCTCCGTCACAAAGATACGGTTTATACCCTAAGCGAGTTAAAATGTGACGAATTCTTAATGCGCTTACCGTACGGCGCGCACGCCCCTGTCCTTTCCGAACAGGTCCTGCACTACTTCTGCCTGCGCAAAGCCCTTCTCCAGCAGCAGCTGCCGCACCTCCCTGCCGTAGCGCTCGTTGATCTCGAAGTACAGTTTGCCACCGGGCTTCAGAAGCGCAAGCCCCAGCTCAGTGATTCTTTTGTAGTATTTCAACGGGTCAAGGTCCGGGACAAAGAGCGCCAGGTGCGGCTCATACCGCAGCACGTTGTCGCGCATCCGTTCTTTTTCCTCCTCCAGCACATACGGCGGGTTGCTCGTAATGATGTCCAGCGAGCCGGGTGCTATACCCTGCACCCGCCCGAACACATCCTGCAGCAGCCACTCTACCTCCAGTTGATACTTTGCGGCATTGGCCCGTGCCACCTCCAGCGCCCCCTCCGACACTTCCAGCCCGTATACCTTGTGCGTACTCAGGTTGGCCGCCAGTGCCAGCGGTATACACCCGCTGCCAGTGCAGATGTCGAGGATGCGCAGCCCCTGCTGTCCCCTGTGCTCTTTTACCACCAGGTCCACCAGCTCCTCGGTTTCCGGCCTCGGGATGAGCACACGCTCATCCACCTGCAGCTCCAGTCCATAGAAGTGTGCTACCCCCAGCACATACTGCACCGGTTCCTGCTGCTGCAGTCTCTTTACCGCCTGCTGTATCTGCTGCTCCTGCTCCGGCCCAACCGGCTCCTGCTGGCGCAGGCTTAGCTGTATCCGCGACTTTTGCAGTATGTGCTCCAGCACCAGCTGGGCGATGGCACCCGCCTCCGGCTCTGGGAAGGCGTCTTTTATACTGTGTCGGATATACTGCTGCGTTTCTTGAATAGTGGCCACGGCTATACTTTCTTAGAATTAGGTATCTTTGCAAAAATAAGGTTTATAGATTTGAAAATGTGAGGATTTGAAAACTTGAAGGTGGCTTAGAGGCAGACGCTCGCAGGTCCTTAAGACACATTGAGGCTTTTACCCATCTAAGACGCATGGCGTTGCGCCTCTACAATTTCCCACATTTGCAACACGCTAACTTTCTACCCCTATGTCTGACGAACGATACATGCGACGTGCCCTGGAGCTGGCCAGACTGGGCAGCGGCTATACCAGCCCTAACCCCATGGTGGGCTGCGTGGTGGTGCACGAGGGGCGGATTATCGGCGAGGGGTGGCACAAAGCCTATGGCGGACCCCATGCGGAGGTAAACGCCATCGCCGCGGTAGAAGACAAAAGCCTGCTTCCCAGGAGCCGGGTGTACGTAACGCTGGAGCCCTGCTCTCACTTTGGTAAAACGCCACCCTGTGCAGATCTGCTCATCAGCAGCGGCGTGAAAGACGTGGTGATCTGCAACACGGACCCGAACCCACTGGTGGCCGGCCGGGGCATTAAAAAGATTTTGGATGCCGGGGCACAGGTAAAGGTAGGGGTGCTGGAGCACGAAGGGCTGGAGGTGAACAAGCGCTTTTTTACGTTCCACAGCCAAAAGCGGCCTTATATATTCCTGAAGTGGGCAGAGACAACCGACGGCTACATCGCGGCGGCCAACTATCAGCAAGAGCAGATCAGCGGCAAACTGGCGCAGCGGCTGGCGCACAAGTGGCGCGCCGAGGAGCAGGTTATTATGGTAGGCAGTCGCACGGCCCTTTACGACAACCCCCGCCTGAACACCCGCCTCTGGCACGGCAGAAATCCGCTGCGTGTGGTTATCGATAAAAAATTGCTCCTGCCTACACACCTGCACCTGTTCGACAGGAGCGAGCCAACGGTTGTGTACAACTACAGCAAACAGGAGGAGCAGGAGAACCTATACTTTGTGAAACTCCGGGAGGATGAGCTCATGCTTCCGCAGATCATGCAGGACCTATACCAGCGCAACGTGCTCTCGTTGATGGTGGAGGGGGGCACCTTTCTGCTGGAAAGCCTCTTGCAGGCCAACCTCTGGGACGAGGCGCTGGTGTTCAGGAGCAAACACAAAGCGCTTGGCTCCGGTGTAAAAGCTCCGGGTATGGCCTATGGCCAACTGCGGGAGGTGCAACCTGTAGGCTCAGACCAGCTTTTCCACTACCGGAATAGTTAACTTTGCTATTACCATTCAATATATCATCATTTCATATTCAGTCATTCAACTATAACATTTTAAACTTCAACACATGGCCGAATCACTTATAGTAGATGTAAACCTCAGCAAGGAGGAGAAATATAAGGCGCTGCTTCCGCAGATAGAGGCACTGGTAACCGGCGAGACAGACCTGATCGCCAACCTTTCCAACATGATGGCCGCCCTGCGCCAGGGCATGGGCTTCTTTTGGGTAGGCGTTTACTTCAATAAAGAGGGGCAGCTTGTTTTAGGTCCGTTTCAGGGGCCGGTGGCCTGTACCCGCATCCCTTACCACAAGGGTGTTTGCGGCGCCTGCTATACCCGCCAGGAAACTATCCTGGTACCGGATGTAGAGGCTTTCCCGGGACACATTGCCTGCAGCAGCGACTCTAAGTCAGAGATCGTGATTCCTGTGATCAAAGGCGGTGAGGTAAAGCTGGTGCTGGACGTAGACAGCGACAAGCTCAACGACTTCGACGAGGTAGACCAGAAGTACCTGGAGCAGCTGATGAAGCTGGTGGAGAGCTGGTATTAAACCAGACTCGAGACATAAGACACAAGATGATAGACTTTCTTCTCAAGAATGACGTCTCAATAATCCGTAAATTAAGCGGCAGTATAACTTAAAAACAGAAAGGCCGCTGCAGTTTTTACTTGCAGCGGCCTTTTGTCTAATATCTAGTATCTTAAACCTAGCGTCTAAATTAACCGAAGATAGTAGGCGGAGGCGTCTTCAGCTGGGCGATGACGGTCTGGCCGCCTTTGGTCTTCTGCCCCAGCTCTACTTTTATCTCTGTGTCAAGCGGCATAAAGATATCTACCCTGGAGCCGAACTTGATAAAGCCGAACTCCTCGCCCTGGCTTACCTCATCCCCTTCATTCACATACCACACAATACGGCGGGCCATCGCACCGGCAATCTGGCGAAAGAGCACTTCCGGGCCGGCAGTAGATTCTACCACCACAGTGGTACGCTCGTTCTCCGTGCTCGACTTCGGGTGCCAGGCCACAAAATAGTTGCCTGGGTGGTACTTAAAGTACTTCACGATACCTGAGACCGGGTTACGCGTGATGTGCACGTTGATCGGAGACATGAAAATGGATATCTGCTTGCGCTTGTCCTTGAAGAACTCAGGCTCCTCCACCTCTTCAATTACCACTACTTTTCCGTCGGCAGGGGCAATGATCAGGTCTTCGTGCAGCAGCAGGTTACGGTAAGGGCTGCGGAAGAATTGCAGGATCAGGAGAAAAAGAACTGCAGAAACAGCTGAGAAAATTTTATTAAAGGTGGGATTACCGGCGTTGAAATTGTAGAGCAACAGGTTGAGCACTAGCAATATCAACAGGGTAAAAAATAAGATCTTTCGTCCTTCTTTGTGAATTTTCATCAGTATTTGTGTTTGCCGCAGGTACTTATAACTCATAATAGCCCATCCAGTTTCGTGGATGGGCTATTATCCTGCTTCAAAATTATGTAAACTTTCGCTTATTCTTATAAAAAAATTGTATTAGAAGCCGCCACGATACTTATAAGTCATGGCTACTTTGTCGATGGCCACAATATAGGCAGCAATACGCATCGGCACATTGTACTTCTGCGAAGCGGCGTAAACACGCTCAAACGCCTCATTCATAATACGCTCCGCACGCTCATTCACGCGGTCCAGCGTCCACTTGAAGCCCATGCGGTTTTGCACCCACTCGAAATAAGACACCGTAACGCCACCTGAGTTCGCCAGGATGTCCGGCACTACCATAATGCCTTTCTCGTTGATGATGTTATCCGCCTTGTAAGAAGTAGGACCGTTGGCACCCTCTACGATCAGACGCGCCTGGATTTTGTCCACGTTGTGGATCGTGATCACGTCTTCCACAGCAGCCGGCACCAGCACATCTACCTTGGCGGTCAGCAGCTCATCCGGGTTCATCTGCTCAGCGCCTTTATACCCCTCTAAGCGGCCGTTGTGTGCGTTTTTGTACTCAATCGCCTCTTCGATATCGATACCGTTGTCATTCCAGTAGGCTCCGCTCACGTCGCTGATGCCAAGGATCTTCACCCCGCGCTCTGCCATCAGTTTGGCAGCCCAGGACCCTACGTTACCGAAGCCCTGTACCACAGCCGTGGATTTGTTCGGATCCATGCCCAGCTTATCCATAGCCGCCATAGCCGACACCATTACCCCGCGCCCGGTCGCCTCCACGCGGCCCAGTGACCCGCCCAGTACAAGCGGCTTGCCAGTTACCACAGCGTGCTCCGTAGAGCCTTTTGTTTTGGAGTATTCGTCCATCAGCCAGGCCATCTCACGAGGGCCTGTACCCATGTCCGGAGCAGGTATGTCGCGGTCAGGGCCGAAGATATCAACCAGAGAAGAGGTATAGGCTCTTGTCAGACGCTCTATCTCACCGGAAGACATAGAGTAAGGGTCGCAGATGATGCCACCTTTGGCACCTCCGTAAGGGATGTCTACAACGGCACATTTCCACGTCATCCAGGCAGCCAGGGCTTTCACCTCATCCAGAAACACATCCGGCGCGAAGCGGATACCACCTTTAGACGGCCCCAGGATGGTAGAGTGTACCACGCGGTAACCTTCAAACACACGCACCTTGCCATCATCCATGGTTACGGGCACGTTTACAATCACTTGGCGCGCAGGCGACTTCAGGACGTTGTAGGTCTCCTCATCCAACCCAAGCACCTCAGCTGCAATGTTGAAGCGCGACATCATCGACTCGAAAGGATTCTCCCTATCCTTAATCGGTGCAGGCTCTTTGTATAACATCATCTACAATAATGTATTTAGCGGTGATTAATAGTTTATGCGGTAAAGTTGTAAATTATACTTACAACCTCCTAAGCGCAATGAACAAAATTTTTTAGAAGATTTTCAGGAAAGCAACAATGAACGGAACAGCCATCAGCAGGCTGTCAAAGCGGTCTAGCAAGCCTCCATGGCCAGGCAGCAGGGTACCGGAATCTTTTACGCCCAGGCTGCGCTTCAATTGCGACTCCACCAGGTCGCCCAACACACCAAACACTGCTATAATGATGGCTACAGCAATCCACTGGTACAGCTCCAGATCGGTGAAGAAGATCGACAGTACGTAGCCAACCGCCACGGCCAGCACGGTGCCCCCAATCCAGCCCTCCCAGGTTTTGCCCGGTGAGATACGCTCGAACAGCTTGTGCTTCCCGAAGTTCTTGCCGGCAATGTAGGCCCCTGTGTCGGAAGACCAGATCAAAAGCATCACACCCAGAATAGGCTGCCAGCTGTACTCCCCCTCCAGGTAACCCAGCAGGTGCAGCAGGCCAAAAGGCCCGGCTATGTAGGCAGCCCCCATCAGGGTGAAGGCAATGTTGGTGAATGGCTGTGGTTTCTTGCGGTATAACTCCAGAATGAAGGCCAGAAAAAAGACCGGCACCGACAGGAAAAGCAGCTCCACTGGCATGATCTCCTTTTCGATCAGGAACACCGATACAAAGAACAAGGCCCCAAGGGCCATCCCCAGTCCCCTGTTAGGCTTTATTCCCTGCACCGCCACCAATCTATAGAACTCTGCTATCCCCAGCAGGGTAAGCGCCAGGAAAAGCAGGAAGTACGTCCACTCGCTGAAAAGTATACCTCCGATAAAAACTGTGGCACCTAACAGGCCTACGATAATACGCTGCTGAAGATTACTGAGAGTGGATAACTTGTTGCTCATGAAAAGGGGTTGCGTCGGCTCCGCGACGGGTAAAGGGGTCGGTTTATTTTTTATACTTACTTAATGCGTTCTTCACTCTCTGCCGTCTCGGCAACGCTCTCCTGGCGCACCGGCAACAGAGAAAAGCGCTGGTAAAGGTAGTACATCACGGCCGCACTGATCACCACAGACAGGGCGATGCTGTAGAGCGGCATCATCTCGGTGCTCTCCACATCGGTGTCGATGGTGCGGGTCTGCTGCAGGTACAGCATGAACACCGTAAAGCCGTTGTTCACAAAGTGCGCCACAATCGGCACGCTGATCCTACCCGACCAAAAGTATAAATATCCGAACAGAGCACCTAATATCGTCCTTGGGAAGAAGCCAAAGAACTGCACGTGGATCGCTCCGAAGATGATGGCCGCCAACCAGATGGCCACATGCATGTTGGTCGTCCAGCGGTAAAGCTGCCGCTGCACTATGCCCCGGAAAACAATCTCCTCGCCAATGGCAGGTATAGCCGCAAACACAACCAGGCCGATCAGCAGCTCCCCTACGGTAGAAAACTGCGCGATCAGCCTTGTCAGCTCGGCCAGCTCGTCCTCCTTCTGCCTGGCCCACTCCTCAAAGCCGCTCATGAAGTCCGGAAAATCAAGGGTGGCGTTCCAGTTGATGATCACGGAGTTCGCCGGCATGATCATTATGATCAGCAGGCCGCTTAGCAGCACCAGCCCCAGCGCCGGCTGTATCTTCCAGCTCAGGTATGGCCCTACCCTGTACCCCAGCACTTTGAGCAGGTACAGGGGCGCGATCACAAAAGAGAGCAGCTGCACCACCCCCTGAAACAGCAGCATGGCGTTCGCTCCGTTAGGGTAGGCAGCAGGGTCCTCCACAATCTCCACCAGCTCAAAAATGCTGATCCCGAACAGCCAGTTTACCAGCAGACTGTAAATAAAACTGGCTACAAAATAGCCGCCTGCCATAAACGCCAGCAACAATAATAGCACCCAAACCGGGTGTAGATCCTTGGAGATGAAACCTTTCATAGAGAAGATTAGGTTTAATTGACGTAAATTTACGCGAAAAAATAGATTTTGCTTTGGTAAAGATAGCTAACATAGAGTTGGGTGAGTTCCCGCTGCTGCTTGCACCGATGGAGGACGTGAGCGATCCGCCGTTCCGAAAAGTGTGCAAAGCCAACGGCGCTGACCTGATGTACACGGAGTTTATTTCCTCTGAGGGTTTGATACGCGACGCGGCCAAAAGTGTGCAAAAACTCGACATCTTTGACTACGAACGCCCGATCGGTATCCAGATCTTCGGCTCTGACATCGATTCGATGCGTGAGGCGGCCATTGTCTCCTCGCAGGCGGGGCCGGACCTGATCGACATTAACTACGGCTGCCCCGTGAAGAACGTGGCCTGCAAGGGCGCCGGCGCCGCACTGCTGCGCGACATCCCCAAGATGGTAAAGATGACCGAGGAGATCGTGAAGGCGACCAACCTGCCGGTTACGGTGAAAACGCGCCTGGGCTGGGACGAGAACACGAAGTATATTGTAGAGACCGCCGAAAGGCTGCAGGACATCGGTATCCAGGCGCTGAGCATACACGGCCGTACCCGGGTGCAGATGTACAAGGGCGAGGCCGACTGGAGCCTGATCGCGGAGGTAAAAAACAACCCGCGCATGAAGATCCCGATCTTCGGCAACGGCGACATCGACTCGCCGCAGAAGGCGCTGGAGTACCGCAACAGGTATGGCGTGGACGGCATCATGATCGGCCGCGCCACGATCGGGTACCCGTGGATCTTTAACGAGATCAAGCACTACATGAAAACGGGAGAGATACTGCCGGAGCCGACGCTGGAAGAGCGTGTGGCGGTGTGCCGCCAGCACTTTACCCACTCACTGGAGTGGAAGGGGGATAAGCTCGGTATCTTTGAGATGCGTCGCCACTACACCAATTACTTCCGTGGCCTGCCGCACTTCAAGCCGCTGCGCATGAAACTGGTGCAGTCAGAGGATATCAACGAGATCTACGATACGCTGGACGAGATCGCCCAGACCATGAGTTACGCCTAGTACGGCACTCCGGAAGGATAAAATCCAAAGAGTTGGAGCATCAGGTATACGTATTTGAAGTTCCAACTCTTTATTTTTGCAGCCACGCTTTACCCCACGAACGCTTAAACTGTTTGATTATCAAAACCGCTACTACCCCCGCACAGCAAGAAACCACTATTCCGGCGCTGGCCTGGCTCCTGGTGATTGTACTCGCCCTTATCTGGGGCACCTCCTTCATTCTTATCAAGAAGGGGCTGGTCATTTATTCCTCGGATGAGGTAGGTGCTCTGCGGATGGTGATTGCCTGCGCCGCATTGCTGCCGTTTGCTTTCAGGAACCTGCGAAAGGTGGAGCCGAGCCGCTGGAAGTTCCTGCTGGGCAGCGGGCTGTTGGGCAACTTCTTCCCGGCCTTTCTGTTTGCCATCGCCGAGACGCGCCTGGCCAGCGGCCTGGCAGGTGTGCTGAACTCGCTCACGGCGCTGTTCACGCTGCTGGTGGGGGCGGCCCTGTTTGGCCAGTCCATCACCTGGCTGCGCACGCTCGGCATCATTATCGGCATTGCGGGCACGGCTATCCTTATCTTCACCGGTAACGGCAACGCCGAACTCGGCAACATGTACTATGGCCTTTACATCGTGCTGGCCACCATCTTCTACGGCACCAGCGCCAACATCATCAAGCACCGCCTGCACGGCATGAAGGCCATCGCCATCTCCAGCCTGGCGTTGCTCACGGTGGGGCCGGTGGCACTGGTATACCTGCTCACCACCGACTTCTTCTACAAACTGCAGCACGTGCCGGGGGCCTGGGAGGCGCTTATGTACATTGCCATACTGGCCGTGTTCAGCACCGCCATCGCCCTAGTACTTTTCAACAAGCTCATCCACATTTCCACGACCCTTTTCGCCAGCTCCACTACCTACCTTATTCCGGTAGTGGCACTGATGTGGGGCGTGCTGGACGGCGAGACCATACACCTGTGGCACTACGCTGGGATGGCGGTCATCCTTGCCGGAGTTTTTATCGTGAACAGGGCCAGGTAGGGGTCTGCCTCCCTTAGCTAACCCTGGCATTGCTTTCAATTTAGAAAGGCTGAAAGCAGAGGAAGAAGCGTGAATCGCAAATCCAACCTGCTCGTATTTCCTATTTGCCCTTTTCTTTGTTAACTTAAGGGTTTGTAAAATCCGCTACATAAACAAATGAAGCTATATAAGCCCCTCCTTGGCCTTGTGCTTTTCCTGCTCTTGTCGTTCCAGACACAGGCGCAGGAAGAAATCAACAAGGCCTCCATTGAAGAACTGCAGCTACAGGCCATCAACGACACTGCCTTCACCCTGCGCACGGTTACCGACACGGGCAACCTGATCAAGTACAACGGCCTGCTACCGCTGCGCATCAACGGCGAAGTGCAGGAAAAAGCCTTTACCGACGGGGAAACTGTTTTCTCCCTACCCGAAAGCGCTAACCTGGTACAGGTAAGCGCCAACGTAGGCACCCACACACTTGCCCGCCTTTACCGCATGGATGCAGACGCGGAGCGTGGCGTGGAGGAGTTCCCGATGTGGCTGTCGATCCTCCCCCCGCTGATTGCCATTGTACTGGCGCTTATTTTCCGGGAGGTACTGCTGGCGCTGTTCGCCGGCATTTGGGTGGGCGGCTTCGTGATCTATGGCCTGTCCTTTAAATCGTTCTTTACCGGCCTGCTGGCAGTAGGTGATACCTTTCTGATGAAGGCCCTCACCGACAGCGACCACGTTTCCGTAATCATCTTCTCCATGCTGATCGGCGGCATGGTGGCCATCATCTCCAAGAACGGCGGCATGGCCGGTGTGGTAGGCCTGCTTTCCCGCTACGCTAAGTCAGCCAAAAGCTCGCAGGTGGTGACATGGGTCTTAGGGGTGGCCATTTTCTTTGATGACTACGCCAACACCCTGATCGTGGGCAACACCATGCGCCCCGTTACCGACGGCCACCGCATCTCCCGCGAGAAGCTGGCCTACATTGTGGACAGCACCGCGGCCCCTGTGGCAGCCATTGCTTTCGTGACCACCTGGATCGGAGCTGAGCTGGGCTATATAAAAGATGCGGCAGCCAGCCTGGGCATACAGGAGGGCGCGTACTCCATGTTCTTCCACTCGCTGGAATACGCTTACTACCCGGTACTGACGCTGATCTTTATGCTGATGCTGATCTTAATGAACCGTGATTACGGCCTGATGCACAAAGCGGAGGTTAGGGCCCGCACCACCGGGGCCGTTTCCGCCACCCGCCTCGACCGTGAAGGGCAGGAGAAACAGCAACAGGAAATGGCAGAGTTTGAGCCGATCGACGAGACCCGCACCCGCGCGGTGAATGCGCTGCTGCCTGTCCTCACCGTTATCGGCGGCACGATTGTGGGCCTGCTTTACACCGGCTATAGCCCTGACGTATGGGCTGACCCGAGCCTGGGCTTCTTCCGCAAGCTCTCCGCCACCATCGGCGACTCCAACTCCTACATTGCCCTCATCTGGGCCTCATTGAGCGGAGTGATTGTAGCGATTGCATTAACGGTGAGCCAGCGCATCATGAGCTTAACGGAGACAATGGAGTCGCTGGTCGTTGGCTTTAAAACCATGCTGCCGGCTGTACTGATACTGGTGCTGGCCTGGTCGCTGGCGGCGGTAACGCAGGAGCTGTACACCGCCGAGTACCTGACCTCACTGCTCTCGGGCAATGTGTCGCCGTATTTCCTGCCGGAGATCACCTTCTTCCTGGCAGCTGCGATTGCCTTCTCTACCGGGTCGAGCTGGGGCACCATGGCCATCCTGTACCCGCTCATGATGCCGGCGGCCTGGTACGTGTGCCAGCAGCAGGGCTTTACCATAGAAGAGACCATGCCGATCATGTACAACGTGATCTCTGTAGTGCTGGCGGGCGCTGTTTTCGGCGACCACTGCTCCCCGATCTCCGACACGACCATCCTGAGCTCACTGGCCTCCGGGTGCAACCACATTGACCACGTGAAAACACAGCTCCCGTACGCAGTTACCGTGGCGCTCGTGGCTAACATTGCCTGCACCAACCTTTCCACGCTAGGGGTTCACTGGGTGCTGGTATACCTAATCGGGGCTGCCATACTTTGGGGGCTGATAAAGCTTCTGGGCAAGAAAAACGAAGTAGAAGTGGTTCCCGCCGCTGAGGCGGTGAGCTAAGCCAACCACATAAAAAAGGGGCTGCACCTGCAATACAGGTGCAGCCCCTTTCTATTTAGAGCTCCAGCACATAAAAGTCGTGCATAACGGCGCGTGCGCCGTAGCTTTCCTTATAGGCCATCAGCCCCTCGTTTAGCCACTGCCCCTCCTGCTCTGTGGAAATGCCAAAGCTGAAGTACTTTTTGCGGGGGTACACGTGCTGCAGCAAATAATCGATCAGCACATCCAGGGCGCTATGCTCCTGCCCCTTGGCAGTTGCGCCCATGTACTGGCAGTGCGCCACCGTAGCCGTTTCGTAGATCACCACCCCCGCCAACAGCTCGCCGGTGGAAGCAGCGGTATATAGCTTGATATTCTCCGGGAACTTTGCAGCTAACAACTCCAGCTCCGCAGCCGAGTGGGCAGGGGTTATGCCATACTTCTCCTGCAACAGCTGCTGCTTGACCTGCATGAACGTCTCAAAATTCCGTGACTCAGCTAACTGTAATGCAACGGCCTTTTTTAGCTTTCTTTTGCGGAGAGTAGCGTACGGAAGCGAACGCTCAAGGTCAATCACAGCACCTGCATCCCTCCGGTACAGTTTAGCCCCACACCGGAACAGCGCGTACAAATCCTCCTCTGCCGGATTTAAGTGATAGATGTGGGGGATGACTTTATACCTGATGCTCCTGAACCCCAGCTCCCGGAAATAACGCCGCATTGCCTCAAACACCTCCAGCATCGTAGCCGCTTTCATACGGACTGAACTGATGACACCTCCGTATGTTAGCCCCCCATGCGAGTGCACCTCCTCCCCCACCTCGTTCGCCGGCAGCAGGGCCACCAGCTTACCTTTGCGGTAAAACAGCAGTGAGTGATCCATAAAACGATCTGCATGGTAGTCCATGTAGTCGCGCAGCAGCAGGAAAGTGCCGTTCTTCGACACCCGTACAAAGGCATCCCAGTCGGGCTTATACCTGGCGCTATACTTCACTACCTCTACCACTTGTGTTGTTATGATCAAAGAATTCGCAGGATTACCCTTTTTTAGTCCTCACTTTTTAACTTTGTTTACCTGTTCAGCACGATCCGGAACGTAGTCCCCTTGCCCATTTCAGACCACTTCACATAAAGCCGCCCCTGATGGTAGTTGTCGATGATGCGTTTGGCCAGCGCCAGCCCCAGGCCCCATCCGCGCTTTTTGGTGGTGAAGCCCGGCAGGAAAACAGAGTCGATCTTACTTTTGGGTATACCCTTACCGGTGTCTGTAATGTCCACGGCGATACTCCCCTTGCCCAGCAGCACGAGCTGTATGTTTATACTCCCCCTGCCCTCCATCGCATCCACCGCGTTTTTACAGATGTTCTCGATCACCCAATCAAACAGCGGCACGTTTACCTTGGCGGTGATGTCCGGAGAGAAGCTGCTCGACACGGTAATGTCCACTTTTCGGGAGATGCGGTTCTGCAGGTAGTTGATGGCGCTCTGCGTTACCTGCAGAATATTCTCATCGCGGAGCAGTGGCACCGAGCCAATGTTGGAGAAACGCTCCGTGATTACCTCCAGGCGGCGCACATCCTTCCCCAGCTCCTCCACAATCGGTTCGTTCGCAAACTTAGGGCTTGCCTTAATGTACTCGTACCAGGCCATGAGCGATGAGAGCGGCGTACCCAGTTGGTGCGCCGTTTCCTTGGCAAGGCCCACCCACACCCTGTTCTGCTCCGCCCGGCGGGAGTAGCTAAAGGCAAAATAGGCCATCAGGGCAAAGCAGGCGATAACGATCAGCTGTACGTAAGGGTAGTAGCGCAGCTGGGAGAGCAGGGCCGAGTCCTTGTAAAAAACATAATTCACGGATCCCTCTGCCCAAGGCACCTCAATGGGCACATGCTGCGCCTTCATGCGCTCTATTTCACGCTGCAGCAGCTGATTTTTCCGCTCATCTGAAATGTTTTCGGGCAGATCGATGTTCTTAGAATCAAGTATATTCTCATATTCATCCGTAAGGATAACGGGAACCGTATGATTAGAAGAAAGGATTTCTTCCTCGATAAATACAATGTTGTCGTCGCTTGGCGCATTGATCATGTACCGTAGCCCCTTGGCGTAGAGCTGCACTAACTCCTGCTCCCGCTCAGACAACTTGCTTACCAGAATGTTTGTGTAGGTAATGGTGGCTGCCCCAATGATCAGCGCGATTATGACGACAACAAGTTTAATCCTGTTCTTCTGGGAATAGATAGGTATCATGCAGTGTATTCACGTAAATTATTTGAAATTAGTATAAATTAAACATTAAGGGCAAGTAAGTTTCATTTTAAAAAATTGAGCTCTAAATTTGCACTTTAGTATATCACACGTTATTATGCTTCAGAATTTTAAAGCAATCAGCCTGTCTTATAAGAAAGCTCCGCTGGATATCAGGGAACTGATTGCCTTAGATGAAACTTCCTGCAGGCTATTTCTCCAGACGCTCAAAAGCTTTATTCAGGCTTCTGACATTCTGGTTCTCTCTACCTGCAACCGCACCGAAGTATACTACAACGCCGACGTAGACTACAGCACTGAGATCGTGAAGCTGCTCGGCATTACCAAAGGCATCGAGAACATCTCCCAGTATTTTGACTACTTCACTATCCTGAACGAGCACCACGACGCGGTACAGCACCTGTTTGATGTGTCGATGGGGCTGGAGTCGCAGGTGGTTGGGGATATGCAGATATCAAACCAGGTGAAGGTGGCTTACCAGTGGTCTGCCGATAACGAGACGGCTGGCCCGTTCCTGCATCGCCTGATGCACACGATCTTCTACACCAATAAGCGTGTTGTACAGGAAACCTCGTTCCGCGATGGTGCGGCCTCTACCTCCTACGCGGCGATCGAGCTGATCGAGGAGCTAACGGCGGACATAGCAGACCCAAGTATTTTGGTGGTAGGCTTAGGAGAGATTGGAGCCGATGTGTGCCGCAACCTCAAGGACACCGGCTTTAAGAACGTTAAGATCACCAACCGCACGCAGGCCAAGGCAAAGGCGCTGGCAGAGGAATGCGGCATGGAGGTGCTTCCGTTCGAGAACATCGTGCAGGGGTTAAAGGAGGCGGATGTGGTTATCTCCTCGGTAGCCCGCGAGACACCTTTCTTCACCAGGGAAATGATCAGGCGCCTGAACGTGCTGTCGTTCAAGTTCTTCATCGACCTTTCCGTACCCCGCAGCGTGGAGGCGGACGTGGAGAGCATTCCGGGTGTGTTGGTCTATAACATCGACACCATTCAGAACAAGGCTTCTGAGGCCCTGCAGCGCCGTATAAACTCAATCCCGAAAGTAAAGGAGATTATTGTTGAGTCTATTGACCAGTTCAATGATTGGTCGAAGGAGATGATGGTGTCCCCTACCATTAACCGCCTGAAGAATGCGCTGGAGACAATCCGCCAGGAGGAAATGGCGCGCTACATCAAAAAGCTTGGCCCGGAGGAGACAAAACGGTTGGACAGCATCACCAAATCCATGATGCAGAAAATCATAAAGCTGCCCGTACTACAGCTAAAAGCAGCCTGTAAACGCGGCGAGGCCGAAACACTCATAGATGTGTTAAACGACCTGTTTGACCTGGAAAAACAGTCCTCAGAAATAGAGCATCAAAAGTAAGCGAACAATCATTTTTTTTTAGTGAATAACAAAGCCAAAGGTCCCCGTATCCTGCATTTCTGAGGGTTTTACGGAGACCTTTGGCTTTTGTAATGATACGAAAGGGCATCGCCCACGGTATGTGGCGCTATGTCTAAATGTCGATACAGCATTCTTCCAAACAGTCAATTACATCGATGAGTTTTGGAATAGCGAGCGAGTAGTAGATCTTAGTACCTACCTTGAATGAGGACAAAACTCCCTTGTCCTTCAGCGTGATAAGGTGCTGGGAAGCAATGGCCTGGGGCAGATCTAAATGCTTGTAGATCTCCGTTACAGTCATTTTGTCTTCCTTTCCCAACAAATCAACTATAGCCAGCCTCTTCGGGTGCGCAAGTACCTTCAGCATAGCAGCTGCCTTATCTATTTTCTTCGATTCAACTCTTGACAACAAACTTTTCATAATTTAAAATAATACCTAACAGTTTCTACATACATTTAACAATCTTATTCATAATAAGATATATACGAGGCTTTCGCTATTTAGCTGAGTACCTTTCAGCGCAATTTTTTAACTTCGGCCATGGATACTTATCATGTTATTGGCCTCATGTCCGGCACATCGTTAGATGGCCTCGACATAGCACATTGTAGATTTACGTATAAAAGCAATAATTGGATATATGATATACTACATACTCAGACATTACCATATTCCAATACTTTAATTGACTCTCTCCAAGGTGCCGAGACGACAACCGCCCGCCGGCTCGTTGAGCTTGACCATGCTTTCGGCAAGTTCATCGGCCAGCAAGTCAGGCAGTTTGTACTGCAACACGAGATATCACCTGACTTTGTTGCCTCACATGGGCATACTATTTTTCACCAGCCCAACCAGCACACTTCGCTGCAGCTAGGCAACGGGGCTTACATCGCCGCCCATGCCGGGCTTCCCGTTGTGTGTGACTTCCGCACGCTGGACATTGCCCTGGGCGGTCAGGGCGCCCCACTGGTTCCGATTGGCGACGAACTTCTCTTCAGTGAATACGACTACTGCATTAACCTGGGAGGCATCGCCAACGTCTCCTTCTCTCAGAACGGGAAGCGGCTGGCATTTGATATATCAGCCTGCAATATGCTGCTTAACTCATTGGCTAACAGCCTAAACCGCCCTTACGACCATAACGGAGAACTGGCTCAATCGGGTTCCCTGAATATAGAATTACTTGAGAATCTGAATGCTCCGGCCTATTTTAACGCCGCCCCTCCCAAATCATTGGGCAAGGAGTGGGTGCTGGACAACAGCTTTAAGGCTATTGGTGCAAGCGCCGCCTCCGTGCAGGACAAGCTTCACACAGTCTGCCACCACATTGCCTATCAGCTGAAGCAGGCCCTGCCACTGCTGCACCAAAACCAGCAGCGCGTGCTTTTAACGGGAGGGGGCGCCTTTAACCTGTACCTGGTACAGCTGATCCGGGAATACCTGGGCGAGCAGTATGAGGTGGAGGTGCCGGCACCGGAGGTGGTTTCCTTTAAGGAGGCACTGATCTTCGCTTTCCTGGGCGTTTTGCGCTGGCGCGGGGAGCCCAACTGCCTGAGGAGCGTGACCGGGGCCAGCGCAGACAACGCAGGTGGGGCTATCTACCTCTGCTGATTATACTTACCCTGCATCCTCTGATCTAATTTCGTACCTTTGCGCAACTTTAGAAACCAACGTCATAGCATGAAAGACTTACTGGAGAAATTCGAGAATAAAAGACCTGAGATAGTATTTGAGTGGAAGGACCCGGAAACAGAAGCCGAAGGCTGGGTAGTGATCAACTCGCTGCGTGGCGGTGCCGCCGGCGGGGGTACCCGGATGCGCAAGGGCCTCGACAAACGCGAGGTAGAGTCGCTGGCCAAGACCATGGAGGTGAAATTCACAGTATCCGGCCCGCCTATCGGAGGCGCCAAGTCCGGTATCAACTTTGACCCGGCCGACCCACGGAAGCGTGGTGTGCTGGAGCGCTGGTACAAAGCCGTGATCCCTCTTCTGAAGAACTACTACGGTACCGGCGGCGACTTGAACGTGGACGAGATACATGAGGTGATCCCGATCACAGAGGACTACGGCCTGTGGCACCCACAGGAGGGTGTGGTGAACGGGCATTTTAACGCCACTGAGCCTCAGAAGATCAACAAGATCGGGCAGCTGCGCCAGGGCGTGAGCAAGGTGATCGAGGACACGCACTACTCCCCTTCCACAGCCCGCAAGTATACCGTAGCCGACATGATCACTGGTTATGGGGTGGCCGAGGCTGTGCGCCACTACTATGACATCTGGGGTGGCCAGTTTGAAGGCAAGCGTGCCATCATTCAAGGCTGGGGTAACGTAGGCGCAGCCGCAGCATACTACCTCTCGGCCAGAGGCGTGAAGATCGTGGGCATCATAGACAGGGCCGGCGGCCTGATCAACGAAGAAGGCTTCTCCTTCAAGGAGATCACCGAACTCTTCCTGAGCCGCCAGGGCAACGCGCTTAACCCCGAAGGGCTGCTTTCCTTCGACGCCGTGAACAGCCGTATCTGGTCTTTGCCTGCCGAGATCTTTATTCCTGCCGCAGCCTCGCGCTTAGTCACGCGTGCACAGGTAGAGCAGATGATCAACAGCGGCATAGAGGTTATCTCGAGCGGTGCCAACGTGCCGTTCCAGGACCCGGAGATCTTCTTCGGCCCTACCGGCGAGTTCGCAGACCGTAACCTGTCTGTTATACCTGACTTTATTGCCAACTGCGGCATGGCGCGTGTGTTCGCTTACCTGATGGAGAACGAGGTGGAGATCACGGATGAGGCCATCTTCACGGATATTTCCACCACCATTCGTCAGGCGCTGCAGCATACACACGAAAAGCACTCTCAGAAGACAGAGATCGCTAAAACAAGCTTTGAGATTGCGCTGAGCCAGCTCCTGTAGCGGTACCCATATGAATTGGACTGAAATTTTAAGGTATAGGTTCCTGGGCAACACGGTGTCAGAGTACCTGATTTTCGCAGGTATCCTGCTGTTTGGCTTCATCTTTAAAACGGTGCTGTCCAAACTGCTGTCCGGGATCATGTACAAGTTTGTCAGCCGCTTTTTCCCGGAGGACAAACTGCCGGAGTTCCGGCGCCTGCTCCTGCAGCCGCTGGAGGTGCTCCTCTTCCTGGTCTTCCTGTACCTGGCGTTCCAGGTGCTGGACTACCCCCTGGACCCCAGCGAGATCCGAGACGGAGACCCCTTCCTGAAAACGTTCATGTTCCGTACCTATCAGGTGTTCGTGATCGTGGCGCTTACCTGGGTCGTGCTCCGCTTTACCGATTTTGTTGGATTGATATTTAAGTACCGCACCGAGAAAACAGCCTCTAAGCTCGACGACCAGCTGGTGCCTTTCTTCAAAGATTTTGCGAAGGTGCTGATCGTTATCTTCTCTTTCCTGGTGATACTGGGGGCAGTGTTTGGAGTGAACGTGGCTGGTTTGGTGGCCGGCCTGGGTGTGGGGGGCCTGGCTTTAGCCTTTGCGGCCAAAGAGAGCCTGGAGAACCTGCTTGCCTCCTTTACCATCTTCCTGGACCAGCCTTTTGTGGTGGGGGACCTGGTACAGGTGGGGGAAATTATCGGAGTGGTGGAAAAGATCGGCTTTAGGAGCACGCGCATCCGAACGCTGGAGAAAAGCTTCGTATCGCTCCCGAACAAGCACATGATTGACAAGCCGCTGGATAACCTGACCCTGCGTACGTTTCGCCGGGCCAAGTTCGATATCAACCTGACGTACGACACTACCTCAGCCCAGATACGCGCCATCACCCGCGACATTCAGGAGTTTATCGACAACCACCCGCGCACAAACCAGGAAGGCCGCATCCGTTTTCTGAACCTGGGGCCTCACTCCAAGGACGTCATGGTGCTGTACTTTGTGGACACCATGGACTGGAATGAGTTTATCGACATCAAGGAGGAGATCAACTACAAGATCGTGGAGATTGTGGAAAGGCATAAGGCTGAGTTTGCTTTCCCGACACAAACCCTGTACCTGCAGCGGACACCTCCTGGTACACCCGCCCCCAAACCACAGGAAATATTCGATCCGACGACGGACCTGAAATAGGCAGAAACAAAAAAGCAGGAGAAGCTCCTGCTTTTTTTTCACCCTTATATCTTTAGATTCAATTGAACTACACCATGCTGCATCAGCAGCTCTAATATAACCTAATCAAGAATCTAGTCTAACAGTAAACCTTAATCCCTAAAAACCACTTAATCAATGTTTTGTAGTTTTGGTCTCTTAAACGGCCATGTCTGGAAACGGTTTTTATTTTTTTATCATTTTTTCGCTGTAGACCCTTTTTAACTAAGTGAACGGAATATATTCTAGTGTGAATGCAGAATATAACATTTACGACACTGGCATTAGACACGTTCCCGCTGCACGCAGAAAGTACAGGGCTGAAAATTGCACAGGAGAAATAACACCGGGTGTAGGCAAAGGGTTAAAGACCAGGCAGGCTATTGATCAAAGTTGAAGTACTCCCCTTCCTGCAGCTCCACCTTCTTTTCTTTGGACTGGGGCTTCTTGCCGCGCAGCAAGTCTTTTAGCTCCTGCCCTTCCTGCCTGAGGTCTGCCTTGATCTTCTGCCGCACGCGCTCATCGTCGTAGGCGATCTTGAAGTCACTCTCATTCCCTCTCAGCGTCAGGAAGAGCGAGCTGTTGCCGGCACCCGGGTCCTCAGCCACCACGCCAAAGGCAGCGTCCTTATCGGGACGGCGGCTGTTGAACAAGGGCAGCCTGATCTTGTAGTCCATGCGTTGGTCAAAGGTGTGGGTACCTGAGACGGACACCGTAGGTACGGCGGACAGGCTGGTGCGGATATCCATCTCCGGGATATAGATCGTCCCCTGCTGAATCCAGAAGCTGTTGTGCAGCTCGGCAAAGCGCATGTTTGCCAGCTCTGAGCGCTTCACGAAGGCAGACATCTTCTGCATCGGCGCAAAGTTAATGAGCTGCCCGTTGCGCACGGTGGCCTCGATCTCTGCCTGCAGCAGGTCGGTCTTCGGGTCCAGCTGGCTGTCGAAGTACACATCCGACACAATGCTGGCCGTAAGCTGCCCGCGCAGGTGACGCTCCTCTATGAAGCTTTGCTGAAAGTTCTCGAACACATAGAACAGGCTGTCCACGCTCATATTCTGAAGCTTGGTGGCGGTGCTCACCTTGATGTGGTCACGGCTGCGGGCATCCAGGGTGCCCCGGACGGCAAAGGTACCCCCTATGGCGTTGAAGGAGATGTTTGGCGAGGACACCACCTGGTTGCGCAGCTTCACCTCTCCTTTTATGTTCTTGCCCCGGAACCGACGGAACTTCATGCGGCTGATGTTGGCACTCAGGTCGAAGGCAATGTTCGGGGACACGATAAATTTATACTGCGAGGCACTGCCCTTGCGGGCTTCTTCCGGCGTGTTCAGCTCCTCACTTAGCAACTGGTCAAAGTTCAGGTAACTGCTGCTAAAATCGGCCTCTACGAGCAGGCGCTGGCGCTCCAGCAGCAACCACGCCATCACGTTCTTGAACATGCCGTTCACAACAAAATCAGACTCCCCCAGCTTTCCCTTAAAGTCCGACACCCCCACATCGTTCCGCTTGAACATAAAGTTGCCATTCAGGCTCGTTAGCGGCAAGGGCAACTCCCTTAGCGCCAGCGAGACGTTGTGCAGCGTGATATCGCCGGAGGTGTTGAGCGTGCTGTTCCCTGGCCGCGCCTTGAACTCATTCAGGTTACCGGAGAAGGCGATCCGGACATCTGCCAGACCGCTGCCACTGCGCACCTGCTCGATCTTCGCCAGCCCCAGCACATACCCCACATCCAGCATCCCCTGTATATCGAACGCCACGTGAGGGTTGTTAAAGTTGCTGTACTTCAGGTTACCCTTAAAGGGCCTGCCATTCAGGATGCCGGAGATATTTTTCAGTTCCAGTACCGAGCTGGAGGCGCCGCGTTTCTCCCCGTTCGAAAAGCTCCCCTTGAGGTTAATCTTATCCACCCGCTGCTTTACGTCCGGGTGGTAGAACGAGGCATTGCGCGCTCCGAAGCTGAAGTTGATCTGCGGGTTTTCCTTAGCGGATACCGTTCCTTTCACGGTGCCGCTAAAGTAGATATCCCCCTCGCTGCGGTACTGCTGAAACTCCTGGGTTATGTTTTGCGGTAGTAGCGAAAGCAGCGACTGTATGTCGGTGTTCTTGCCGTTGAGCTGCAGGTCCAGCGTGGTGGCGCCGGCGTACGAAATCGCACCGTCGATTTCATAGGAGGCGCCCTCCACCTGCACAACAGATGGCTGCAGCTGGATTGTCTCTGCTGCACGGTCTATTCGTAGAGCAGTGGCCAGGTTTACCGCCTTGCCCTTGAAGTACTCTCCTGTCCCGATCTTGATGGTGTGCACGGTCGTGTGACCATTGGCCTTTATATCAACCGTTTCGTTTGTGATGCCCAGCGCAGCCTCCAGTTGGTGCGCGTCTATCTCATATCGCTGCTTCAGTTGCTCATCAACGTAATGCACCTTCACCTGGCTCAGGTTGATCTTCTCCAGGTCAAATGAAAAATCCTTTTCGTCGCTGTCTGTTGAGTCTGTGGCGATGACCTGGTAGTTCACGCTGCCGTCCGGCAGGACTTTCACGTATACCTCGCCCTGCTCCATGTAAAACTCTCTTATGCTGTACTCCCCGCGCAGCACGTCCCATAGGCTAAAGGTAAAGTAGAGCTTGTCGGCCCGCGCTAGCGACTCCTCACTCTCGGGTAGCCCCTCATGCACGTTTACCTGGTCGAGCGTAACGGCCACCTGCGGAAATTTTTCAAACAAGGAGAGGGAGATTTGCCTTACCTCTACCTTTGTTTTGATGTGCTTGTTCGCCTCCGCCACAAAGAGTCCGATTATTTTGTCCTGATACGCATACACCAGCGCCAATGCCATGCCTAAGGCTACCACCAGTCCGGCGGCACCATAAAATAGCACTTTTTTTACCACTCCTTTTCTCACCGGCCGAAAGTTCAGATTTATAGCGTCTTATAAAACATAAAGGTACTGCAGTAATAGTGGGTGAACAATAGGGCGAAAGACTTCAGAAAACTTTTTAACATTTTTTGCGCAATTGTTTTGCAAATTCAAAAGTATGCCCCATATTTGCATCATCAAACGGGGACGGAAGGTCAACGGCAACAACACGGGGTGTTAGCTCAGCTGGTTCAGAGCACCTGCCTTACAAGCAGGGGGTCACTGGTTCGAATCCAGTACGCCCCACAAAAGGACAACCGAAAAGTTGTCCTTTTCTTATGTGTACACTTTTTTCTATCTCCTACCTCTCCGGTAGCTAATGAGAAGTATAAAGGTAACGTCACATTTACATCATCAAGCGACGGCGAAAGGCCATCGAAAACAACACGGGGTGTTAGCTCAGCTGGTTCAGAGCACCTGCCTTACAAGCAGGGGGTCACTGGTTCGAATCCAGTACGCCCCACAAAAGGACAACTGAAAAGTTGTCCTTTTTTATGTCCGCACTTTTCTACACTCACTCATTCTCTACGCTTTAGTACCAGTAGCCACAGCGCTATTACCCTGGCTATACTTCTGAAACGAGCCAAAACATAGGTATAGTATACCTGCCCCACTCTTCCTTCTGCCAGCGGGTGGGCCAGCTAATGGAGAGCACGAATACTTTTACTAGGACTTTCTTGAAGTGAAATTCTGGTGCAGGGCCAGCACCTGAGGGATGATCAGCTGTTGGTCATCGTTGTATACAACGTGGTTTGCCCGCGACATCTTTTCCTTTTCGCTGAGTTGCTTTTCGATGATGGCTTTGATCTCGGCCTTAGTGCGGTGTCTGTCGCGTAACAGCAGGCGCTTTAGTCGCACTTCCATGGGGGCGTAAACGGTGATGATCTCGTCCATTTGCTTCCAGGCCTCCGACTCAAACATCAGCGCGGCCTCCTTCAGCACGTAAGGCTTACCGGCATGCGAGGCGACCCACTCCGCAAAGTCGTTGCGCACGTGCGGGTGCACCAGGCCATTGAGCTTTGCCAGCTTTTCAGGATTATTGAAGACAATGCCAGCCAGGTAGGGGCGGTTCAGCTCTCCTCCTTCCGTAAAGGTTTCGGCACCATAGGCCTGGATTAGCTCCTGGCGCAGTATTTCGTTATACCGCATCACCCATTTGGCGCGTGCGTCAGAATCGTACACAGGTACGCCCAGCAGTCCGAACATGCGGGCGACCACTGTCTTGCCAACCCCTATACCTCCTGTGATGCCAATCTTCAGCATAGCGACTGTTAATTTACAAGTACTTTAACCCGCTCCGGCCACAGCACTACATTACGGGCCCCGGTTGGCTTCTGCACAAGCTCAGGCACAATGGTAGAGTCCTGCCGGTTGAATTTCCGGTAATCCAGTACCGCTTTGAAGTTATCCCGATTCAGGGTAGCGGCGGAGTCCTCAAGCAAGCGGTAGCGCACAAGCACATACGGCGGACGCAGCGTGACATCCCTTTCTGAAGGGGCATTCACCAGCTCTGGCTCCAGCTGGCGCTCTTCCTGCAGCAGTCCTCTTACGTTCACCCTTACGACAGCCTCCTTCGCGTCTGCGCTTATCATGGCTTTGTAGTCGTAGTTGATCGGCACCTCTATCCTGGCCGAGGCAGTCAGGTTTTGGTTCGGTAGTTTCAGGAACAGTGTGCTGGGCAGGCTATCCACCAGGGAAGACGGCCCTGTAAATGTCACCGAATCCGGATTGATGCTTACTGGTCCTACCACTGTGTACCGCTCACCGGTTATCTGCTGGGTAGGGTCCAGGGCCAGTGGCAGTGTTCTGCTTACCTTTGGGTCAAAGTTAAAGTAGAGCGTGTCTGTAACCACAAAGTTCAGCTGAAGCCCATCCAGGGCATTTACCAGCGCCGGGCGCAGGGCTGAACCTAACAGGTAGTTGTTCTGGGGAAGGCTACGGATGTAGATCTCCGCAGGCTGCAGCTCGAGCCGCAGTGTCTTGCGCAGCAATTTCCAGCCCTTTCCTGTTACATTGATCGTTACCTCCTCGGGCAGGGGCTTGATGGGGATGAGCTCCTCTTCATCGTACACAAAATTAATGGGGTAGGTAGTTTGTGTAGAGTAGCTCTTGTTTAGCGCATTGAGCAGCCAAAAGGTAGAAGCCGCCACAAAACAAAGCAACACTACTCGCCAGTATTGCTTTGTTTGCGGCTTAAATGGCTTCAGAAACCATACAACTATATTTCTTGCCTTCTCAAATGCCAACGCTTCTTATAGTTTATTGCACCTTTGCAGTGGCTTCCATTGAGATAGCCGATTTGTCGAAGGTAAGGCGAATGCCTTTGTCCACCTCAACAATCACCGTATCCTCTTCTACTGCTATCAGTCGGCCGTGCAGGCCACCGATAGTCACAACCATCATACCCTTGGTTAGCTGCTCACGGAACTTTTTCTGGTCGCGCATTTTCTTCTGCTGCGGCCTGATCATAAAGAAATAGAAAACAAGGATGATAGCGCCAAACATGAGCAGCTGTGGCAGCACACCCGCATCCGGAGCCTGTAGGAAAATGGTCTTCATTTGTTGTATTCTCTAAAAAAAGCGTCTGTTTAGTTTCTCCTTACCGGCCCCTCCGGGCCAGCGGTAGGAATGCTGTTCGTTGCCACGTTGCCTTTCAGTGACACCTTCACGATGTTAGGCTCTGTGTTGGCACGCACAGTAACAGTAGGAAACTGCTGCCCGGCTTTGCCCGTGCTGTTGAACTGCACCACGATCTGGCCCTGCTCACCCGGCGCAACCGGCTCTGTTGTCCACTGAGGCACGGTACAGCCACAGGTGGCAGAGGCGTTCTCGATAATAAGAGGAGACTCGCCTGTGTTGGTGAAGGTGAAAGTATGGTTCACAACCTCACCCTGCTTAATGGTTCCGAAATCATACTCCGTCTGCTCAAAGGTCATAACAGGGGCATTTCCTGCCGGTGCTATTTCGCCCTCAGCAGCTACATTCGGATTATCCACCGGCTGAACGGCCAGTTCCTGAGAAGCTGTTACAGGCGCATCTGTTGTTTCGGTGCCCGCATTGTTATCGCAGCTTGCAGTAAAAATCGCTACTGCAAAACCAGCTGCCAGTATCAGGTTCTTTCTCATTTTTAATTTGTCTTAGGTATACAACTATAGCTTCGCGATGATGTGCTGCGCAAACTCCATAGTGCCTGCCTTGCCGCCAAGGTCTCCGGTGCACTCCTCCTTATTGGCAAGAGTAGCTTCCAGGGCAGCCTCAATGCGGTTTGCCTCATCTTTCAGGTCGAGGTGGTGCAGCATCATGATAGCAGAGCGCAGCAACGCTGTAGGGTTAGCAATTCCCTTGCCAGCAATATCCGGCGCAGACCCGTGAACCGCCTCAAAGATCGCCATCTCGTCACCGATGTTGGCTCCGGCTACTACGCCCAGGCCTCCCACCAGACCAGCGCACAGGTCAGACAGGATATCGCCAAACAGGTTCGTGGTCACGATCACGTCGAACTGCTCTGGCTTCACCACCAGCTGCATGCACATGTTGTCGATGATCTTGTCGTCTGCCTGAATGTGCGGATACTCTTTTGCGATCTCACTGAACACGCCCAGGAACATGGCTCCGGCGCTTTTCAGGATGTTGGCTTTATGCACAGCCGTTACCTTTTTGCAGTTATGCTTGCTGGCGTACTCAAAAGCGGCACGAATGATCTTCTGGCAACCTACCTTGGTGATGCGGGCCACAGAGTCAGAGATCTGCAGGCGCTCGTCGAACATCTCCAGACCTGAGTACAGGCCCTCCGTGTTCTCGCGGAAAAGCACTGAATTGACGTTGTCGAACTTGGTTTCAACACCTTTGGTGGTCTTGGCGGGCCTTACGTTGGAGTACAGGTCAAACATCTGGCGCAGCTGCACGTTGATGCTCTTAAAGCCTTTGCCCACCGGCGTTGTGATCGGCCCCTTCAGGGCCACTCGGTTCTTTTTAAGGGAGGTGATCAGCGTAGAAGGGATCAGCTCTCCGATAGCGTCGAATGTGGTCTGCCCGGCGTTTTCTTCTTCCCATGATACGGGAACGTTGGCAGCGCTAAAAATAGCTTTTACAGCTTCTGTGATCTCAGGACCTATCCCGTCTCCAGGAATAAGGGTTACTTGTCTCATGCTTATAGTTCTTTCCGGCTATTAATCTCGTTTATAAGTGAATCTACATCGCCCAGCAGTTTCTCGGCTTTGTCTTTTGCGTCTTGTATTACCCGCTGCCCCTCTGATTTGGCACTGGTGGGCAGGTTGTCGCTCTTGGCAATCAGCTGCTCTATCAGGTCAGCCAGCGTGTCACGGTATCTTTCTAAGCGATAGCTCAGCCAGCTGCGTGTTTCTCTTCCTTTCTCAGGGGCAAACAGAATGCCAGCAGCAGCTCCAACGGCCGCGCCTGTCACGAATGTCAGTAAGGTATTGGTCGTCTTACTCATAGTTTTCTATATTCTAATATTCGGGTACAATTTTTCTCCTTTTACGGTGAATTTGCAAGAGCGGCCAAGCTGGTGCGAAGCAACCTATTTGTTGTCAATCAAACCACGGCCCGATTTGCGGATATCTCCCTTCGTAGCAAGCTCCTGTGCCATCTTGTCCAGCACTCCGTTAATGAACTGCTTGCTCTTTGGCGTACTGTACAGCTTGGAGATCTCGATGTACTCGTTGATGGTTACTTTGACAGGTATGCTACGGAAGATGTGCATTTCGCAAAGCGCCATCTTAAGTATGATCTTATCGAGCAGGGCCACACGCTCCACATCCCAGTTCTTGACACTGGCGGCTATCAGCGCCTCATACTTCTCGTCATCCTGTATCGTCTGGTGATACAGCTCTTCAAAGAAGGCTCTGTCGTCTTCCCAGTTAGCCGAAAGATCCAGGAGTTGCTGCTCCTCTTCTACCTCCTCACCAAATATCTTGATGGTTTTGTTCACAAGGCTCCTCACGATGGCTTTGTTCTCCACCCAGTTCAGATCTTGCTCCTCAAACAAAGATTGTAAGTTTTTTTCTTTAAAGATAATGTTTTTGAAAATATGTTTCACTATCTCTAAATCCTCTTCCAGGGTCGGCTCTGGCAGCGCCAGGTAGCTCAGGAACGCCTCATCCTGCTTCAAGATATTCTTGTAAACCGTGCGGATCTCGCTGATGTCGGAGCCCCAGCTGATGTTGCGGCGGATGATGTGCTGTTGGTAGGACTTGTTCTGGAGCAGGCGCTGCACCACGCGGTTGTGCAGGAAGCGCTTTACATCAGGCCCTGTGGCAGCCGTGTAACGCTTCTCTTTCTTCTCTTCCTCCTCCTCTATCAGGCTGACGATCACCTCCAGGATCTGAAGCGTGCCCAGGTAATGGTCATAGATACGCTCCACTGCGCTCAGCATCTGGTTGCCGTAGTACTTGTAGTCCTTCTTGATGAGGTTGTTGTAATAAACGATGGCTCTGTTCACCGCATCGAGTATTTCCTTATCTGCTTCCTCGGCCTCGAACTGGCGCGTTTCATACCATTCTTTAAAGAGGAGCTGGGCAATTTGCTTTTTGCCCTCAAGCAGCTTTCTGTCCTGCACCTCCATTGAGTTCAGGTCAGGAGCGAAATCCTCGCTTATCTGGTCTAGCGCCAGCAGATAATCTGAACCTTCGGCCTGCATGTAGGCATAGATCGCTTGCATCGCCTTGATTCGTAGTGTTCTGCGGTTGAGCATATTCTTATTGTAAAGAGCGTATTGGTTTGAATATTGATAAAAAGCGGTGGTACGTGGGTAAAGTACCGGGTAATTGAAGCTGCCTTTCCCAAGCGGGCAGCTTTAGGCTATAAATCAGAATGCAATGCAGGCTGCTTATAGTTCCTTTGTTCCGAAAATCTCTGTAAAGCAAAAGTGCCACAGGTTAATGCAGCACTTTTGTCTTTTACAGTATCAATAGTGAGTCTTTTGCTTAGAAAGTGGAGCGAACCTTGCCGATGCTCTGGATACGCTTCTCAGCCATCTTCGTAGCGGCAAGCTGCGTATAGATGCCCTCTTTCTCAGCCAGGTCAAAGATATCCAGGGTATAGCCGTAGATTTTCTCTGTCTGAGCGTAGGCGCTCTCGCGGTTGTAGCCAACCAGCTCAGAGTATACGTTGATCAAACCACCCGCATTGATCAGGAAATCCGGAGCGTAAACAATGCCACGCTCGATCAGCGCAGGGCCGTGTACTTTCTCGTCGCGCAGCTGGTTGTTGGCGCAGCCCGCGATTACCTGGCACTTCAGGCGATCAATGGTATTGTCGTTGATGGTACCACCCAGGGCGCAAGGAGCGTAGATATCCACGTCCAGGTCATAGATCTCGTCCATGCTCACTACTTTTGCGCCATACTTGTTAGACACCTCGCGCAGGCGGTCTTCATAGATATCCGTGATGAAAATCTGGGCGTTTTCCTTCGCCAGCAGCTCCACCAGGTAGCCTCCTACGTGGCCAACCCCCTGTACAGAGATCTTCTTGCCTTCCAGAGAGTCAGACCCAAAAGCTCTTTTGGCAGCAGCTTTCATACCCATGTAAGTACCGTAGGCTGTTACAGGAGACGGGTCGCCGCCGCCACCCATAGACTCAGGCAGGCCGGCCACATGGTCCGTTTCCATCTTGATGTACTCCATGTCTTTGGTAGTCATCCCTACGTCCTCTGCAGTGATGTAAGCACCGTTCAGGTTCTTTACAAAACGGCCGAACTTACGAAGCAGCGCCTCGTTTTTATCTTTTTTGGCATCACCGATAATTACAGCTTTACCACCGCCCAGGTTAAGACCAGAGATAGCCGCCTTATAGGTCATACCTCTAGAAAGACGCAGTACGTCATCCAGAGCCTCTGCCTCAGAAGCATAAGACCACATACGGGTACCACCCAAAGCCGGGCCGAGCACAGTGTTGTGGATGCCGATGATGGCTTTCAAACCTGTTTCCTGGTCATGGCAGAAAACAACTTTCTCATGATTGTATTCTGCTATCTGACCGAAGACTGACTTGTCTTTCTTCAGTTCTACTTCTTTTAATTCGACCATTTATGTATTTGATTAAGGGTTATTCTATCTTTGTGTGAATGAGGCTGGTTTACCCTCCCCTTTCAGGCCACAAAATTAATTCTTTTTTTCATTTATTCAATTTGTACCTTGTTAGTCCACGTAAAAGCCCTATGGCTTTAAAGTTTTGCTGTGAAATCATTACGTTATTTAAATAAATACCTGCTCAAGTATAAGTACAGGCTCCTGCTCGGGCTCGTATTCACCATTATATCAAACTTTTTCCAGATCCTGCCAGCTCAGGTGGTGCGCCATGCGTTCAACCTGATCAAGGAGGGCATCAGCCTGCACGGGCTTTACGAGGGGCTGGGGCAGCAGGAGCAGGTATATGAAGTTTTCGCGAGAAGCATTCTGGTGTATGGGGCGCTCATCCTGCTGATGGCCCTGCTCCGGGGCGTGTTTCTGTTCTTCGTGCGCCAGACCATCATCGTGATGAGCCGCCTGATCGAAAACGACCTCAAGAACGAGATTTACGAGCACTACCAGAGCCTGCCGCTGAGCTTTTACCGCAGGAACAACACCGGGGACCTGATGGCGCGCATCTCCGAGGACGTGAGCCGCGTGCGGATGTACGTGGGGCCGGCCATCATGTACGGCATCAACCTGGTGGTACTGTTCCTGATGGTGATCCCCTACATGCTGTCGGTGAACGTGAAGCTGACGCTGTATACCCTGATCCCGCTGCCCATACTGGCCATCAGCATCTACTACGTCAACAACATCATCCAGCGCAAGTCCGATGAGATACAGAAGAGCCTTTCGGGCATCACCACCTTTGTGCAGGAGGCCTTCTCCGGCATCCGGGTGCTCAAGTCCTTTGTGCGCGAGGACGACTCGCACAGCAAGTTCACCACGGCCAGCAACACCTACAAGGACAAGTCGCTGGAGCTTAACTTCGTAAATTCCCTGTTTTTCCCGCTGGTGTTGTTCCTGGTGGGCCTGAGCACGATCATTACGGTTTACATCGGGGGGCAGGAGGTGATCAACGGCAGCATCACCACCGGTAACATCGCCGAGTTCATCATCTACGTGAACATGCTCACGTGGCCGGTAACCTCTCTGGGCTGGACGGCCAGCCTAGTGCAACGCGCCGCCGCCTCACAACAGCGCATCAACGAGTTCCTCCACACCAGGAACAACATTGTAACGCGCCAGAACATTCGTAAGCCGATCCAGGGCGACATCCGGTTTGAGAACGTGGACTTTGTGTACCCGGATACCAACATCCATGCCCTGAAGCATGTTTCCTTCGGCATTAACCATGGCGAGACACTGGCCATCATCGGCAACACCGGCTCAGGCAAGAGCACGATCGCCAACCTGCTGCCGCGCATGTACGACGTGTCGGGAGGCCGTATCCTGATTGACGGGGTGGATGTGCGTGACTATAACATTGAGAGCCTGCGCAGCCAGATCGGCTACGTGCCGCAGGACGTGTTCCTTTTCTCAGACTCGATCCGCAACAACATCGGCTTCGGGTTGCCAAGCATTACCGAGGAGCAGATGGAGCAGGCGGCCAGGGACGCCGACGTGTACGAGAACATCATGCGCTTCCCGGAGAAGTTTGAGACAAAGCTTGGGGAGCGGGGCATCACCCTGTCCGGTGGGCAGAAGCAGCGCGTGTCCATTGCGCGGGCACTGGTGCGGGAGCCAAGTATCCTGATACTGGACGACTCCCTTTCGGCCGTGGACACAAAGACGGAGAACGCCATCCTCAACAGCCTGCGCCGCATCATGGCCAACCGCACCTCCATTATCATCTCGCACCGGGTATCGTCGGTAAAGCTAGCGGACCGGATCCTGGTGCTGGAAGACGGGGAGATCATCCAGCACGGTACACACGAGGAGCTGATCAGCGAGGAGGGGCTCTACAAAGTGCTGTACGAGCGGCAGCTGCAGTCTGAAGGCTCTGAATAGCCCGTAAAAAGGCCTTTTTACCCGCTGGTTCCGGCCTTCTGGCCCGAAACGGCATGCAGCAGGAATTTTTTAGTACAGATTCTGTTATATGTACGTATAGCTTATCTAAACTAATCTTAAAAAATTCTCTCTTATGGCTATCGACTTACAGCAAATCGGTAAAAGATTCAGGTTCTACGTTAACCTGAAAGAGCTGGAGATGGACGAACTGAAGTCTATGACCGGCAGCGATGAAAAAACCCTGTCCAATATTATTTCCGGTCAGAACTACCTCCTCGACGAGTTGGTAGCTATCCTGAAGAACTTCCACGACCTGAACCCGCAGTGGCTTATCTACGGGGAGGGTAGTATGTTTAAGCCAATGAATGAGGATGGCTCCTGCCATGATAACCACAAAGGCTGCCTGAAGAAAGACAAAGCCGCTTACCTGAAGCAAATGAGAGAGATGCTGATTGAGTTAGAAGCAGCAGAGGTGGCAAAGGGGCACCACCCGGACGTAGAGGCACTAAAGGCGAAACTAGACCAATACAAGGCAACTCACTAGGCCTTAGCCTTATACCTGCTTTTGATTGGCGATGCCGTTCAGGATAAGGTTTACCGTAAACAGCACATCCTTTTCTATTTTCCCGAAGTCGATGTGGGGCAGCTTGTGAAAGTCTGCCCGCTGAAACTCATCGAACTGTATCAGGTCTTTTACCACCATGATCGAATAGCCAACGCGCTCGGCCTCACAGGGTATGAACGTGCCGTTGGCTATTCCTTCTTTCAGCACAGCTGCATAGTAGGCAGCCTCCTTGGCCCTGGACTCACGGAACAGCTCCTGAAAGAGCGTGCGGGTCTCTATCAGCACTTTGATGGAAATGGTGTGCTGGGTAACGATTTCCTGGTAGTAGCGCAAAGAGGACCGGATGTAGCGCAAAAGGCGCTCGTGCGGGTTCGGCTCCTGCTCCGCGATGCGCCTGATCCGGGAGAGGCTTTCTTTCCACTCCTGCGAAAAGGCCTCGATAAAGAGTACTTCTTTGCTTTTGTAGTAGTAGTACAGGGTGGGCTTTTTCAGGCCGATGGCATGCGCGATGTCGTCGAGCGTGGCCTTGCTGTAGCCCAGCCTGCCAAACACATTTTTCGCTGCCTCCAAGATCAGCTCTTTTTTTGCCTCTGCTTTCTTGCCCAAAGTACTGTGGTTAGTGTTTAGGGCCTGAAGGAGATACATTTTGCCCTCACCAAATATATCGTATTTTTCTATACTTGCAAGGATAAAGCTACTGCTTTACCGGCACTTCCAGCATGCCTCTGCCCTCCTCCGGAAACCACTCCACATAGAACTCCTCCAGCTGCAGCTTTTCCTCCTGAGCGTAGTCAAACACAGCGGCGTACAGTTTCTTAGGCGCTACCATTACGTTGGCCTCCACTTCGGCACGAATCACCTGGCGGCCACCGGGCACCGTGCGTAAGGTATACCCTGCCGGCAAGGCAACACCGGAGTCCGGCACAATGATACCGATAAAAGCCCTGATGCTGTCGCCGCTCTTGTCCGGGTCGTTGTAGTAGACATTGCCCAGCATCCCCTGCAGTTCGTTCTGCTCCAGCACTTGCGCCGCCCGCTGAAACGCCTGCCCCAACCGTTCGTCATTTACAGCGCCTTCGAAGGGCTGCCCGGCCACGTATTTTGTTTCGGAGGTGGTAACCACCACATCCGGAGCCGTGAAGCCGCCGATATAGGTATAAAGCACTAACAGGATGATGCCGACACCGGCCATGATGTATAGAAATTTCTTCATAGATCGATCATGTTCTTGTACTGCATGTGGTAAAGTTGTGCGTAGTAGCCATTATGCTGCAGCAGTTCATCATGGTTACCCATTTCTTTTATCTCGCCACGGTCCATCACAATGATCTTGTCCGCCTTCTGGATTGTGCTCAGGCGGTGTGCAATCACGATGGAGGTACGGCCGTGCATCAGCTGGTCTATTGCGTACTGGATCAGCTCTTCCGTTTCGGAGTCTACGCTGGAGGTGGCCTCATCCAGGATGATGATCTCCGGGTTGTACACCATGGCCCGCACAAAGGAAATAAGCTGGCGCTGGCCTACAGATAGCGTGGCGCCGCGCTCCATCACCTGGTAGTGCAGGCCGCCGGGCAGCCGCTCAATGAACTTACGCGCTCCCACCAGGTCGGCTGCGTGCCACATTTGCTCCTCAGTAATCGCTTTGTTGCCCAGGCTGATGTTATCGGCAATGGTACCCGAGAAGAGGAACACATCCTGCAGCACCACCCCAATGTGATGGCGCAGCACGCTCAGGTCATACTCCTTCAGGTCGTGCCCGTCTACCAGAATATGGCCGCTGTTGACCTCGTAGAAGCGGTTGAGCAGGTTAATGACCGAGGTCTTTCCGGCCCCTGTTGCCCCTACCAAGGCTACGGTTTCCCCAGCCTTTACCTCAAACGACAGGTCTTTGATCACCCAGTCCTCCTCTTTATAGGCAAACCACACGTTCTGAAAGGTCACGTTGCCACGGATCTTCTGCGGAGCATAGCTCCCATTATCGGTGATCATCTCCTTGCTGTCCAGCAGGCGCATCAAACGTTCTGTACTCACCACCCCCAGCTGCAGCGTATTAAAGCGGTCTGCGATCATGCGTATCGGGCGGAAGAACATCTGGATATAGAGGATAAAGGCCATCAGCGTACCCAGCGAGGTATCGTCTTCTATCACCCCGTGCGCCCCATACCACACCAGCAGGCCCAGCCCCGCGGCTCCGATGATCTCGGCAATGGGGAAGTATACCGAGTAGTAAAGCACCGAGCGGACGTTCGCGCGGGTGTGTTCCTTGTTGATCTCCTTGAACTTCTCCATCTCGCGGGCCTCGTTGTTGAAGATCTGCACGATGCTCATGCCGGTGATGTGCTCCTGCACGAAGGAATTGAGCCGCGCCACAGCCGTACGCACCTCCTGGAAAGTGGTCTTGATCTTTTCCTTGAAGATGTAGGTACTGATAAGCATGAGCGGGAACGTGGAAAGGCTTACCAGGGCCAGCTCCCAATCAATGTAGAACATGAAGCCCAGGATGAACACCAGCTGCAGGATATCGCCGATCATGGCGGCCAGGCCCTCGCTGAACACATCCGACAGGGTTTCCACATCCGATACGTTGCGGGTTACCAGGGTACCGATAGGCGTGCGGTCAAAGAATTTGAGGCGCAGGTCCAGGATGTGACGGTAGAGCTTTACCCGGATGTCGCGCACCACGTGCTGCCCCAGCCAGCCGGCAAAATAGGTATGTAGGTACTGCACAATGGCATGCACCACCAGCAGCACGCCCAAAATCACGAACATGCGGTTCAGGCCCTCCCAGTCGTTGTTCAGGATCTCGTTATCTACCGTGTACTGGATCAGGAACGGCCTAACGGCAGCCAGTATAGCCGAGGCAAATGTCAGGAACACGATAAAGTAAAACGTCTTCACGTAGGGCTTCACAAAAGTGAAAAGCCGTTTCAGCACATCCGAATCGAATACTTTACCGGTATTTGTTTGTTTGTCTTCCAAAGTGGGTGTCTTCCTTTAGTGGGTTAAGGTATAAACGTTTAGCCGCACAGTTTCTTCTGTACGAGCCTTTGTTCTTAACCGACTGCAAAGTTAATGGTTTTGGAGCAGGATTTTCAGGATTTAAGGATGAACGGGATGTATGCCGTGGGTTATACCCTGCTGGCGTGAGTGTGGTCTCTATTTCCGGCGATTGCTAGCGCAAGCGTCCGCTTGTGTCTTTCGTTACGCTTTAAGTTTCACTGATCACGCTATCCTTTCTAGCTGCCCTTCATCCTCAGTCTCACGGGCTACTCGTTTCATCTCATACCTTGGTGCCTCCAGGCCGGGAGGCTTCGTCTTCCCGCATCGCGCGGTGCTCCCTCCTTGCCTCGCATCCGCTTGGCATGCCCTTAGCGGGCACCGGAGCTCACAAGGCGCTCTTTTTCGAGGGTCCCTACCCCCACAGGAAGACTGGGATCAGGTTCGATAGCCGCAGCTGACGGAGCTGGAATCAAGTCCCCCTTT
>JAJLKL010000302.1:0-21364 GCA_033838975.1 Hymenobacteraceae bacterium | reverse complement strand
GTGGTCACGGAGTATGGGGTAGCCTACCTCTATGGCAAGAACCTGCGACAGCGTGCGCGGGCACTCATCAACATCGCGCACCCGGATCACCGGGAGAAACTGGAGGAAGAGGCCATGAAGCGCTTCCGAAACCTTTGATTTTAGCCATCAGACAAAACAATATATAGAATATATACGTGTATGAGAGGAAATAAATAATGCAAAAACCATGGCTGATATTTCCACTCATATTCCCTCTGCCCCGCCCAAGTGGGTAGAGAATTTTGCCAAATTTGGCTTAGCGGCTAAGGGCCTTGTGTACTGCCTGGTAGGTATACTGGCCTTTATGGCTGCTTTCGAGCTGGGCGGCAGCTCCACACAGGAGGCCGACCGGGGCGGTGTGTTCAAGCTTATACTGGAGCAACCTTTCGGCAGATGGCTGTTAGGTATCGTAGCCGTAGGCTTAGCCTGCTATACCCTCTGGCGCTTTATTCAGGGGTTTCAGGATACGGAAAGCGAAGGCACGGATGCCAAAGGCATAGCCAAACGGGCACGTTATATATTCAGCGGGCTGGTATACGGCGCGCTGGCTTATGCTGCCGCCAGCCTGGCGCTGGGGAACGGAAGCGGCGGAGGCGGCGGCGACACCCGCCAGACACTGGTGCAGGAGCTACTGCAGCAACCTTTCGGGCAGTGGCTGGTAGGCATACTGGCGGTGGGCACGATGCTTATCGGCCTGTACCAGATCTACTACGGCTGGTCCGAAAAGTACCAGAAAAAAGTACAAAGCGGCGGCCTCAAGAATGACATAGAACATACGATGATCCGGGCAGGAAAAATTGGCTATGTGGCACGCGGAGTCGTTTGGCTCATCATCGGGTACATGTTTCTGCAGGCGGCCCTGGAGGCGAACCCGCAGGAGGCCGGGGGCAGCGCCAAGGCTTTCCAGTTCCTGGAGAGTTCAGCCTACGGGTCTTTCTTGCTGGGTGCCGTAGCCATCGGCCTGGTCTGCTACGGGGTGTTTATGTTTATGCGCGCCAAATACCAGCCTGTTTATACCTCGAAATAAAGTATCAGCTTCGGCTGTTGTAATCCTTGAGAAACAATACCAAGGGCTCACCTTCAAAGTAAACACCTGAAGGTTAGCCCTTGATGTTTTCTAGCCTCATTTACGTTTCACGGTTCTTTTCATCGTTTTGGCGCTGGTGTCTTATGATATAAAGTTCCTCTGGCCAGACAGGTATAACATCCAAGCCGTTCACTGAAGAAAAGGTGAGGCCACTGTAGCTGTCGCCTTGGGCTGTGTTTCCACCGGCATTTGTGAGTTAGAAGACCATAGCCGCCAGGTTAAATAAAATGAGGTATTCTCTGGTGCTGTTCCGGACAACCTTGCCCGGGATTTTAACGAGGGCCCCTACCCCCATCTGCTGCGGACCTCCGGGTCCACGTAAGGGGAAGGCCCATCTGTGGGGACTGGGAAGTCCCCGGCAGAAAGCTCTCGAAACTGGAGGTCCGAAAGAGCAGTGCCCGGAAGAGCAGCAGAAACAGCCAACAGGTGCTTCGCCTGACGGCTAGGTTCAGAAGACACAACAAGGGCAAACAGGAAGGCTTCCGTTGACGGCACTGCGTATACCCTATTCTGAACCAAACTGGGAATGCGTTATGTAACACTTTATTGAACATCATAAATAAAGTATTAAATATAATAAATATTAGAATATATAAATAGACAAAACTCTTGATTAGTTAATATTTCCACATTTGGGAATATGTAGTATCTTTGGCACTGCCGAACAGTGCGCAACACAAACTACATGAACAACAAACCCTTTAAAATCTTTATTCTGGACGATGATGTCTGGTATAGCGAACTGCTGGAATATCACCTGTCCCTGAACCCTGATTACGAACTTAAGAAATTTCACTCCGCCAAAGACTGCCTCGCCAGCTTATACGAACGGCCAAACGTGATCACCCTGGACTACTCACTGCCCGACAAGAATGGGGCGGAGGTACTCAAAAAGCTTCGAGAGCAAAGCCCTGACACACAGGTGGTGGTTATCTCGGGGCAGGAAGACGTGGCCACCGCGGTGGACCTGCTCAAGAAAGGGGCCTATGACTACATCGTAAAGGACGAGGACACTCCCGAGCGCCTCTGGAACACCGTTAACAAGATCCGTGAAAACGTATCGCTGCGCGAGGAGATAGACCAGCTGCGCCAGGAGATCGGGCAGAAGTACGACTTCAGCAAAGTCATCATCGGCAACAGCGAGGCGATCAAGCGGGTGTTCACCATGATGGACAAGGCCGCCAAGACCAATATCACTGTTTCCATCAACGGAGAGACTGGCACAGGTAAAGAGCTTGTAGCCAAGGCTATCCACTACAACGGCCCTAAAAAGAAAGCCCCTTACGTAGCCGTGAATGTGGCGGCCATACCTAAGGAGCTGATCGAGAGCGAGCTGTTCGGCCATGAGAAAGGAGCCTTCACCGGTGCGGTGGCCAGAAGGCTCGGTAGGTTTGAGGAAGCCAACAAGGGCACTATTTTCCTGGATGAGATCGGGGAAATGCCGCTGGAGCTGCAGGCCAAGCTCCTGCGCGTGCTGCAGGAAAAAGAGATCACGCGCGTGGGAGGAAACGCCGTGGTACCGGTGGATGTGCGCATTATTGTGGCCACGCACAAGAACCTGGCCGAAGAGGTGAAGAAAGGTAACTTCCGAGAGGACCTCTACTACCGCCTGCTGGGCCTGCCGATACAGTTACCGCCGCTCCGCGACCGCGGCAGCGACATACTGGTGCTGGCAAAGTACTTCATAGATGCCTTCGCGAAGGAAAACGGCATGGGCAGGAAGAGCCTTTCGGCAAAAGCGCAGGAAAAGCTTCTCTCCTACCCTTTCCCGGGCAACGTGCGCGAACTGAAGGCCATTGTGGAGCTGGCTGTTGTACTCTCCGACGAAGACGTAATCCAGGAGCAGGACATTAACTTTACGGCCAACAACACTGAAAAGGACTTCCTGGCCAGGGAGCGCACCCTGAAGGAGTATACCACCGACATCATTCAGCGCTTCCTGAACAAGTATGACCACAATGTGCTGCTGGTGGCAGATAAGCTTGACATCGGTAAATCCACCATCTACCGCATGATCCAGAACAAGGAACTCACAACCAGCTAAAAGGTCAGTTCCTCTACCATACAAAGGCGCCTGTTCCCTACCTGACAGGCGCCTTTTTCATTTATATCAAGCATACAGACAAGGCTACAGTGCGTCTGTTGCACCTGCTCTTTCGTGTATTGGGCTATACCTTTACCAGATTGACTTTTAACCACAATAAAATCATATTCATCTGGATATTGAATTATTTCCCGCGCTTATGTTTTATCTTGTCACCCTAACCTACCGCGTAGATGGATATAGTTCAAGATGTCGATCTCTTACGAAAGCAACTGGAAGAAGAGCGTAGCGCACGCCTTGCTGCTGAGGCATTGCTAAAGAAGCAGGAAGTTGCTTTACAGGCCACATTTACAGCTTCTGCCCCCCCTGCAGAAGAGGATATGGTACAGGATAGTTTACAGATGCTGTTGCCTACGGTGTTGGAGAACCTGCACTATGCCATGCTGGTCACGGACGCCATAGGAAACGTTATTTTTATCAACAACAGGTTCAGGGAGCTCTTTCGCCTGCAAAACCCGCGCGGCTCTTACATCGGGCAGCCGGTCAGCCTGCTGGAGAGCCAGTCGCTGCTACAGGCCATGTCTCCACACCAGGGCGCTGAAGCTTTCAGCGCGGATAACACCTACAAAGAGTTTCTGCTGCCCGATGGCAGGTGCATTGAGCGGGAGCGCCTCCCGCTGGTACAGCACCTGCAAAGCTGCGGCACCGCCTGGACATACCGGGATATCACCTCGAAACGGAAAAAGCAACAGGAACTTGAGCTACGCTCCGAGCTTCAGGAAGAGTACCCGAACCCTATTCTCCGCCTGAGCACAGCGGGTGAAATTCTCTTTAGCAACCTGGCGGGGCAGGCTTTTCTGGAAGAACTCACCCCGGCCCGGACCAGAGGCTTCAGGCGTCTGCTCATGCAAAAGATTGCCACTGCCGACAAGCAAGGGCACACCTATACCTTTGAGGTCCTGATCAGGCAGCGGTATTTCTCCATCCTGGCGATCGCGTTTCCAGCCAAGGGCTACTACAACGTCTACATGACCGACATCACGGACCGGCGCCAGGCGGAGGTGGCACTGCAGGAGTCCCAGAACTTCGTGCATAACATGGCCCACACCATTCCTAACATCATTTATGTGTATGACCTGGATGAGGGCAGGTGCATCTATATAAATGACCAGGTCAAAACCATCGTTGGTTACGACAAGCAGGATGTGGAAGACATGAAGGGCAACTTCTTCACGTCGGTGGTGGAGCCCGCGGAGCTGCCCAAAATGTACCACCATGTGTACCGCATGATGCACACAGAAGACGGCGAGGTCGTAGAGATAGAGTATGACGTGCGCTGCAAAGATGGCAGCCTCAAAAAGCTGTTCTGCCGGGAGCGTGTGTTCAAGCGCAGGGAGAACGGAGAAGTAAAGCAGGTCATCGGATCGGCAGAGGATGTGACGAAGGTACGCCGGCACAGGGATGAACTGGTGCGCCAGAAAGATTTCTACGAGTCTATTCTCAACCACATCCCGTCAGATGTAGCCGTGTACAATAGCAAGCTTCAGTACCTTTTCCTGAACCCGGCAGCCGTAAAGGACCCGGAGCTACGGGAGTGGATCATCGGCAAGACCAACGAAGACTACAGCCGCCACCGCAATATTCCGCCGGAGCGAATGAAGCTAAGGAGCGGATACCTGCAGCGTGTGCTGGAGGAAAAAACAAAGGTGCAGTTTGAGGAGCAGCTCCTGGACAAGAACGGCAACCCCACCTACCACATCCGGAGGCTGAACCCGGTGCTGGATGAGCATAACGAGGTACAGCTGATCATTGGCCACGGCCTGAACATAACCGACCTGCGGAAGGCCCAGGAAGAGATCATAGCCAGCGAGGCGAAGAACAGGGCCATACTGGCCGCAATTCCGGACCTGATGTTCATCATCGACAAAGAAGGCACCTACCTCGACATGATGAACGCGAACCAGGGCCATTTGCCGGTGCCACGGGAGCAGGTGATCGGCAATAAGATCCAGAGCATGCTCCCGCCCCACCTGAGCGTACGCCTGAAGGAAACCATCCAGCGGGTGTTGCAGACCGGCGAAAGCGAAAGAGATGAGTATGAACTCGAGCTGCCAGGGGGCACCCGCTACTTTGAGAGCCGCATCCTCAAGTACAATGAGCACGAGATCCTGACGATCATCCGGGATACTACAGAAGAAAAACAGGCGGCACTGGAGGTAAAGGAGAAGAATGAGTTTATCAGGCAGGTGCTCGACACCAGCCCCAGCCTGATCTATGTGAAAGACGGCTATGGCAACTTTAAGCTGGTCAACACAGAGTACGCCAGGCTCTTTGGCAGAACCGTGGACGAGATGATCGGAGCCAACGGCGCCGACATACACCCGGTAAAAGAGGAGGCTGCCTTTTACCTGGAGGTGGACCAGCAGGTGCTGCACCACATGCAGGAGGTGAAGCTGCAGGAGCAGATCACCAAGCCCGACGGCGAAAAGTTGTGGTTCAGCACGATCAAAAAGCCATTCATCACAGCGAATGGCGAGGTCAACGTGCTGGGGATCTCCACCAATGTCACGGATCAGCGGAACGCCAACCTGCGCCTGATGGAAAGTGAGGAGCACCACCGCCTGCTCTCGGAGAACTCCCGCGACCTGATATGCCTTCACGACCTGGATTGTACTTACCTGTACCTGTCCAATGCTGTGCAGGAACTGCTGGGCTATACGCCCGAGGAGCTGGTTGGCACCTCCCCTTTCAGCCATGTACATCCGGATGAGGCGCAGGACGTGAAGGAGCATGGGCCGCAAAAAGCGATCGCAGAGAAGCGCACCGTGTTGATCCAGCACCGTAAACGCCGGAAGAGCGGAGAGTATATCTGGGTTGAGACCAGTATCAAGCCAATCCTGAATGAGGAGGGCGAGGTGGTAAAGCTTCAGTCCTCTTCCAGGGACATCACTGAGCGCAGACAGGCCGAGGAGGCCCTGAAGAACAGCGAAAAGAAATACCGTGACCTGATCAACTACAGCCATGCCTACTTCTGCACCCACGACCTGCAAGGCAAGATCCTGACGGCAAACCCGCACCTGCTCAAGATGCTGGGCGGCACGGAAGAAGAGGTGGTAGGCCAGAACATCAAGTCCTTCTTCCCGTCCTACTACCACGGCAACTGCGAAAGCTACCTGAACAGGTTTACCGAAACGAGTGTGGTGGACGGTATCCTGAGCGTGTATAATAAAGAGAGGCAGAAGCGCTACCTGATCTACCGGAACTATAAAGTGGAGGAAGAAGGGATAGAGCCCTACATCATTGGTATTGCGCAGGACATCACGGACCGCATGCTGGCCGAAAAAGAACTCAAAAAGGCTAAAGAAGCAGCCGAGGAGTCGGCCAAGGTGAAAGAAAACTTCCTGGCCAACATGAGCCATGAGATCAGAACCCCAATGAACGGCATTCTGGGCATGGCCGGTCTGCTCCAAAAGACCAGCCTGGACGTCATGCAGAAGGAGTACCTCAAGATTATCCGCCAGTCTGCCGACAACCTGCTGGTGGTGATCAATGATATCCTGGACATTGCCAAGATAGAGGCCGGCAAGCTGGAGCTGGAACACATACCTTTCGACATACGCGAAACAACGCAGGCGGCTTTTCAGACCCTGCGGTATAAGGCGGAGGAAAGAGAGCTGGAGTATACCTATAAACCGGCCAAGGTGAAACAACCGATCCTGCTGGGAGACCCGTACCGCCTGAACCAGATCCTGCTGAACCTGCTCACTAACGCCATCAAGTTCACCGAGGAGGGCAGCGTTACCCTGAGCACACAGGTGATCAGTGAAACCGAGAACGCTCTTACCGTTGAGTTTGCCGTTACTGACACCGGTATAGGCATTCCGGAGGACAAGAAGGAGTATATTTTCGAAGGTTTTACCCAGGCCTACTCCAGCACCACCCGCAAGTACGGCGGCACGGGGCTTGGCCTGAGTATCTGCAAAAACCTGGTGGACATGCACGGGGGCCGCATCTGGGTAGAGAGCCAGGAGGACAAGGGCAGCACCTTCAAATTCTCGGTCACTTACCCGAAGTGTGAGGATGCGACGTGCCTGGACCAGCAGAAGGAAGAGGTAGACTTTACGAGCCTGGGAGATGTGCAGGTACTCTTAGCCGAAGACAACGAGGTGAACATCTTTCTGGCGCAGTCGATCATGGAAGGCTGGAACTTTAAAGTAGATGTGGCGCATAACGGCCGGGAGGCGGTAGAAATGCATCAGCGCAATACCTACGACGTCATCCTGATGGACATCCAGATGCCGGAGCTAAGCGGCATAGACGCCACCCAGCAGATCCGCTCCGGCAGCGATGGGGCGAAGGCGACAGTACCTATCATCGCCCTGACGGCCAATGCGCTGAAGGGTGACGCAGAAAGGTACCTGAGTGCCGGCATGAACGATTACATCTCCAAACCCTTTGAGGAGGAAAAGCTATACCAGAAAATTGCCGGTGTATTGCCGCATAAGATCAGAAACAAATCAAAAGACCAAACAAACATACAAGTAGTGGAAGTACAGATTCCGGAAGAGCCTTTATACGACCTGACCTTGCTACACAAGATGTCGCGCGGCAACGAGGCCTTTATCAAGAAAACAAAACAGCTTTTTGTAGACACCGTGCCCGTAACCCTTGAGGACATGGAGTTAAAACTGAACGCCGCAGACTGGGCCGGTGTAAGCGCCGCTGCCCACAAACTAAAGTCCACCATCGACACCATGCGTATCGAGAAGCTACGCGACGTGGTGAGGCAGATTGAAAGCGGCGCCAAGAACCAGGATAACCTGGCAGAGGTACAGGAAAATGTAGCGCTGCTGGTGCAGATAATGCAGCAGGTGATAGAGCAGCTACAGGCAGACCTGGTGGCATAGCCACAGCAATTCCCGCTAAGGCCGGCGTTCCCATTATCGGAACACCGGCCTTTCTATTTCCCATACATAGAAAAAACTAAATATTTAAAAGCCTTATAAAACTGTAATACAGCTGCTTGTGCATAAACACACGTAGTGGCATAGCTTTGGGATTAAAGGTAGCATATACAACATGCAAGCTACCTATGAGACCAACTATACTCCTACTCACGCTACTTTTAACGTACGCCACCAGCCTAAACGCCCAGTCGCTGATCAGCGAGTTTGACTGGAACGGCCACGATGTGAAGAAAGCGAAGGCCGGTCCTCATGCCAGCAGGCACAACCCTCACGTAGGCCTCGCTAAAAAAGGGAAAGACAACACCACGGGTTTAGGTGTAACCAAACCAAGCAATGGCAACAAGAGCGTCACGATAGATTACCAGATCCCAGGGTTCGACTTTAATGTAGACGGGCTGGAGGTATCCATTGAGTTCAGGGCCGGGAACACAACTGGCAACGGCGACTTTTTTACCAGGCTACATACAAAGAAAAACCAGGCACCGGTATTCAGCTTCGGCATCAGGAACTATAAACTGCAGGTACGGTATACCCTGGCCGACGGAAGCGTGGTGGAGTTGAAAGATATCGCGACTGTACCTAACGACGAAGAGTTCAGGTTTTACAGCTTCCGCTATATTCCGGAGTCTGGTGAAGCAGAAGTTTATATGGGTACGGAGCTGGTTGCCTATAAGGCCACTAAGCCGGGGGTAGCTTTGAACTGGAGCAATGCCGGTGATGCCTTCATCGGCCACAACATGAGCGTGGTAAACACAGATAATGCCCGTATGGCGAAGAAGAAAGAAGGCTATACCGCTACCTTCGACAACTTCACGGCAACATCCATCCGGGACCAGAGCATCAGCCCAATGCCCGTGGAGTTTGCCGCTGTAAATGCACTCGCCACGCAGCATGCTGTGCAAATCAACTGGGCTACGGCCTCAGAGCTTAACAATGACTTTTTTACGGTGGAGCGCAGCCAGAACGGAAGCAGCTTTGAAGCCATTGCGACTGTAAAAGGCACTGGCAGCAGCCTGCAGACTCTTTCCTACAGCGTTACGGACAACACCCCGCTTGCCGGCACCTCCTATTACCGGGTAAAGCAGACAGACTATGACGGCACCTACAAGTATTCCAAAGTGGTGGCAGTTGAGGTCAGCTCCCCACGACAGGTAACTGTAGAGGTGTACCCAACGCAGGTACAGAACCAGCCGGTATCTCTTGTGATGAACGGCACAAAAACACGTGAAGAGGTCGCGGTGCAGATCATCAGCCTTTCGGGTAAAGTAGTAAGCAGCAAAAAGCTGGGTGCAGAAGCAGCTGCCGACGGCGCCACACTGATAGAAACCGGTGAGCTTAGAGCGGGCACTTACATCGTCCTGCTGAGCCACGCAGGTAACACTTACAGAAACAAGCTCATCGTGAAATAAAAATATTTCCTGTTCTCCCGGGTTAGATCCTTGCGTGCTGGCTGCCGCAAGGATTTTTTTATGCGTTCCTACGCAGGTGCAACCGGTACAGCACGTTATCCCTTCTCCCCGGGTTTCCGTACTTTGCCTTAAGCAAAAGTCTTTTTATACTGTACTTGTTAGAAACCATTGACCTGCATGCTTCAAAGCCAGATTCCTGACCTGCCCGCCATTATCAAGTTACGCCAGCACCTGCACCAGAACCCGGAGCTTTCCGGCAGCGAGTACAACACGGCAGCGCATATTGCGCGCTTTTTACAGCAGTATGCTCCGGATGAGCTCCATACCGGGGTTGGGGGAACAGGTATAGCCGCCGTTTTCAAGGGCACGGATGCACAGGGGCCAACTATCCTGTTCAGGGCGGAGCTGGATGCACTGCCTATCGCAGAGACTAACGACACAACTTACCGCTCCGTAGCAGCAGGTATCGGACACAAATGCGGACACGACGGCCACATGGCCATTCTGGCGGGCCTGGCTAGCCTCCTGCACCGGACCCGGCCTGCCAGTGGCCGGGTCGTGCTGCTTTTTCAGCCGGCAGAGGAAACCGGCGCGGGCGCCTGGGCCATGCTACAGGACAAGCGCCTGCTGCGCCTGCAACCTGACTACGTGTTTGCCCTGCACAACCTGCCGGGCCTGCCGCAGCACCAGGTGGTTGTCCGGAACGGGGTGTTCGCGGCGGCCTCTACAGGCATGGTGGTGGAGTTGCACGGCAAATCCTCGCATGCTGCCGAACCTGAGAACGGTGTAAACCCGGGAGCAGCCATGGCCGAGCTTGTACTGGCGTTTAACCAGATCGCGCAGCAAAAAGAGCGTTTCGAAGACCTGTCGCTTCTAACGGTGATCCATGCCCGTTTAGGCGAGGTAGCCTTTGGCACCAACCCTGGCTACGCCACCGTGATGGCCACCCTCCGCGCCTACCTGCCGGAGGACTTCGCGCTGCTGAAGCACCTGGCACAGGAGGCGGCCACGCATGTGGCGGCAAAGTATGACCTGCGAGTTAACCTGCACTTTGCAGAGGAGTTTCCGGCCACGCTTAACCACCCGGAGGCAGTGGCCCTGGTCAGGCAGGCAGCCCAAAAACTCCAACTCCCCACCCAGGAGGCCGTACACCCCTTCAGGTGGTCAGAGGACTTTGGCCACTTTACCGCCCGGTATAAAGGCGCCTTATTCGGGATTGGAGCAGGTCTTGAGCAACCGCAGCTTCACCACGCAGACTATGACTTCCCCGATGCGATCATCCCAACCGGAGCGGCTTTATTCTGTGGCATCGCACAGGAGATCATGAACCCTTAAACAATTATGTTACACAGCTCATACATCGAAATAAGCAAATCAGCACTCCAGAACAACATCAAATTCCTGAAGCAACAGCTAGGGACCCGGGTAAAGTTTTCCTCCGTTATCAAAGGCAACGCCTATGGCCACGGCATTGAGCAGTTCGCCCCGCTGGCACAGGCCTGTGGCGCAGACCACTTCTCGGTTTTCAGCGCAGATGAAGCTTACCGCCTGAAACAGACGCTCCCCGCGCCGGCCACCATCCTGATCATGGGCTACCTGGATAACCCGGAACTGGAATGGGCCATTGAAAATGACATGGAGTTTTTCGTGTTTGAGCAGGACCGCCTGGAGGCTGCCGCTGCGGTGGCCCAAGAGCTGGGCAAGCGTGCCAAAGTGCACCTGGAGCTGGAAACCGGCATGAACCGCACCGGTTTTGACAGCACGACACTGGAACAGGCGGCTACCCTCCTGGAGCAAAACAAGGCGAACCTGACACTACAGGGAGTCTGCACCCATTACGCCGGCGCCGAGAGCCTGCAGAACCACGAGCGCATCCTGTCGCAGTACAGAACCTTCAACTCCAAACTGGAAGAGCTGGCAAGCCGCGGCCTAAAACCGGTACAGCGCCACACGGCCTGCTCCGCTGCCATGGTCACGTACCCGCAAAGCCACATGGACATGGTGCGCATCGGCATCATGCAGTATGGCTTCTGGCCCAGCCCCGAAACGTACAGGCAGTACATCGGCACACACGAAGACAAGACAGACCCCCTGCTGCGCCTCATCAGCTGGAAGAGCCGCATCATGAGCCTGAAGCACGTGCCGCAGGGCGAGTACATCGGCTACGGCAGCTCCTTCCAGGCCCCCCGCGATATGACGCTGGCCATCATCCCCGTGGGCTACGCCTGGGGCTACAGCCGCAACCTCAGCAACCAGGGGCAGGTGCTCATACGCGGCCAACGGGCCAGTGTGGTGGGTATCGTGAACATGAACGTGATGATGGTAGATGTCACTAACATACCCGGGGTGCGGAAAGAGGATGAGGTCGTGCTGCTGGGCAGGCAGGGCGAGCAGAGCATCACCGTGGCCTCTTTCGGGGAGCTGAGCACCCAGCTTAACTACGAACTCCTGACCCGGCTGCCGGGCAATATTCCCAGGCAAGTGGTGGAGTAACAGTACCTGCTGCGCTACTGCTTAAAGTGGCGTAGCGATGGAGATAAAGCCGTCCTTGGCGCAGTCTTTCCAGTACGACAGAAAGGAGCGGGCTTCGTCGCGGGTAACGTCAATCTCTGCCGTCCTTGGCTCCTCCCCTTTATCGTCCGGGTTACTTGACTGGATGGCGATCAGGTTGGCAATCTCCGACAGGATCTCCTTTCCGAGTCCCTGCTGCTGGCCGGGGGAGATCAGTTCCGCCTTAAAGTTACGGTAGATGACGCGCATGGTGCCTTTGGCACTTTTGTTCGTTAGCTCTGCCTGCAGAAAGCCACGCTGTACATGCCCACTCTCAACGGTGATAAAATTGGTGCGCTCCAGTATCGGGTTCAGGATCGTCAGCTGCCCCTCTCCCAATTCGGCCTCCAGCGTGTGATAGCCATTCTGCGCCAGCAGCGGTAGGCGGGCCTGCAGACTTAAGGGCATTTTTCCCATCAGCAAAGCGCTTGCCTGCAGTACAGCCGGGTGCTCCATCGTCATCTGCTCGGGTATATTGGAAAGGTTGGTGATGGTCCCTCCCAGGTTGTCAAAGAACACATGGCCGGGCTCTTTTGCCTCCTCCGCCAGTTCCTCGTAGCGTGCATACATGTTTTCAACGGTCACGGTATCGATGGAAAACATAATAGGCACGTTTTGCACTATATCATGCGGCAGGGGTTTGGGCGGTTTGTTGTCGAAATGCTTTTTGTCTTTGAAGGCACTAAACTCCACCCCGTCCACGAGGAGATGCGTGGCCAGAAACCGCTTATCCCGTAGCTGTGCAGCATAATTTATTCCGGTGAGGCGTAGTAGGGGCACCTTTACATCGATAAGCCCGACGGCCTCCCCTTTCCGCTCCGACATTTGGGCCGCCGAAAGCAAGGCCTCAGAGCGGATGCTCTGCAGCGTGAGCAGCTGTTGCTGCGTGTTGAGTTGGATAGAGTCTGTACGGAAACGATAAAAGCCATTCGGCAAAAACGCCTCCGCCTGCCTGGCTTTGAGGGCAATCAGCTTGGCATAATAAGCCCTGTCATCCGCCCGGTAAGACTGGCTATCCAGTTGCAGATCATCCACCTGCAGGTCGAACTGCTCCAGGGAAAAGAAAGGATTTTCGGCAGTGACCTTCTGGCGGTAACGTACAGTGGCCCCCGTGATGTCAATCTCGCCAATCTCCATTCCCTTTGCCATACCGCTCAGTGTCTCATGCAGGGGCTTTTGCCGGGTGGTGGTGTCGGTCCGCATCTGCGTCAGAAGTGCACGGGGCTGCGCGATGGCCAGCAGGTCTACCTGAGCCTTGTTGCTGAAAATAAGCTTCAGCACGCTGATCCCCTCCAGCTCCACTTCATGCGTACTGAGGTCGAGCAAGGTAGCCGGTGTCTCCTCATGCTGCCCGCTCAGCTGTTGCCAGCGCTCATAATCAGGCTTTAACGTAAGGCTGTCTATGCTGAGGTTGCCGATAAAAGGAGAAACTCCAAAACCATACAGCTGCAGGCTGTACACCCCATTGGACCTCTCCTGCACTGTTCGCTCAATTTTAGACTCTAGCCAGCTGGTGAAAAAGAAAAGCCCTACAAACAGGAACAGGGCTATCCCTAAAACCCAGGCCCCTACTTTAAACCACTTTTTCGACTTACTCTTGTCGTTCTTGCTATCTCTCAAAATTCAATTTTTTAACTGGTTTTATGCTTCCATACGTGAAGATGTAAATAGCCTATACAGAGTTATAAAAAATATTTACCGCGGAATTGTTTGAGAGGTGCTCAAAACAGGATATATTTCTTGAACAAATGTTCAGTATTTAAGTATGAATAAGCACCGGCTGAGGCGTGAGCAAAGCACTAACTTACTGGTTGACACGGCACTGCAGCTTTTCTCTGAGAAGGGGTACGACAGGACCTCTATCCGGCATATTGCGCAGGAGGCGGGTGTTTCGCTGGGCCTGCTGTACAACTACTTTAAGAGCAAAGAAGAGCTGCTGCACGAAATATTCAGGCGCATGAATGCAGACATACAGGCCTCCTTTGCCCAGGCTGAGGAAGAAGAGGGCATGGATGCGCTAAACGGCCTGGAGCGCCACATCAGGCAAACGGTAAAGCTACTGAAGGAGAAACGCAGCTTCTGGCGCCTGCTGCACAGCCTGCGCTACCAGCGGGAGGTAACGGAACAGGTGGCACAGGAAATACAGGAGCAGGTCCTGTCCATCGAGGCCCGGATCTCGCAAAACCTGAAGGCAGTGGAAGTCGCCTCCCCTGAACTGGAGGCCAAGCTACTGTTTGCCGCCATCGACGGGCTTGCCAGCCATTACCTGCTGCTGGACAACTACCCTATAGACGAGTTGGCCGAGCTGCTAATCAGAAAGTATCAGAACCGCTAAATACCTTTACCTATGAAATCTCCGAAATGGCTCGATAACCTGCTGTACCCCTTCCAGCATCATACCTTACAACTGGAGCACGGGCAGATGCATTATGTAGATGAGGGCGAAGGCCAGCCCATCGTTTTTGTGCACGGCACCCCCACCTGGTCCTTTCTATGGCGGCAGCAGATCAAATCGCTGAGCCGGCAGTTCCGCTGCATTGCCCCCGACCACCTGGGCTTTGGCTTGTCCGATAAACCTGTCGACTTCAGCTATACCCCGGAGGCACATGCCGCCAACCTGGAAAAGCTGATCGGGCACCTGCAGCTGAAGGACATCACCCTGGTCGTGCACGACTTTGGCGGCCCCATCGGGTTGCGCTATGCGCTGCGCCACCCGGAGAATGTGAAAAACCTGGTTATCCTGAACACCTGGATGTGGAGCCTGGAAGAGGAAAACAGGATCATGAAGATCAGCCGGTTTATGAGTGGCGGCATTGGCCGCTTCCTGTACCTGCAGCTCGGCTTCTCGGCCCGCGTACTTTTGCCGCAGGGCTACCACGAGCGCAAGCACCTGACCAAAGATATCAGCCAGCATTACCAAAAGCCTTTGTCTACGGCCCGGAACCGGATGGGCACCTGGATGTTCGCCCGGGCCCTGCACGAGGCCAATCCGTATTTTCAGGAGCTGTGGGAGCAGCGTCAGAAGCTGCAGGGTATAAATAAGCTGCTCCTGTGGGGAGAGAAAGACAAGCTGCTGCCGCTGCATTTCCTGGATAAATGGGAGCAGGCTTTTCCGGAGGCGAAAGTAGTGAAGCTGAAAGCCGGGCACTTCCTGCAGGAGGAAAGAGGCGGTGAGGTAGCCGACTATATCCGTGCGTTGATGCAGGAAAGTAAAAGCGCAGCGCAAAGGTATAGCTAAGGTATACTTCAATACCCGCCCACAGAAGCGATACTATTTGTCCTTGCTGTGTCTTCTGAACCTAGCCGACAGGCTAAGCACCTACTCTACTGCTCCTACTGCTCTTTCGGACCTCCTGGTCCGAGAGCTTTCTGCCGGGGATCTCCGGGTCCCCATAGATGAGCCCTCCCATTACGCGGACCCAGAGGTCCGCAACAGGTGGGGGTAGGAGTCCTCGTTAAAGTTCCGGACAAGGATATCCGGAACAGCACTAGTGGTATGTCAATGACCAGAGCAACAGAGCATTTTACCCAACACAGCGCAAGCGCAGCAGCCATAGCGTCAGTGGCCTCACCTTTTCTTCAGGTGACGGCATGGGGTATACCTCCCCAAGATCATCCCCGGCTAATAAATTAGATAGTCGGGAATGATCACCCAATGCAAAGCCTGTTACTTCTGATGCCTCTCCTGAAGCACCGCCACGACATCTTTCAACTCCAGGCCAGTAGCGGACAGCAACACCAGCAGATGGTACAGCAGGTCGGCGGCTTCGCCTTTCATGGTGTCCAGTTTGCCGGCCACGGCATCAATGACCGTTTCCACTGCCTCCTCCCCTACTTTCTGGGCAATTTTGTTCACCCCTTTGTCGAAGAGGAAGTTGGTGTAGGAGCCTTCTGAAGGGTTAGCCTTCCGTTGCTGGATCACCTCCTCCAGCTGCGCAATAAAGCGAATGGCGGCAGCGCGGTTGGCAGCCTCAGCCTCCCCGAAACAGCTCGTTGTACCCGTATGGCAGGTAGGGCCGTTTGGCTTTACTTTTATCAGCAGGGAGTCTGCATCGCAGTCACGGGTAATGCTTACCACCTCCAGCGTATTGCCGGAAGTTTCGCCCTTGGTCCAGAGGCGGTTTTTGGAGCGGGAGAAGAAGGTTACCACCCCCTCCTGCCTTGTTTTCTCCAGTGCCTCCTGGTTCATGTAGCCCAGCATCAGCACCTGCCCTGTCAGTTCATCCTGTATAACAGCAGGCACCAGACCGCCGGCTTTTTCAAAATCAAGTTCCACCTTTTTTAATTACGATTTTAGAATGATTGAATGAGAGAATGATTGAATGAGAGAATCAAATAATGAGTTAATGTGCTGATGAGTAAATTTGCTGATGTGTGGTAATATGCTGGTGTTATGAAACATCAACTCTGCACACAATGGCTCCACTATCATTCATTCAATCATTCTCTCATTCAATCATTCAACATTAGATACGCACGTCCACGCCCTGTTCCTTCAAGTATGCCTTCAGCTCCGGCACTTCCAGCTCGCGGAAGTGGAAGAGACTGGCCGCCAGCGCGGCATCGGCATGGGCCTGTTTGAACACATCGGCAAAGTGCTGCTTGGCACCTGCCCCGCCGGAGGCCACTACGGGTACGGTTACAGCCTGCGCCACTGCACCTGTAATATCCAGCGCAAAACCGGCTTTGGTGCCATCGTTGTTCATGCTGGTCAGCAGGATCTCGCCTGCCCCCAGGTCTGTCACCTGCTTTGCCCAGTCTACGGTAGCGTGCTCGGTTTCTACGGTGCCGGCGCGGGCGTAGACCTTCCAGCCCGTGGCTTCGGTATGTTTGGTGTCGATGGCCACCGTTACGCACTGGCTGCCGAAGTGCCTGGCCAGCTCCTCTACCAGTTTCGGGTTCCTGATCGCCGAGGAGTTGATGGACACCTTATCCGCACCTGCATGCAGCAGCACCTCCACATCGGCCACAGCCCCGATACCGCCACCAACTGTGAACGGAATGTCTATTTCGCGGGCAATGTCGCGTACCAGGCTGGCAAAGGTCTTTCTGCCTTCGTTCGTGGCCGTGATATCCAGGAACACCAGCTCGTCAGCTCCTTGTTTGGCGTACCAACTGGCCAGCGCCACCGGATCACCGGCGTCACGGATATTCTCGAAACGGACGCCCTTTACGGTGCGGCCGTCCTTTATATCAAGGCAAGGGATAATACGTTTGGTTAACATACGAATCGCGTTAGATCTTTTAACTGAATGGTGCCCTCATAGATCGCTTTTCCGATGATAGCCCCTTTAACGCCGATTTCCTGCAGTACCTCCAGGTCTTCTACCGTGGTCACGCCGCCGCTGGCAATGATGCCGGCCTCCGGCAGTGTCAGTTTCAGGTGACGGTAGGTATTGGTGGAAGGCCCCTGCAGCTTACCGTCTTTGCTCACATCGGTGCAGATAAACAGCTTGGCCCCTGTTTTTACATAGCCGGAGATAAAGTCCTGCAGCGGGTATCTGCTTTCCTCGGTCCAGGCGGAGATGGCGATGTTAGTACCTTTAAAATCCGCACCGATGATGATTTTCTCTGCGCCATACTTCAGCAGCCAGTCCTTCACCGTCTCTGGTTCGCGCACGGCTATACTTCCGGCCGTGACCTGTGCCGCACCAGCATCAAAAGCCTGCTTCACGGCCTCATCCGACTGCAGGCCTCCGCCAAAGTCGATGGTCAGGTTGGTGTTGGCCGCTATGTTCTCAAGCACCGCCAGGTTGACGGGCTTGCGGGCCCGGGCCCCGTCCAGGTCCACCAGGTGCAGGCGTTTGATGCCATGCGCCTCAAAGCGCTTGGCCACCTCCACCGGGTTGCTGTCGTAAGTGGTCTGCTGGGCAAAGTCGCCCTCCGTCAGGCGTACGCACTGGCCGCCGATAATGTCTATGGCTGGGATGATCTCCATCATAAGGCAAGGAAGTTTTTCAGGATTTGGGCACCGGCAGGTCCGCTCTTTTCAGGGTGGAACTGCGCTGCGTAAAAGTTTTTATACTGTAGAGCTGCCGAGAAAGGCGCCGGGTAAGAGGACTGGGCAATGGTATACTCGCCCACGGGTACGTAAAAGCTGTGCACATAGTACACGTACTCCTGCTCCGGGATACCTTCAAACAGCGGCGACTGCAGGTTCTCCAGTCGGTTCCAGCCCATGTGCGGCACTTTCAGGTCTGTCTGGAAGCGCAGTACTTTTGCTGGAATAATGCCCAGCAGGTCGGTATCGCCTTCCGCTGAGTGCTGGCAGAGCAGCTGCATGCCCAGGCACACCCCAAAGAAAGGCTGCTCCAGGGTGGGCAGGAGTTTATCCAGGTTGCGGGCCTTCAGCTGCGCCATGGCAGAGGAAGCCTCTCCCACTCCCGGGAAGATTACCTTGTCAGCGGCCCTGATGGTCTCAGCATCGGCGCTGAGCGTAGCCTGCACGCCGAGCCGCTCCAGCGCAAACAGCACCGACTGTACGTTACCGGCCTTGTAATCAACAATAACAACGTTCATCTTTTTAGATTTTAGGCACTTGATAATAGACGTTAGGCAAAAGGCATTTTAGTATTGGCACCTTAGAGCATGTTTAAAGTTCATCCTTTACATAAGATTGAGCACAGCTCCTGTTTATCCTAACATCCTGTAAATCCTGATCCGAAACAAAAAAGCCCGACTCTTGTCGGAGTCAGGCTTTGAGATATCTATAGTATACTATTGCAAATCTACAGGCAAGCGGCTCCGAAACTAATGCTTCGTGCATGATGATGGTGCATATGAGCCATGGTGCCTTTCATTGTTACAAATATACAGCTTCCCAGGTATAAAACGCAGTTAAACTAAAAATTCTTTCCTGAAAATACCTTTACAGCAAAGTGCCGCTTAAGATGCTGGCTGCAATGGTAAAGTAGATCACCAGACCGGTTACATCTACCAGCGTGGCCACAAAAGGCGCCGAAGAGGTAGCCGGATCCAGCCCCAGTTTCTGAAGCAGAAAAGGGATCATGGAGCCGGAGAGGGTTCCCCACAGCACGATTCCTATGAGCGAGAAGCCAATGGTCAGGCCAATAAGCAGTACATACTCGCCATAGTCATAAAAGCCGGCCTGCTGCCACAGCACAATCCTCAGGAAACCAACGGCTCCGAGTATCAGCCCCAGCATCACTCCCGACAGGATCTCTTTGCGCATCACGTACCACCAGTCCCTCAGCCCAAGCTCTTTGATGGCCATGGCACGCACAATCAGTGTGGCGGCCTGGGAACCGGAGTTACCGCCGCTTGAAATGATGAGCGGGATAAAGAGCGCCAACACCACCGCCTGCTCTATCTCCTCCTCAAAAAAGCCCATCGCCGAGGCCGTCAGCATCTCGCCCAGGAAGAGTATAAGCAATACGCTCGCCCGTTTGCGCACCAGCGTCATGAGCGGTGTGTCGGTGTAGGAAAGCTCCAGCGCCTCCAGACCACCGAACTTCTGGATATCCTCGGTGTCGCGGCGCTCGATCTCATCAAAGATGTCGTCGAAGGTCACGATACCTACCAGCACCCCGCCTTCGGACACCACCGGCATTACGGCCCGGTCATACTTGTTGAACTGCTCAATAGCCTCCTCCCGGCTCATAGTAGTGGTGAGGCTCACAAACTGAAAGTCCATCAACGACTCTATGGTCTGCTCTTCATCGGCCATCAGCAGCTTACCTATCCGGATGTCGTCGATCAGCCGGTTGTGCTTGTCCACGACGTAGATGTGGTTCAGCGTTTCGGCTTTCTTTCCATACCTCTTGATGTTATGGAGGGCCTGCTTCACCGTCCAGCCCTTCTTGGCCTGTATATAGTAAGGCGTCATGAGGCGGGCGATGCTTTTCTCGGGGTAGCCCAACAGGTTCAGGGCAATGCGCTTCTCTTCCGGCGACAGCAGGTTGATCGACTCCTTGATGAGCAGGTCCGGGAAGTTCTCAAAGATTTCGGTGCGGTCGTCGGGGGCCATGTTCTCGAGCATCTCCGCCGTATCGGTAGAGCCGAGCTTCTTCAGCAGTTCCTCCTGCGTGGCGTAGTTAAAATGCGTAAACACCTCCGATTTCAGTTCGCCTGGCAGTAAGAGAAAGGCCAGCACCCGCTCTTTCTCATTCAGCTCGCCTAGTACCGCCGCAATGTCACTCGGGTGGTTATTTTTCAGGTCTTTAAAGTTGATATCCCCTAGTGTTGAGCTCATGCAGTAAAAATTTTCTTGCTGTTAGTTTAAGTTAAGCCCGAAGGCCAATCCTATCCATGGCTTGTGCTGATAGATCCAATCATGGCGGTTCCTGTCGAAGAGGTGGTCCAGGCCCACAGCCAGCCCGAGGGTAATATTGTTAACCCCGACAATACCGGCTATACCGTTCAGCCACACCATGCCCTCATACTCGTACCCGATGGCGCCCTGGGTAACAAACTCATTGATGGTGCTGGCTCCTACCCCGGTAAAGATCCCCAGGCTGTAGCCAAAATGGGTAATTTTTCGGTGATAGTGCTGCACGGGCGCCCGCTTATACCTCACCCGGAAGATGTCACGGCGCCCCCCTAAGTACACTGCTCCCTGAAAGTTGGTGTTTAACTGCTGGGGGAAACCTGAGGTGGGCGGCCTGTAAGTAAAGGGAATAGTGAGCACATCCACATCAAAAGAAGAGTTTGAAAAGGTATACACGGGCATCATACCCGGCGCAAGCACCGTTGGCGTCTCTGTAAGCACACTGGTGGCGGAATCCGGCTCTGCTACTTGGCCCTCTTTTGTATCTCTCAGCGGGTATATCGCAATAGTATCCTCTTCAATATCTACATAAGCGCGTACTGTGGGCTCCCCCTTTGCCCGTACCGTGTAGGTCCCTTTCGTGAAGTCATACTTCGACGTTTCCTGCAGCGAAGTACAGCCAAAAGCCAGTAACTGCAGCAGACAAAAAAGAACTTTTATTGCCGTTGCAGCAATGCCTTTTAATAAACCTGTACAGCCGAATCGGTAAAACTGGGTCATAGGCAGCCTGATTTATACCACATACGGCAAAAACTTACAAAGCTTCCCAAAACAAAGCGTCTGCTCCCCTATAGAGGCATCAGGCGCTTTGTTTTCGATCAGTATGAGATTCAGTACGGAAGCGGGGACGGCATCAGGTAGTCAGCTTTTCAATTTTAGAAGCTCTCCCGCAAGGCATACGTCTTGCGCATGCGCTCGATCAGGCGGGCAGACTCCTGGAAGTTAACCGTCTGCTGTCCGTCTGAGAAGGCCTCCTCCGGCTTCTGGTGCGTTTCATAG
>JAJLKL010000301.1:0-7002 GCA_033838975.1 Hymenobacteraceae bacterium | reverse complement strand
CTGGTCCACGCTGTGCATCAGGGCGCTGCCATCCGGTTTCACCTCAAAGGCCACCGTGAGTTGCAGGTCTGGCTTAACTTTCATTTTGCCCAGCCAGGTGCCGGTTAAGGTGTGGGCCTGCTGTGCCAGTGCTGTGCTCATACTTACCAGCAGTACGATGAATAGTGCGCTTAATCGGTTCATAGTTTTATCTTGTTTTGGTTTGAATGCTACAAACCTAGCGCATCCCTTTGCCCCCTGAAAATGCGATCCACTACCGTGCTGGTTTAGCTGATGAACCATAAAGCTGATTTGATGAACCGTGTTTGTCCTGGATTTTGCGTGTTGGCATAACAAATGGGCAAGTTTGTAAAGTGGGCAAAGCAGGGGATGTTTAATTACCTATATTTACCTGCAGAGAACAAGGAGACAAGTCACATAACGATGAAGTACAGAAAGCTGCCTATCGAGCCTTTTATACACCTGGCCCTGTGGCTGCTGGGCTATCTGGCTATTATACTTTGGGTAAACACGCTGGGTAATTTTAGCCGGGAGCAGGGTACACTGGTGCTACCGGTTACCTTGGGTACGCTGCTGAATGCCATCCTCTTCTATGCTGTTTCTCTGGGGCTTATTCCGCGTTACTCTGTGCACAAGAAACTTGGGGTGTTCCTGGGCCAGATAACCGGGGTATTTGCCGGGCTTGCCCTGCTCGAGTCGCTGACCGATTACCTGTTCTTTGTGAATTACTACTCCAGTTCCTCTACGGACCAGGGGCTAACAGACCACCTGATTCTCAACCTGGCAGTCAACCTGGTGTTCCTTTCGCTGGCCCTTGGGTACGGCTTCACCAAGAACTGGATCAGGACTGAGCGTCAGCGCCAGCAACTGAAACAGGAAATGCTGTCGGCGGAGCTGAATTTTCTGAAGGCGCAGGTGAATCCGCACTTCCTGTTTAATGTGCTGAACATGGCCTTTGCAAGTGCGGCGGCCCACGGCGACGAGCAAACCTCGGGCATCATTGAAAAACTGGCCAACCTGATGCGCTACATGCTGTATGAGAGCAATGTGCCGGAGATAGAGCTAACGCGCGAGGTAGCCTACATCGAAAGCTTTATTGAGCTGCAGAAGCTCCGCCTGTCTTCTGAGATTCAGGCAACGGTACAACTGGAGGTAGAGGGCGACTGCAGCAGGTACCGTATCGCGCCGCTCTTGCTTATACCTTTTGTCGAGAATGCGTTCAAGCACGGCATCCGGCTGGAGGAAAAGTCCGGTATTTTAATTAAATTAAGCGTAGCAGACGGGAAGCTATACTTCAGGTCAGAAAATACGATAGCTAAAGTACAGAACGAACTGGAGCGGAAGGTGGGAGGGGTAGGCCTGGAGAACCTGCGCAAACGCTTGCTCTTGCTCTACCCGCAGGCGCACCAGTTGCGGATTTCTGATAACGGTGATTTGTATGTCGCCGAACTCAAGCTTAACCTAAACTAAAACAGATGAAATGCATTGTTGTGGACGATGAGCCAATGGCGCTGGAGCTAACCAAAAGCTATGTGGCCAAAACCCCTTTTCTGGAGCTGAAAGGAGCCTTCACTAATCCCTTCAAGGCGCTTACCTTTCTGATGAGCCACGAGGTGGACCTGCTGTTCCTCGACATCAACATGCCGGAGTTGTCGGGTATGCAACTGCTGAACTCGCTGCCCAAGCCCCCGATGGTCGTGTTTACCACTGCCTACCCGGAATTCGGGGCGGAAAGCTATAACTACAATGCCGTTGACTACCTGCTTAAGCCGATCAACTACGTACGCTTCCTGAAGGCTACCAACAAGGCCCTGGAACTCTACCAGCATAAAAAGCAGGAGGTACCGGCACCTGCCGTGCCTGCCGGGCACACCCCGGCAGCCAAAGACTACCTGCTGATCAAGAGTGGTACCCAGACATTTAAAGTGAAGACAGAGGATATCCTTTTTGTGGAGGGGGCGGGAAACTACATGTCGTTTCACATGAGCAACGGCAAGAAAATCCTGTCGCTGCTGACGATGAAGGAGCTTATGGAGCTGTTGCCTGCAGATAGGTTCGTGCGGGTGCACAAGTCCTACGTGGTAGCCCTGCCGCAAATTGATGTGATAGAGCGGCACCAGGTACTGGTGAAGGGCAATCCGATTCCCATCGGGCAGACCTACAGGGAGCAGTTTGTGGCAAAGGCACAGCAGGTCGGATAATCAGGTTATACATCCTGCCTTTCCTTACCTGTGGGCTGGCAATGCTACCTGCTATAGGTGCCCATGATCTCTGCGGTGCCCAACACATGGGTGGCTGCTGCTTTCATAAAGCTCTGCCTTCCGGCGCCCTCCTTCACGCCCAGCATTTTGTCGAGCGCGTACAGCTTAAAGTAGTAGCGGTGGGTACCTGATGGCGGGCAGGGGCCTCCGTAGTGCGTTTTGCCAAAGTCATTGGTCCCCTCGGTGCCGGGGATGCTGCCCTCCTCGATCTTGTCCGTCGGGGCGATATCCCACACCAGCCAGTGTGTCCAGGTGCCGCGCGGTGCATCAGGGTCCTCCACGATCAGGGCCAGGCTCTCGGTGTCTCTGGGCAGGTGCGCGATGTCAAAGGGAGGGCTAATATTCTCGCCGTCACAGGTATAGCGGACAGGAATCTCTTCCCCGTTCTTGAAGGCAGTGCTTGTCAACTGCAGGTCTTTTCGCTTCGGAATCATCGGTTTACACGTAAGGTGCGCTAATGGTCATCAATGCTGAGCAAATGCCGTAATTGCCGCTTCGGCTGTTCCGGCATAAGGCCGGGCTAAGAACAGGCAATAACGAAAGAGTAGTGCGTGCAGCTAACCAAGGTGAAGTTAGTTTTCGTTACCCCTGGCAAGGCCACCTTCTGCGTCTCCTTACTTCTGGCTGCTACTCAAATCCTTCCTCCCGGCACCACCTCACTGCAAAGGCATCGTCTTTACAAGAGCTTTATACGGTAAAAAAGTATCACTATTTATTATAAAAGTTATATAAATGCTAAAGGGGATATAATTTCTAGTAAAAGGAGCTTCTGTGGCTGCCTTTCGGGCAGTAAGAGGGGGGAAGTGTGGCAGGAAGCTGCTGGAGGAGAATGGCGGCAGCACAAAAAAAGCGCGAGCAGGACACTATCCTGCACGCGCTTCGGTTGATCTTTGTGATTGGGAGTGATATGTGTTGTTCGTTCCTACTTCGCAGTGTTCGCCTGCAGAAAGTTGACCAGGTCGTCTATGGTATAAACCGGTACCTCGTCAGGGATCACAACCTTATACTTTTTCTCTACAGCCAGTATGATGTCCACGACATCGACCAGATCCAGCCCATTTTCCCAAAGACCTTTAGGGCCGGAAAGCTTACGTGGATCAATCGACTTCAACCTGCTCACCAGGCTAAGCACCTCATTATACAAGGTTGTTCTGTAATCTGCCATGTGAATATAAAATAGAGGAATTTCAATCTCGCTAACTTCTCCCGGCCCCCTCCTGCTGCGTTTTATTTATCAGCAGGAGGGGAGAGAGACAGTTACGTTAAGTTTTAATGGGTATGTGCCATTTTCTGCTCTTCCAGTTGGGCAGTTTCATGCTCCAGCTCTTCCAGCGACTTGTCTTCCAGTTCGATGACTGTCTTCTTATCCATGCCGAACTTAGCCAGGATACGGTCGAAGCCGTAGTAGATAATCGGAACCACGATCAGCGTCAGGAACATCGAAGAGCTCAGACCGCCGATCAGGGCCCAGGCCAGACCGTTTTTGGTAGCGGCCACCGAGCCACCTGCCAGCGCGATCGGCAACATACCGATCACCATCGCCAGCGTCGTCATCAGGATCGGACGGAAACGGATCCTGACCGCCTCGATCAGGGCCTCCTTCACAGGGGCACCCTCCGCTTTCATGTTGTTGGTAAAGTCCACCACCATAATGGCGTTCTTGGCTACCAGACCGATCATCATGATGATACCCAGGATGGAGAAGATACTCAGCGACTGGGCAGCCAGCGCCAGGGCCAGCAAGGCACCAATGATCGCCAACGGGATCGAGAACAGTACCACCAGCGGGTAAATGTACGAATCGTACAGGGCCACCATGATCAGGTACACGAAGATGATCGAGGCCAGCAAGGCAATACCCAGCGTACCGAAACCTTCGCTCTGGTTCTTCAGGTCACCGCCAAACTCAACGCTCACGCCTTTTGGCATATCCACCTCGGCCAGTTTCGCCTGAATGTCGGCACCCACTGAACCGGAAGGACGGCCGATCACGAATGAGTTCACGTTCACGGATGTTACGCGGTTATAACGCTCCAGCTGCGACGGGCCGGTAGTCTGACGGATATCCGCGAACTGTGCCAGCCGCACCAGCTTGCCCTGGTTGTTCACGAAAGACAGGTTCCCGATATCGGTTACGCTGCGGCGGTCAAACTCATCCAGGCGAATGTTGATGTCATAGTCTTCGGTACCGGAGCGGAACGTAACGTCAGAGTTACCGCTGAAAGCCAGCTGCATACTCGCACCTACGTTCTCCAGCGAAAGCCCCACGTTGGCCATCTTGTCGCGGTCCACCACTACTTCAATCTCAGGGTTACCCCCTTCAACAGAAGTTTCCACGTCTACCGTACCGGGTACGCCTTCCGTAATTTGCATAACCTGCTGCGAGAAAGCCATCACCGAGTCCAGGTTTGAGCCGGAGATGATGATCTGGATCGGAGCCTGTGCGGCGCCCACCAAGCTCACCGGAACCGGCTTAACTTCTACATCCGGAATCCGGCTCTCAATGTCGGCTTTGGCCTGACGGCTGAACTGGTTGGTGCTGAAGCTACGCTTCTCCACATCTACCAGCTCTACCGCCACCTCTGCTATGTACGCAGTGTTCTGGCCAGCCTGAGCAGAAGAGGTAGTACCTACCGTGGTAAATATTTTCTCTACTTCGGGTAGCGACTGCAGGTATTCCTCTACCTGTTTCGTAACAAAGTTTGTCTGCTCCACGGTGGCGTTCTTCGGCAGCTCCAGCTGCAGGTTCACCTCTCCGCGGTCGCCGGCAGGTATAAACTCCGAACCGATGAAGCCCATCGGAACCAGCATGAACGAAGCGACCAGCATCAGGAAAGTTGCGGCCAGCGTAATGAACTTATGGTTAAAGGCCCACTTCAGGGCAGCCGTAAAGCCATCGATCACACGGTCCAGGAAGCGTTCGAACGCCAGGATAAACCTGCCGAAAATGTTCTTGTCCGAGATATGCTCCAGGCGCGAGAAACGGCTGGCCAGCAGCGGGATCAGGGTAAAGGCCACGAACAGGGAGATCATGGTAGACACGGCCACCACCACGGCAAACTGACGCAGGATGTCGGATACCAGGCCGGACGACAGCGCGATCGGGATAAACACCACCACGATTACGAGTGTGATGGAGGTTACCGTAGCCATGATCTCACGGATACCGTCGTAGGCAGCCTGAGCAGGCTTCTTACCCATCTCCATGTGGCGGTGAATGTTCTCAATTACCACAATGGCGTCGTCCACCAGAATACCTACCACCAGCGAGAGCGCCAGCAGCGACATCAGGTTAAGCGAGTAGCCCAGCAGGTACATGGCAATGAAGGTTGCCACCAGCGAGGCCGGGATAGAGATCATCACGATCACGGCGTTGCGCAGCGAGTGCAGGAACAGCAACATCACCACCGCCACCAGTATCACCGCAATCACCAGGTCGTGCATCACCGAGTCGGCGGCCTCCAGCGTAAAGTCAGAAGAGTCGTTGGCAATGTTGAAAGTAAGGCCTTCGGCAGCATAGGTCTGCTCCAGTTTGGCAAGCGCCTCTTTGGTCAGGCGGCTTACTTCCACGGCGTTGGCATCCGATTGCTTCTGAATGGTGATACCTACTGATGCCTTCTGGTTCACGCGTGTCAGTACCTCCGTGTCTTTCTGCGTATCCTGTACTTCGGCTACGTCAGACAGACGCACGATACCGTTCTGGTCTTCGCGGATGATGAGGTTGCGCAGCTGGTCCAGCGACTGGAACTTACCTGCCAGACGGATCTGCGTCTGTCCGCTTTCCTGCTTGATCTTACCGGTTGGGAAGTCGAGGTTGGAGTTGCGGATCTTCTGCTGTACCTGCAGGATAGACAGGTTGTAAGCCTCCAGCTTGTTGGCATCCAGGTTCACTTTGATCTCACGCTCCTGGCCTCCCAAGATCTTGATGGCCGCCATACCTGGTATGCGCGAAAGCTCCGGCTTTATCTTCTTATCGATCAGGTCGTAGAATTCGGTAGCAGACAAATTGGCTGTGGCACCCATCTTGATGATCGGCAGGTCGTCGAAGTCGAATTTGTTCAGGGTTGGCGCGTTGGCATCGTCCGGAAGCTTAGACAGGATCGTGTTGATCTTACGCTGTGCGTCCTGCAGACTCAGGTCCACGTCGGTACCCTGGTTTAACTGGATGGTGATGATAGAGAAGCTCTCCAGGGAGGTACCTCTCATCTCCTTCACGTTCTCCAGCGACGAAAGTACGTCTTCTATTTCTTTTGTTACGGAGTTCTCCACCTCGTTAGGCGAGGCACCCGGGTAAATGGTACTGATCGTGAGTACCGGCGGGCTGAACTTCGGTAACAGCTCGTAGTTAAGCGATTGGTAGCTGACAATCCCGAGCAGCGTGAGGACGGTAAACACCACCACCACCAGGGTTGATCGCTGTATCGATAATTTGGTTATGTTCATTTCTAAATGCTCTTAAGAAAGAAGTTCTTTACTTTGGAGTTTTATCTCCTGATGTGTTTTCATCCCCCTATCCCCTTCAAAGGAGACTTTTTCTGCAAATATTCCCCTCTTGAGAGGGGTAGGGGTGTGTTATAGTTTGTGCTTAACCTCCCTTCTACCAAGATCCTTACAGGATGACAAAAGGAGTGGCAGTAGCTCAAAGTCCCCCTTTGAAGGGGGTAGGGGGATGAAAACACATCAGGAGATAAAACTCCAAAGTAAAGAACTTCTTTCTTAAGAGCATTTAGAAAAGAACATA
>JAJLKL010000300.1:0-9432 GCA_033838975.1 Hymenobacteraceae bacterium | reverse complement strand
GAAAGCAGTTTTAGCTTTAGTTCTTACTCCAATACCCGTTACATGATAAGCTGGTAGCCATTCTTTGCTTGTTGCTTCATGGTCGTGGGTAGAAGTGAAATGCTCATAACTTATACCTAATGATATCGCGCTGTAGGTTTCGAGCTTATCTTTCCTGCCCAGGTATACCTGAAACTGAGGTAGTAGCGTAACGTACTTTGCCTGGTTTTTCAAGCGGCTCGAGCTTGTTGTACTACTTGTTTTCTGGTAGGTAATCTCTGCATAAGAGCCTGATACTCCTACAGCGGTTCTGCCTCCTAGCTGGTAAGTGTACTCTAGCCCGATAGGCCCAACTGCTTTAGTAGAGCCGCCTCCGAAAATCATGTTCCAAAAAGACGCAGCCACAAGCGGTGGGGGTGCAAATCCATAACTCAGCTCCAGGTCCTGTGTTGCCTTTTGTGCAAAGGCCTTAGGACAAGCCAGTATAAGTAAAGCTAAAACGATACGCAGTGTTTTGGCATCTCTCATAGTAACATTTTAATTCTGGTATAGCTGGCTTTCAGGTATATCGGAAAATAAAAAGACCATCCTGCATAGGGTGGTCTTTTTATTTTATTTTGAGCGGCTAAACTTAGTTTTTAGCACTGGCTGTTTTCTCTTTGATGTTAGTCACAATGAAAATGTACTTCGCGCCGTCTGCAGCGTTAGAGTGCACCGTGATGGCTTTCTTCTGCTGGCCCAGTCTGCCTGCGCTGTTATACTTTGCTGTTACAAAGCCAGTTTTGCCAGGCATTACCGGCTCTTTTGTCCAGGCTGGCGTGGTGCAACCGCAGGTAACGTCCACGCGGTCAATTACCAGTGGCTGCGTACCCGTGTTCTTGAACTTAAACGTGTGCTCTACCACATCTCCCTGTGTGATGTCGCCGAAGTTGTACTCAGACTCTTCGAAGGTTATAGCCGGTCCGTTTACAGCCTGCTCCTGCGGAGCGGAAGCCTTCGCTTTTGGCTGCTCCTGAGCCATAGCACCACCAGCTACCAAAGCCGCGAAAGCAAAAGAAAGAAGTACTTTTTTCATCTTAGAAAGGGTTAAGTTATTGCGAATAGCTATTATACTTATTTTTTAGCAAAAACGATGCAAAATACTATTTCGTTTGTCAGCTAACTAATAAATGTGGGTTAAAGTTCAGCAAATATAATTCTTCCGAAGAGCGTGTCAGGGCGGTGTACAGCCAGCGGGCAAACTCCTCGTTCACCATCTCGTCTTTCAGGAAGCCCTGGTCCACGAACACGGCTTTCCACTGACCGCCCTGCGCCTTATGGCAGGTAAGAGCGTAGGCGAATTTTACCTGCAGGGCGTTCAGGTACGGGTTTTTCTTTAGCTCCTTGTTTCGCTCCCGTTTTGTTTTGATGTCCAGGTAATCCTGTAGCACCTCTTCGTACAGCTTCTTGTTCTGATCCGCAGGCAATGCGGGGGCATCAGAATAGAGGGTGTCCAGCATGATCTTGACCTCCTCCTCGGGTGCATCAGGGTAATCAACAAAGCGGATGCGGATATCGGCAAAGCGAAACCCGTACATGTCCTCGTAACGGATGATCTTGGTGATCTCCACAAAATCGCCGTTGGCCATGAACCCAATATCAGAGTCTTTGGCCAGCCAGTAGTAGTTGTTGCGCACGATCATCAGGTAATCCCCCACTCCTATTTCATCCTCGGCAAAGAAGATGCTCCGGCGGATGTGCTGGTTGTAGAGGTTGGCCATCTTGTTTGAACGGCAGATCACGATCGTGTTCTCGATCCCGAACTTATCGTAGGCATACCGCAGGCCGTCCTCCAGCTTCTCCCCTGTCATCTTGTAGATGTCGCGCCATCCCTTGGTAAAGAGCTTGATCTCCAGGTTTTCCTGTTTCATTTGGTCCCGCAGCTGCGTGGCATTCATCAGAATGCCGGACTGCTCCGCCTGGCGCATGACCTGGCGCAACTCAAGCTCCTGTACCTGGCAGCGAAAGTTATGCTTCAGATACGAGGAGTCCAGCGAGGGACTCAGCGTCTGCCCCACGGGCGGCAGCTGCGCGGTGTCGCCGATTAGCAGGAGCTTGTTGTTTTTCTTATCAAACACATACTGCAGCAGGTCCTGCAGCAGGCCGTTCTCGCCAAAGCCGCTCTCGTCAGAGATCATCGAGGCCTCATCTACAATATAAAAGGTGTTGTCAGACTTATTCGGCTGCCGGGTAAAGGAAAGCCCCTCTGAGAACGGGTTGGCCGTCTGGCGGTAGATCTTCTTGTGTATGGTAAAGGCGGGGCGGCCACTGTAGCTGGCCATTACTTTGGCGGCACGGCCGGTGGGTGCCAGCAGCACATACTTATACCCAAACTGGTTCAGGATCTTCACCAGTGAGGTCACCACGGTTGTTTTACCGGTACCGGCGTACCCTTTCAGCAGGAAAACCTGCCGCTCCACCTGCTTGGTCTGTATAAACTCGTCCAGCTTGGCAAATAGCCGGGCCTGGTCCTCGGTCGGTTCAAAGGGGAAACTATTTCGTAAGGCTTCTACTGGACGCATTAAATGTGATTAGAATGTATTAAGGTATAAAATTCAGGGTGACGGTTTTCCTCAGGTATAACACCTGGAAGGCATAAAAGGGTCAGGAAATGATGCAAAGGCTCCTCTTAGTTAAAGTGAGCCTTTGTTTTTTAACCCTCCGCTTCCTGCTGCCTTCTGGCAATATCCTCCGGCGTGATGGTGGCCATGCTGGTGGTGGCTTTTGCTATGAGCAGGGGTTCCTCTGTTCCTTTTACAGCGTATACTTCCGCCTCACAGAAGTTTAATTTGCGCCCCTGTTTGATCACATAACCCCTGGCCAGAAGCTTGTCGCCAATGCCCGGGTGGAAGTAGGAAACTTTTATCTCGGCGGTCACCACATGGTGGTCCTTTGGCACCAGGCTTACGGCGGCAAACCCCGCCACAATGTCGGCCAGTGTCGCAATTACGCCGCCGTGGGTAAAGCCCTTGTGCTGCCGGTGCTTCTGCTCAAGTGCTAATTCGCCTTCTATTCTGCCTGCTTCTATCTTTGTTACGTTAAAGCCCATGAGCTTCATAAACTCCTGCCGCTCCAGCTTTTCGCGTATGTCCTGTTCAAAATCAGGGTTAAACGTTCTTATCATTCTGTAAATTTACGACCAAACCAACTTGTTCCCAAACATGCCTGACTTAAACCCTCTTGCCGCAGCCTACGCTGACAAGCTGCGGGTACGCGTATGCGGCATCTGCCTGCAGGATGACCAGCTGTTGCTGGTGCGCCACGGCCAGACCATCCACAACCATGCTTTCTGGGCTCCTCCCGGTGGAGGGCTTCAGTATGGGGAGACCTTGCAAGAGGGCCTAAGGCGCGAGCTGAAGGAAGAGACGGGCCTGGAGGTAGAGGTTTGCCGCTTTCTCTTCGTCAATGAGTTTCTGGAGCCTCCGCTGCACGCCATCGAGTTTTTCTTTGAGGTGAAAGTTACCGGCGGCACCCTGCAAAAGGGCCAAGATCCCGAGGCAAAGCAGGAGGGGCAGCTTATTGAGCAGGTGCAGTGGCTGAGTGTGAAGGAGATACAGGCTATTCCCCCTGCCGATAAGCACCGCATCCTGAGGTTGCTGCTCTCGCTGGACGACCTGCTGGGGATGGATCATTATTTCATTGTCTGAGCGGTGCTTTGCGGCCTTTTGCCATAAATTTTATATACTTGCAGCAGTGCAATTGCACATAAATTAGCTAGGCCCAACAGTAAGCATACTTTGACAACCATCAACACACATTACCGGCTCTCCCACAGGATACAGGATGAGGCTTTCGCCCTTTCGCAGGCAGCTCAATGCAACTTATACCTGTCTTTAAGCCAGAAGGCGATCAGGCTGGCCATTGCGGATACTGCCCGAAACAAGTTTGTGGTGCTGGAGGATTATGAGTTGATCACGGTATTTACGCCCCAGCAGGTGGCCGAGCAACTGCGCCTGATCTCGGAAGAGAACCCTCTGCTGCAGGAAAACGGCTGGAACATCATCCGTGTTTCGTTCAGCAACCAGCACTTCACGTTGGTGCCGGAAACACTCTATGATCCAGCGCACCAGCAGGACTACCTGCGTCTGCACAGTGAGCTTAACCCGCTGCATGACCTGGTTTTTTCTTACCGCCACGGGGCGCTTGAGGTGATGAACATCTTTGCGGTGGATGCTGCGGTTTACCAGGCCCTGCAGGACATTTTCCCTGAGCGGCCCCTGCAGGTACTGCACCAGACCAGTGCCCTTATTCGCAGCATTCTGCACCACGCTGAGCGCACCTCGCCGCGGAGTGTTTACTCCTTTGTAGAGCGAAATTTCGTTACCATACTGGTGGTTGGCCCTGCCGGGCTGGAATTCTGCAATGTGTTCCATTACCTGAGCCCGGAGGACTTCATCTACTACATTATTTTTGTGATGCAGGAGTTGAAGCTGAATCCGGAGCATGACCCGATCACGGTGTGGGGAGACATTACGCTCGACTCGTCGCTCTTCAATGTGTTAAAGAAGTATATACGCCACGTGAAATTGGGAAAAAAGCCTGCCGATGTCGAGTACAGCTACAAGTTCCATGATATGTTCGAGCACCGCTACTTTGAGCTCTATAGCCAGCACTTGTGCGAGTAGGCTGCTCTTGAAGAAAGCTCGTTTTGTCTGTAACCCTCGACAGCATTTCCTTCAAGTTTTCCAGCACCACGTAACATACCTTATAAGTAGCTGCTGATGAATGCATGAACTAGTGGTCATGCTTTAAGTACGAGATTGACTGCTCGTTATGTCTTTGTCCCTCATTTAATTATTAAATACCTTAAGATGAAAAGAATTGCTTTATTCCCTGGTTCCTTTGACCCTTTCACCAACGGCCACTATGATGTGGTGATGCGCGGAACAAAGCTCTTTGATGAGGTGATCGTGGCTATCGGCAACAACAGCAGCAAGCAACGCTACATCCCTGTTGATAAGATGGTGGAGGTGATTTCCAGAATATTCGAGGGTAACAAGCACGTGAAGGTACAGACCTTTAAAGGACTGACGGCCGAGTTTGCCCGGGAGGTAGGCGCCCAGTTCCTGCTACGGGGCCTGCGCAACACCACCGACTTTGAGTATGAAAATACCATCGCCCAGGCCAACCGCCATGTGAACCGCGACCTGGAGAGCGTCTTTCTCATCACCTCACCGCACCTGGCGGCGATCAGCTCCTCCATCATCCGGGAGATTCACCGCTTTGGCGGCGACGTGGATGATTTTATACCTTTCCGGTTTTCTGAGATTGCAGATAGTGTTTTACGATAAAGGCGATGGAGGTATAGGCTTTGGGCAATACCTCTAACACCTCTTCCGGTGTCATCCAGCGCACCTCCTCGATAAACTCCTCTGCCTGCGGCTTCATCAGTGTGTCATCTGTGCAGTTCATCAGGTACCAGCTGGTCTTTTTCAGGATCTTATTGCCTTTATAGGCATAGGAGTGCCAGGTTTTTGGCAGCTTGTCGATGATCTCGACCTTGATATTGCACTCTTCCTCTACCTCGCGCACTGCGCCTTCCTTTACACGCTCCTTTTTATTCAGCTTACCCTTTGGCAGGTCCCACACGCCGAGGCGGTAGATCATCAGGATCCTGCCCTCCTTGAGTACCAGTCCGCCGGCTGCCTTCACTATTTTGAACTGATCCTTCAGGTGATCGATCAGCTTCTTCTTTTTGTCGGTTACCAGGGTCAGGGAGTTCAGCTTCTTCAGCTTCTTTACCTCCATCAGGCGCACCAACCTGTCGATGAGCACAGCATCCGCCTCCTTTATGAGCACATCTCCCACCAGGTCTTTTGAAGTAAAGTGGTCCGAAGCCTTGAGGATCAGGTCATACTCATGTTTGTATACCTTTTCCGTGGCTTTTTTCAGGATAAGGGGGATATCGTTAATGAAAACGTTCATGTGGTTCGGGTGCTGAAGTAAGCAATTAATTATACAAATCAATAAATATTTCGCCTGAAAGAAAACAGGCAGCCTTAAAAAGGCCGAATATTTATGTAAATTCGGCCATGGATTTAAAGAACACAGCACATCAGGTAGCCGCGTTTCTGCTCGAAACGGAGGCTGTTAAATTAAGGCCGGAACAGCCGTTTAAATGGAGCAGCGGCTGGAACTCCCCTATTTACTGCGATAACCGTGTAACACTTTCTTTCCCTTACATACGCAGTTATATCAAGCAACAGCTGGCAGAGTTGATAAAAGAGTCCTATTCTGAAGCCGAGGCAATCGCCGGGGTGGCCACCGCCGGTATAGCGCAGGGAGCACTGGTGGCGGACCTGCTCGAGATGCCGTTCCTGTACGTACGTCCGGAGCCTAAAAAGCACGGCATGGGCAACCAGATCGAGGGGCGTTTGCTGGAAGGCCAGAAAGTGGTGCTGATCGAGGACCTGATCTCCACCGGTGGGAGCTCTTTAAAAGCCGCAGCGGCTGTTCAAGCCGCCGGGGCAGAGGTAGTGGGCATGGCGGCCATCTTTACCTATGGTTTTGCCGTGGCAGAGGAAAACTTCCGCAAGGCGGGGATTCCCCTGCACTGCCTGAGCAACTACGATGCCCTGACAGAGGCGGCGCTTGACAACGGGTACATCCCGGAGTCAGCGATGGAAACACTGGCCGACTGGAGGAAATCTCCGGAGACCTGGGGAGCGTAATACTAGTATAGTGCATCAAGGAAGCTTTGGGAAATAAACGCCTAAAGCTTCTTGTCCTCTCCCTGCTACTGGTTGGCTCCTGTGCGCCGGCTGATGTCATGCTGAAGTGTAGATCAAGCGTCCAAAGCTTTTGAGCATGGATTTTAGTTCTCCGCCTGTTTTCTGGACAGCTTACATCAGCTCCAACCTGGTGGCGCTGCTGATGCTGCTCTCGAGCTGGAAGAAGCCTGCCGTTGCGCGCTTCCTGTACTTTCTCCTTTTTGGCTGGGCAAGTATCGTGAATCACCGTACCGCCACGTATACTCCTGAGGTTTATCAGGAATACGCCGATTATGCCATCCTCCCCTTTTACAGAAGCTTTATCCTGGGGTGGTTTACGGGCCACATCACTACTACAGTGAACACCATAGCTGCCGTGCAGTTGTTCATTTCGCTGAGCATGTGGGGCAAAGGCTGGTTTTTTAAAGCAGGTGCTATTTGTGGGATTGTCTTTCTTGTCGCCATTGCGCCGCTAGGCTTAGCCTCCGCTATTCCTGCCACGCTGATGATGGCATTCGGCTTATGGCTACTACTCCGTCAGTTGCATATTCGGTATTTATGGCATACGCTTTTTAAAGAAGTATCTGTCAACGGTGATCGCTTTAGTGATGACTCAATATCCTGAGAGGTACTTAATCAATGCCTTGGCCGTTACTCCCCTGCTTCTCAGCTCAGGCGCTAATAACCTTAAATTTCAGGATTGGTAAAAGGTAGACTTGGCTGCTCCACTTTATGCACAGCCAAAAAACTGACACCACTAAACATAATAATCGCAATGATGAAAATAGGCCTTCTCTCCGATACCCATAGTTACCTGGATGATCAGATCCTGCGACTGCTCTCTGACAGGGACGAGATCTGGCATGCGGGTGATTTCGGATCACTGGAGGTTTCGGAGCGGCTGAGCGGGGTGGCGCTGCTGCGGGGCGTGTATGGCAACATCGATGGGAATGAGATCAGGGTGATCCACCCGAAGGTCCTGCGCTTCGATGCCCATGGCCTGGATGTCATGATGACGCATATCGGCGGCTATCCCGGTAAGTATCACCCGGACGTGCGGCAGGAGATCAAAACAAACCCGCCCCAGCTTTACATTACCGGCCACTCGCACATCCTGAAGGTGATGACCGATAAAAGCCTGCACAACCTGCTGCACATAAACCCGGGGGCGGCGGGTAGGCACGGCTTTCACAAGATCAGAACCATGGTGCGTTTTGCCATTGAGGAGGGGCAGGTACGGGACCTGCAGGTGATCGAACTTGGCAAAAGGGCATAAAAAAAGCGTGCCTGCGCAGCAAGCACACTTTGAATTCTTTTGAAAACCCGCCAACCGAGGCTTTCACAGCGTTGGCAGGCAGATGGTTTTACTTTGCCGTAAGAGACTAGGCAGCTGTAGTTTCTTCAGTTGTTTTCTCCTGATTCTTAGGAGCTTCACCGAACTGAGCTCTCAGCTCGTCCATATCAACGTTCTTGATAACTGGTGTTAACAACAGTTGCTTAATTCTAGCCTGCTTGTTGTTTGCTCTTGCCTTATTCTTACGGTCTTTTCTTTTTAGTCTAGTAACTCCCATCGTTGCGAAATTTTAATTTGAACGGCAAAAGTAAGTTATTATTTTTACAAAGTAAAGAATTCGCGAATCAAATTGATATGAAGATAACAGATTTACGTTCCGATACTGTCACGAAGCCCACTCCTGAGATGCTTCAGGCCATGTTTGAGGCCCAGGTGGGTGACGATGTGTACGGGGAAGACCCCGCAGTGAATGCCCTGGAAGCCAAGGCTGCCGCTATGTTTGGCATGGAAGCAGGCCTCTTCTGCCCTTCCGGCACCATGACAAACCAGATCGCTATCAAAGCGCATACAGAAGCCCTTAATGAAGTTATCTGTGACGTTTCCGCTCATATTTATCAATATGAGGGGGGAGGCATTTCCTTTAACTCGGGTGCCTCAGTGGCCCTTGTGCACGGGCAGCGGGGCAAAATGACGCCAGCGCAGGTAGAGGCGCATATTCGCCCGCTGGACAATGTACATTTCCCGGAAACCACACTGGTCGCCTTGGAGAACACCTGCAACAAGGGCGGCGGCACGTTCTATACCCTGGAGGAGATTGCAGCCATCTCGGAGGTCTGCAAGCGCCACAGCCTGGCCCTGCACCTGGACGGTGCCCGTGTGTTCAACGCCCTGGTGGCCTCCGGCGATCAAGCAGCGGACTACGGCCGTTACTTCGATAGCATCTCGGTCTGCCTCTCCAAGGGACTAGGGGCGCCGGTAGGCTCTGTGCTGCTGGGTAGCAAAGACTTCATCCGCAAGTCGCGCCGCATCCGAAAGGTATTAGGGGGTGGTATGCGTCAGGCTGGTTACCTTGCTGCTGCCTGTAGCTATGCCTTGGATCATCATGTGGAGCGGCTGCAGGAGGATCATCGTAAGGCAAAGGTAATGGAAGAAATTTTGCTGCAGGCCGACTACGTGGAAAGCGTACTGCCGGTAGAGACTAATATTGTCATCTTCAGGCTAAACGAAAAGTATACGGACAAGGCCTTTGTAGAGACACTTGCCGAACAAGGTATACGGGCGGCTTCCTTTGGCCCGCAGACGGTTCGCTTTGTCACGCACCTGGATGTGACGGAGGAAATGCTGGCGCATACGCTGCAAGTACTCAAGTCGCTGAGCCGGCAGCAGGTAGAGGTATAGCATACCTGAGCA
>JAJLKL010000299.1:0-1466 GCA_033838975.1 Hymenobacteraceae bacterium | reverse complement strand
ATCTGGTTCAGCACTTTGGAGTCCATGCCCACGCTCTCCGGCACGCCATACTTTAAACGGCCCAGCGATCTGGTGGCTACACCCGTGCCGAGCTTAAACTTAGAGGAGGCCGTAACAGGAAGTTTTCCGTTTGCCGGTCTGGCTCCAAATATCACCTGCGGCACCAGCGATTGCGCCACCGGGTTGTCTTCGTAGCCACAAAGCAGCCAGTTGGTTTTCTCAAAGTATTTCAGGCTATAGGCGTTGCCCATTACAGCAACTATAACCTTCTTATCAGTGCGCTCCTGCAGGTACTGTATAAATGCTCTTGTGCCTACACCAATGCCATAATCTTTGGCTGGCGTTGAGTTCATGTTATGGATACTTACCACCACCACGTTATGGTCCTTTAACTTAGGTATGATCCGGGCAAAGGATGAGTCGGGTGCAAAGCGATCCGAAATAGAGAACTTGGTTACCGGGGCATAGTACCCGAGTGTTTCCTGGAATTTGTTAACCTCAGTTACACCCACGGCCACCGATGCGATATTCAGGGTATCCAGGGAGCGGAAAGGTAACAGGCTGCTCTTGTTTTGTACTACTGTAACGGCATGGTCGTAGAGTTGCTCCTGCACTACAGAACTCACAGGGCGCTCAATTTCTTCCTGCAGGTTTTCCAGGGCAACCGGCTTGGTCGTATTAAGGCCTGCCCAGTATTTGGTATGCAATATCTTTCGCACATGATGGTCTATTTCATCCTGTGTTAATTGTCCGGCTGCAATGGCCGCTTTAATTCTTTTTACAGCTACCGGCACATCCTCCGGAAATAACAGCACGTCGTTTCCTGCCATCAGGGCTTTTAGGTCCACCTCGCCGGGTTTATAATATCTGCTCACGCCTTTCATGTTCAGGGCATCGGTAAACACAAGGCCTTTGTAGCGCATTTTCTCCTGCAGCAAACCAGTTACAAGCGGTTTGGAAAGGGTAGTGGCCAGGTTGCGGGTACTATCGATTTTGGGCATGTACAGGTGTGCTACCATAACACCCATTACACCAGCCTCAAATGATTTATGGAAAGGATAAAGCTCTACCTCTGTCAGGCGCTTCATGTCGTGTGGTACCACGGGCAAGGCGTGGTGCGAGTCCACGTCAGTATCGCCGTGGCCCGGGAAGTGCTTGGCTACGGCCACAACGCCGTGGTCCTGCAGGCCCCGGATATAGGCAATGCCCCTTCGGGTTACCTCTTCTTTAGACTCTCCGAAAGAGCGGTTTCCGATCACAGGGTTCTTGGCGTTCACGTTTACATCCAGCACCGGCGAGAAGCTTACATTCACGCCCAGGCGCTTCATCTTCAGGGCGATCTCACGGCCCATCAGGTAAACATACTTTTCGTCGCTCATGGCGCCCAGCGTCATCTGGCGCGCAAACTGCATGGTGCTGTCCAGGCGCATCCCGAGGCCCCATTCCGCGTCCATAGCAATAAGCAT
>JAJLKL010000298.1:0-7347 GCA_033838975.1 Hymenobacteraceae bacterium | reverse complement strand
GCAACTGGATGTGCAGGACCTTAATGCCATACGCGTTACTATGAAACAGGGTGAGGCTGCCATACCGGTCTCTTTATTAGGTGATTTTCTGGGTGCCAAGGCCCATGTAGTCATGATCAATGTGGATACAAAAGAATACCTGCATGTCCACCCTATGGTGCACGAGGACGTGCTGGTGCTGCACTCTGTTTTTAGTGCCACAGGAGTATACCGGGTCTGGATTCAGTTCTTGCTGAACGGGCTGCTGTATACCATGGATTATGTCGTGCAGGTAGCTGAGATTCCGGGGCAGGGACATCATGGGCACCATCACTAAAAGCAGCTGGATACATCCTTAGAAACCGAATACCACCTATGGAAGCTGACAAAGAGCTAGTACAAATACCGGTTACTGCCACTCTTCGTGATAAAATGAAGGTTGTCCTGCTCCTTGCTTTTCCGGCAGTAGTAGAGAACTTCTTTCAGACATTTATTGGCTTTGTGGATGTCTATTTTGTCTCAAAGATAGGCTTAGCGGAGGTTTCTGCCATAGGGGCCACCAACGCCATACTGGCTATCTACTTTGCCGTCTTTATGGCGATAGGTGTGGCAGCAAACGTAAGAGTGGCAAATGCCCTGGGAGCGAAACAAGTTGAAAGAGCCCGTCATATCGCGCAGCAGGCAATTATACTTTCCATCCTTTTCGGCATTCTGACAGGTATCGTAACGCTGTTTTTTGCACGCCCCCTGCTCACACTCATGGGGCTGGAAGAGCAGGTGCTGGATATTGGGGAGAACTATTTCCGGGTTGTGGGTATTCCTTCCGTGTTTATGTCGCTCATGTTTGCGCTTAGTGCCAATTTACGGGGCTCAGGTAACACACGGGCACCCATGAAAGTCAGCATTATGATCAACATTTTCCATGCGCTCCTGGGGTATGCTCTAATTTTCGGTTTCTGGATTTTTCCCGAAATGGGGGTGACAGGTGCTGCTTTGGCTACAGTTGCTTCCCGTGTACTTGGGACCCTTCTGTTGGTCTACTACATCCAGCGATCGGAGGTGCTGGCCTTCCGGAAGGACTTCTGGTCTGTTGACTGGGGCCATCAGAAGGAGCTTGCTACATTAGGCAGCCCTGCGGCCGGTGAGGTGCTCATTATGCGGGCAGGGCAGATCGTCTACTTCGGGTTCATCGTTTCGCTGGGAACCAACGTCTTCGCCGCCCATCAGATTGCCGGTAATGTGGAGGTAATCTCCTATATGGCAGGTTATGGCTTTGCCACAGCAGTTACTATACTGGCCGGACAGCAGATAGGTGCAGGAAGAATAGAGGAGGCGATTTCTTTTACAAAAATAGGGGCCTGGATGGCTGTAGGCATTATGGGAGTGCTGGGCTTACTGCTCTTCTTCCTGGGAGAGTGGGCAGGCAGTCTGTTCTCCGAAGACCCGGAGGTAATCTCTAAAATAGGGAACGCCCTGAAGGTTTCGGGTGCGTTTCAGCCTTTTCTGGCAGCCCTATTAACGCTTACAGGCGCGTACCAGGCTGCCAATAATACGAAGTTCCCCATGTACCTGACGGCGGCTGGTATGTGGGCCATCCGCACCGTTCTGGTCTACTACCTTGGAATCACCCTGGGCTGGGGCCTTATTGGTGTCTGGATCGCCATTGGTATTGACATTGTGACCCGTGCAGGGGTCTTGGCCTATAAGTTTGCTAAGGGTACATGGATGAATCTGGAAAAGGAAGCAGAGGTGGAATCACAATGTCACCCGCAGTCCATTAAAGAGACCATGTCTGACTGCATTAACAATTATTGAGTAACTCAAGTGCCTCCAAAGTCCGGTGATCCGTACCAGGAGCATGAAGATCAGCACAGTAGGGCTTGTGTCGCGAAGTTACCTCGATTTGCCGTTCTTACCCAAGCAACAGAAAACAGTTCTCAGGTACCTTGGAGACTCTACTAGTTATCCTGACGCCGTCTTTGGAGGAGAAAGGTTATCTTGATCAGATCCATTATAGTCAACATATTAAGCAGAACTCCCAGAACCAAGTATTGGTAGTTTACAGAGTAAAATTTTTTCTTTTCATATAAACGGGTAGACAGGCTTAGGAGGCCTTATGTGAGGTTCTGTATCTGTACTACTGTACTACTATAGACGTAGAGCCTTGAATGTAGCCTCAGCCACATTTTCTTTGATTCAGAACATGTGGTAAGTCCAATAAGTATAAGAGTATAAGTTGACCTGACCGCTTGATAATTATGAGGTTCCGAAAACCTTGTACTAAAATAGTTTAAGACAAATATATAGGAGATAAACATTGTGAAAAATCCACACGTCAACATACTTATTCTAATCATAACCGCACTTCTTTTATACTTCCCCAATGAGACTACAGCACAACCCGATACTGTTGTTTATAATATTACCATTGACCAGGAGCAGGTGAAGATAGCCGGGAAGAAAAGCATGGGCATGACCATCAACGGCACCATACCAGGCCCGACCCTTCGGTTTCAGGTGGGCGACTACGCGGTGATAAACGTGACCAACAACATGGATGAGGAGACCTCTATCCATTGGCACGGCATCCTGCTGCCGAACTTTTTTGACGGGGTGCCTTACCTGACCACGCCGCCCGTTGCGCCGGGCACCACCTTCAGGTATGAGTTTGAGATGAAGCACACCGGTACCTACTGGTATCACTCGCATACCGGCCTGCAGGAGCAGTCGGGGGTGTACGGCTCGATTGTGGTGGAGGACAGGGAGCAAAAGTTGGACTATGACTTCGACCTGGTGGTGGTGCTTTCGGACTGGACCCACGAGAAGCCGACAAACGTGCTGAAGACGCTGAAGCGGGGGCTGGAAATATACGATGTCCAGAAGGGAACCTCGGTGCCGCTCAACAGGGTCATTGCCAGGGGAGCACTGGGAGCGCAGCTCAACTTCTGGAAGCAACGCATGGAGGGTGCCGACATTGCCGATGTCTATTATCCGGCTTTCCTGAGCAACGGACAGCCTGTCCGGGAGTACCCGGAGTTCAAGCCGGGGCAGAAGATAAGGCTGCGGGTTATCAACGCTGCCGCCTCCAGCCAGTTCTGGCTGACCTTTGGCGGTGACACGCCACTGCTGGTCGCCGCCGATGGACCGGACGTGGTACCCGTCAGGCGCGACAAGACCTTTATCGCGGTAGCCGAGACGTATGACTTCATCGTAACCATTCCGCAGAACGGGAAGCTGGAAATGAAAGCCACCGCGCAGGACGGCTCCGGCTATTCTTCTACTCTGCTTGGCCAGGGACCTGTTATACCTGCACCCGATGTGCCCCGTCCTGATAAGATAGCCATGATGCAACAGATGGCAGCCATGGATATGAAGATGGGTGCACCGGCCACCAAGTTCAACCCCAGCGAAGAGGAGCCTCATGAGATGATGAAGGAATGGGGCATGCAGATGGACGGTGAGATGCAGATGGGGGGAGACAGCACCCATACGGAGCACGGGGAAGGTAAAGAAGGCAAGCCACAGCATGAAGAGCAGAACATGCACCCGCATGGCATGGAGATGAAGCAGGATACGGCGGGTGCTGAAAAGATGGATCATTCCAAAATGAACCACCAGATGGAAGAGCAGAAAAGGGAGATGCAGATGGCAAAAGACACCACTGCTGCAAAGGGTATGGATCACACCAAAATGGACCAAACCATGCACGGCAAGGAAATGCCAAAAGACACCGCCGCAGCCATGGAAACGGATCATTCTAAAATGGACCATAGCAAGCATGATAAAGCTGCTGATAAGCCGCAGATGAATCAGCCGGAGGCCAGCAAGGGGATAGGGATGCAGCATGAGGGAATGCCCGGCATGGACATGTTTGCGGAGTACAACTATGACTACCTGAAAGCCCCCGAGCCAACTGACTTTGCCGAAGGAAAGCCTGCCAGGGAGATACTGCTGAACCTAACAGGGAACATGGTGCGCTACATCTGGAGTATGAACGGTGTGCCCCTGAAGGAAGCGGATAAGATCAAGATCAGGCAGGGCGAGGTGGCTCGCATCACGCTCAACAACCTGACCATGATGCACCACCCCATGCACCTGCACGGGCACTTTTTCCGGGTAATAAACGAGCATGGGGAGTACTCGCCGCTAAAGCACACGGTGAACGTGGCGCCGATGCAGAAGGTGGTGATCGAGTTTGACGCCAACGAGTACGGCGACTGGTTTTTCCATTGCCACATCCTCTACCATCTCGATGCCGGTATGGCCCGCATCTTCAGCTATGATACGATCCGCGACCCACGGCTGAAAGGCTACCCGCTCCGCATCCTGACGAACAAAAGCAACCATTTCTTTTTCTGGGGTGCCGTGGACGCTGCCTCGCATATGGGTGAGACAAGGATGGTGCTGTCGAATTTGCGCAACCAGTTTACCTTGTCGACAGAGTATGGCTGGAACAAGAACCTGGAGGCAGAGTTTACCTACGGCAGGTTCCTGTACGATTACCTGAACGTATTTGTCGGTGTGAACGTGGAGAACGAGAAGGAGGACAGCATGGAGAAGGTGGAGACTACCGCCATAGCCGGTATCCGATACCTCACGCCCTACATGTTCAACCTCGATGTGCGCCTTGACAACAAACTGCGACCACAGGTCAGCCTAAGCCGCGAGGTGCTGATTTTTCCGCGCACCTTCCTGTTCGGGGAGTATGAGTACCAGGCAGACTTCGGCTGGGTAAACGATTTCGCTCCGGAGGAAGGCACGGGCAGAGTAGACAACTACCGAAGCGAAACGACTTGGAACGTAGGGCTGGAGTACCTCATGTCAAAAGCTTTCTCGCTCATGGGCAGCTACGACAACCGCTTCGGGGCAGGCGGTGGCCTGACAGTAAGGTTCTAAGCCTTGTTGTTACATTGGTGGCTTAGTTCTGCGTTTATCAGCCACCACTTCTTCAACAAAAGAATTGAGTCAGGATTAACAAAGAACAGCTATGGAAACAAAACCAGATCATTTAAAAGAAACGTTGGAAGGGAATGTGGTGGCCATCTCCTGTCTCCGCACCATTCCGTCGGCCCAGACAGGAGAAGCGGCCAAAGAACACAGTACAGCCTGTGCGCTGATGGGGCATTGTATAGAAAGCGGCTATGGGCTCGTAGACAGTAACGTATAGGTTGACGGCACGTCTGCTCCTTTAACAGGCCGCGTCACCACCATGATCTGGGTCACCACCATGATCTGGAAAGCCACAAAACTTACTCTTTGTTCTGATCCGGCCAACTCTTTAGTTCCTGAATTTCTTTTTCCTGTTCGTTAATGGTTTTCTGAGCCATCTGTTTCATTTCCTGAGTCTTTCCCATCTTCAGAAACTCACTTGCCATCTCATTGCCCATTTCATGGTGGTGGATCATCATTTGGGCAAAGTGTTGGTCAGTGTTCTTACCATTCATGCGCCCCATGTTCTGGTGCATGTCATCCATCATAGACTTCATCGGCTTCATCATGCGCATAGTAGTGGTGGTGTCGCCTGCAGTAGGTGCATGTCTTCCTAAAAAGTCCTGCAGCTTTTGTATATCAGCCTGATTCATTTCTTTGGTCTTCTGGGCCATTTCCTTCATCTCACTATCTGTGCCATTCGCTATTTCCTCTTCTGCCATGCGAATGGCTCCCTCGTGGTGCATGCTCATCATCTGAGCAAAGTCATAGTCAGGATCGCCTGTGACTTTACTTCTCATGCCCTGCATTTCCTCCATATTCCGGTGCATATGAGCCATCATGCCCGCCATCTCGCCCCCTTGCATAGTGTGCTGGGTGTGATCTTCACCCAGCCTCGTATCTGATTTGGCGTCGGTAGCTGTGGCAGTCTCTGCTCTCTTGCTTTCCTGGCTACAGGCTGCAAGAAGGAGGACTACTCCTATAAACAGCATTTTTATTGGTAATTGCTTATTTATCTTTTCCATAGTTCTGAGTTTATTTTGTTTTACATCTGATTGTTGAAAGAAACAAGTAATAAATGTGGCTGTTTTTAATCGGTAGTGTGCACTAACTCACATATTCTATCTTATCTGTCTCCTGAGTAACTGCGCGTTGATGGCTACAATCACCGTGCTTAGGCTCATTAGGGCGGCACCCACTGCTGGTGAAACCATAATACCTTGCTGGTATAGCACACCTGCAGCCAGGGGCAGCGCGATGACGTTGTAGCCGGTAGCCCAGATCAGATTCTGGATCATTTTGCGATAGGTGGCCTTGCCGAAGAGGATGAGCGAGGCGATGTCCTGCGGGTTACTGTTCACCAGGATGATGTCGGCTGTCTCGGCGGCCACATCGGTGCCGGAGCCGACGGCAATCCCAACATCGGCCTGGGCCAGGGCAGGGGCATCGTTCACACCGTCGCCCGTCATGGCCACAAACTCGCCCTTGTCCTGCAGCTCTTTTACTTTTTCCTGTTTCTGGTGCGGCAGTACGTTGGCCAGGTAGCCGTCCATCTGCAGCTTGTCGCTGACACTTTTGGCTACCCGCTCGTTGTCGCCGGTCAGCAGCAGGTTTTTAATGCCGTTCTCTTTCAGCACCCGTATGGCTTCGGCAGACTCCTCGCGGATCTGGTCGCGCATGGTGATATAACCCACCGGCTGGCCGTCAACCAAGGTATAGACTACCGTTTCCACGCCTTCTTCGGCCTCACTTGAAGGTACTTGTATGTTAAATTCTTTGATGTAGTTGGGCCCCACTACTTTCACATCTTTGCCCTCCACCATACCTTCGAGTCCTTTGCCAGGCAGGTAATTGAATGATTGGGAAGGAGGCACCGCTATACCTTCTTCTTTCACTCTCCGGAGTATGCTCTGCGAGATGAAGTGCTCGGAGTTCTGCTCCACACCCGCCGCCAGCCGCAGCATTTCCCGCTCGTCCAGTACATTATCAAATGTTACCACCGAAGCTATCTCGTGGGAGCCCTGGGTGAGGGTACCAGTCTTATCGAAGATGACGGTGGTGATCTTTCGCGAGTTTTCAAAAGCAGTTCTGTTGCGGATAAGCAGCCCATTATTGGCAGAAACTGCCGTAGAGATAGCCACAACCAGCGGCACCGCCAAGCCCAGGGCATGCGGACAGGAGATCACCATGACGGTTACCATACGCTCCAGGGCGAAAGCAAAGTTCTGCCCCAGCAGCAGCCAGACGGCCAGCGTGCCAAAGCCGGCGAAGAGGGCGATGTAGGTGAGCCACTTGGCCGCACGGTCGGCCAGGCGCTGCGTCTCCGATTTGGTCTTCTGCGCGTCCTGCACCAGCTTAATCACCTTGTTGAGGTAGCTCTCTTTGCCGGTAAACTCCACTCGCACCCGCAGTGCCCCATTTCCGTTAATAGAGCCACCG
>JAJLKL010000297.1:0-3225 GCA_033838975.1 Hymenobacteraceae bacterium | reverse complement strand
AGCCCATGTATAAAGCCAGCCTCTTCCCGAATGATATATTTGACAAGCCGGACCACCTAGGTTTATACTTTGCCGATAGCCGTGCTTATGCCATGAAATCCTTGTGGGGCATGATGTCCTTGTCGGCGTTGTTTACGCTGGTCATCATCGCCACCTTCGGCTCCACGATCCACATCATTTACAAGCAGAAAAAGCTGTCTGAGATGAAGAACGACTTCATCAACAACATGACGCATGAGTTCAAAACGCCCATAGCCACCATTTCCCTCGCCTCGGATGCCATCGCCAACCCCAAGGTATACCAGAACCCGGAAAAGGTACAGTACTACACGAACATCATCCGGCAGGAAAACAAGCGCATGAACGCCCAGGTGGAGAACGTGCTGCAAATCGCGCTGCTGGAGAAAAACGACTATAAGCTCAACTTCCGGACGGTGGACGTGCATGCACTCATTGAGCGGGCCATCGACAGCATACGCCTGCAGGTGGAGGAGCGCCTGGGCAAGATCAGTGTGCAGCTGAACGCCATGCAGCACCAGCTGCGGTCAGACGAGGTACACCTGTTCAACGTGATCTGCAACCTGCTGGACAATGCCAACAAGTACTCCCCTGCCGCACCGGAGATCAGGCTGGTAACCCAAAACGTGGAGGGCGGCCTGGTTATAGCCGTGGAAGACAAAGGCGTGGGCATGAGCAAGGACACCCAGCAGCGCGTTTTCGAGAAGTTCTACCGCGTGCCGACAGGTAACCTGCACAACGTGAAAGGCTTTGGACTGGGCCTGAGTTACGTGAAGGCAATCGTGCAGGCGCATCAGGGCCAGGTCAGGCTGAAGAGTGAGCCAGGCAAGGGCAGCCGCTTTGAGATCTTTCTGCCCCTGCAGGAGCCGCGCTGACTTTCAGGCTGGCCAAGCGGCTATGTTTTACACAACCATTATCAAAAAGGAGGAATATGACCCACATACTACTGGCTGAAGACGACTCGAACTTTGGTGTTGTGCTGCGCGATTACCTGGAGCTGCACGATTACCAGGTCACGCTGTGCAAAGACGGCTGCCAGGGCATCACCGCCTTCCGGAAGGGAAAGTATGACCTGTGCATCCTGGATGTGATGATGCCTGAAAAAGACGGCTTTACCCTCGCCAGAGAAATCAAGAAGCTAAACCCTGCTGCTCCGCTGATCTTCCTGACGGCAAAGGCCATGAAAGAGGACATGCTAGAAGGCTTCAGGATCGGCGCGGATGATTACATCACCAAACCCTTCGACTCGGAGGTGCTGCTCTACAAGATCAAAGCTATCCTGAACCGTAAGAACGGCACCCCGGCTGTACAGCAGGAGAAAACGGAGTACAGCATCGGGCAGTATACTTTTCAGACGAAGCTGCGTCTTTTGCAGTACCAGGGGCAGGAGCAGAAATTATCCCCGAAAGAGGCCGACCTGCTGCACATGCTCTGCCAGCACCTCAACGACGTGCTGCCGCGCGAGGAGGCCCTACACAAGATCTGGCACGAGGACAGCTACTTCACCGCCCGCAGCATGGATGTGTACATTGCCAAGCTGCGCAAGTACCTAAAACAGGACCCGGCTGTGGAGATCATCAACATACACGGGCAGGGTTACCGCCTCTGTGTGCACAACGGCGTGATGCTGTAAAAAAACAGGCCACTGCAAGAGCAGCGGCCTGAACTGTCACCAAAACACTAAACTTGGAAAAATCTTTTAGAAAGTATAGCCGATAGAGGCCTTGGCCACCCTGTTAAAGGTGTTAAAGCTGCCGCTGTCATCAATCGTGCTCAGGCCGTAGTCGTAGCCGGCACTGATGTTGAAGCCGCTGGCGAAGCGGTAGCCCAGGCCACCGGTCACGGCCACGTCAAACTCACGGAAGCCGCCCTTCATGTCCCACTCCTGGTTCAGCACATTCACGCCCAGCGCCCCCGCCTCGGCCTGTATCCTGTTGGAAAGCAGGTAAGACACCTGTGGTCCGGCAAAGAAGTGGAAGCCCTCGCCCACGTATACCTTCGCCACCACCGGCAGGTCCAGGTACTCGGCCTTGTTCGTGATGGTGGTCCTGGCATTGAGGAAGTCCACCTGCTCGATAGGCAGGCGGCCGGTCAGTCTGGTGCCCTTCTGCGAGTACTGCAGGCCCGGCTCGATCTCGAAGCCAGGAGCTACCGGTATGGTCACATAGCCGCCAATATGGAAGCCTTCCCGCATCTTGCGGCTCACGGAGCCGTCGGCCAGGTTGATCAGGTCCTGGGCGCTATTTACCGTTTCCCCCTGCCACTCTGCCAGGTTCACCCCTGTCTTAATGCCGAAGCGTATCGGTTGCTGTTGCTGTGCATTTACTTTGGTGGCCACAAAGCCAAGTACGATTGCTATAAGTAAGAAAATCTTTTTCATGATCTGAATCTTTTAAATGTCCCTTCTGTTCTAAGCCGCGCTGCTCAGTGCTGCTGAATGAAAGAATCGTGCCACACGGAGAGATAGAAAGCCAAAATATTCCACTACCCTATATTCAATACTGATTATCAGTCAGTTAAAATTTAAGGATTGAGTAAACGAAGCTAAATCAAAGGTGAACGGCTATCGGGGCCGGCCACCTGAGGCAATGGAGAAAGGCGCTGCAGCACTAGTCAGGTCTGGGGCATCCGGCTTCTTTGAAGTGTGCCCCTCTACTTCCTCTCTCCCTCTCCTCTGTCTTTCTATACCTGAATCCTTTACCTTTGCAGCCTTAAACCGAAGGACGAAAGAGATGAACGACAGAACACAAGTACGCCTGAAGCAGCTGGCCGTGCACCGGGTGGGAAACAAAGCGAAAGAGGAAGGGGTGATTGCTTCCAAAGAGCCCGTAGACCTGCGCGACGAGCAGCTCTCGGACCTGCTGCAAAACTACTTCCTGTCACCGTTTAAGCAGGAGGAGTTTTTCCGCTTTACCCATACCTCCGACATTGCCCTGAACGAGATGTTCGCCTATTCAGCGCTTATCTTCAATGAGCCGGGCAGTTTCCATGAGTACTCTGTGCACATCCTGAACCACCTCTACGAGCAGTCTGACCACCCGAAGGTGAAGAGCGGAGAGCTGTATGTGGTGCATTTTGCCGGCTGCGTGATGGGGGATGAAATAGTGGATGCCATCGGGATTTTCAAGTCTGAGAACAAGGACACCTTCCTTACCTTCCAGGACAGCGACGACGACCTGAACGTGAACTACCACTTCGGGGTGAACC
>JAJLKL010000296.1:0-23129 GCA_033838975.1 Hymenobacteraceae bacterium | reverse complement strand
CACCCGGGAGAGTAGGTGGCCGCCAACCCCAACAGAAGGGCAGGAACCGCAAGGAACCTGCCCTTTTTCCTTTTTACCCCCACCCCACCCCCGGCAGCGGGCAGCGGGCCCCCCACGGGCAGCACCGGCTTCCTTTCCCCACAGGCTGCACCTCAAGGCGTGCAGCGCGTGAGCGAGCAATGAAAAAGCCTCCCATAAAGGAGGCTCTTCTCATGCCCGGACTCTTTTGTCTTAGGCTCTTCTTCCAGCTACTGCTATCTGTAAGCTTTCTTCTTGTAGGTACTGATTCGCTAAGTCCTGAAGTTCAGGTGCTGTTATGGTACGAATGATTGTAACATAGTTGTTGTAATGCTCAAGAGGTAGTTGACTTAACGTAATGCGCTTATACCTGTCGCACTGATCAAAAATGGTAGCAATATTGTTAATGAACTTGCCCAGCATATAATTCTTTACAGTCTGTAATTCCTCCTCTCCAACTAACTCATCCCTGAGCCTTGCCATTTCTTTTTTGATCTCAGCAATAGTGTCATCCGTGACAGCATAGTTTACATCCGTTCCAATGTAAAAGAGTGTATCATGTTCTTTGGGAGACATAGCTGAGTAGATACCATAGGTGTAGCCTTTTTCCTCCCGAATATTACGCATGAGCCTAGAGCCAAAATAACCACCCAGGATCTCATTCAATACTTTTAGACGTAGGTAGTCGGGGTGCTGTACGAGGGGGAACCTCTTTCCCACTCTAATGGATGACTGTAAGCTCTCCGGCATTTCCACAAGTCTGAACAGTTCTCCTTTGCTCGTGATAGCCAGCTCATGCTCACTACCAGATCTTATATTGGGCTGAAGTTCGAGCTTCTCTATGTTGTGCGTTAGGTACTGGTGCATACGCTCATCGATGGCACCACAGGCAAATACTTCCAGTTCTTGTGTAGTGAAGCGACTTTGGTAGAAGTTCTGCAGCTGCTCTAGCTGAAGTGCCTCCATGGCCTTCTCATCAAAGCCGAAGACGTAGGGGTGTTTTTCCCCATAGATAAGTTGCGTAAAGCTGTGTGTGGAGAGGTAGCTGTTTTTTTGCCGTTGTACCCTTAGGTTTTGCTGCGTGCGCTGCTTTAGTAACCTGTACTCTTCCTCAGGAAAGGCAGGATTCTGCAACACATCCAATACCAGTGGCAGCAGCTCTTCTACATACTTTGCCAGGCAGTAGAGAGTGAACTCTGAACGGTCGTAGCCGTGGTTGTTCTCGAAGGAGGCACCGTAGTAAGCTACTTTCTCTGCTATTTGTTTGGCCGAGTGGTTTAACGTCCCCTCCAGTAGCATCTTTGCTGCCAAATCAGACACTCCGTTATGGTCCTCATACCACTTGCCGGCCTTAAAAACAAAATCCAGCCTGATCACAGGCTGGGTTTCGCTTTGTATCGTATGAAGTCGGGCGCCATTGCGAAGGTGAGTTACCTCAGCTATCTGGAGTGTGACTGCATCTATTTCGTGTATTTCAGGAGCTTTTGTTCTATCAAGCATTCTAATTTTCTTGTTCTGTTAATCTAAGTTCAATGCGAGACTAAATCTCAACGTCTGTGCTAACGGATTTCCCTGGTCATTTGGAATCAAGTAAGCCGCATCTATGCCGAACTTCTGATAACGCAAACCTAGGCCGAGGGATACATACTGTCTGCCGCCTTTGTCCGGGTTCTCATAGAAGTAGCCTACCCTTGCGGCAAACAGGTTGTTGTACCAGTATTCCACACCCGTGGATAATACTACCTCCTGTAGCTCCTCGCTAAAGCCGCCTTCCGCATCACCGAAGGATGTGAAGATCCCGCTGATCACAGTTTGCGTGCTGTCGGCTCCTGGCGATGGTACGAGTAGCTTGTTGGCATCCAAAGCAAGTGTCAGGGAGTTGTAGGCGTCCAGGTTATAGGTAACTGCTGTACCTAGCTTCAGGTTAGTAGGCAGGAAGTCTTTTTCGTCTTTTGTGGTGTAGGAGATTTTACCTCCAATATTGGAAATGTTAGCGCCCAGGGCCAGGTTGATTTGTTGGCTAAGATCTTTGTTATAGTACACGCCAACGTCTACGGCAGCAGTGTTGCCTGGCTCAGATTCAAAAGATTGGGTGGGGCCGCCAACATTTACGTTACCAGCTAAGTTAGAGCGTATGAACCGGGCTCCTATACCCAGGCTAAAGTTTTCGCTCAGGGCCTGGCCATACGCTACAGAGATAGCATATTCCTTGGGGTTGTAATCAACGATAGGCTGACGGTTCTCATCAATAAACTGTATCTCTCCCAGATCAAAGTATAAAAGAGACAGTGAAAGCGCCGAGGTCTCGCTCAGTTTTTTGTAGCCGGAGAGGTAACTCAGCGACATGTCGTCCACGATGTTGCGCAGCCACGGGGAGTAAGAGAAGCTCACGCTGAGGTCGTTCTGCACAAAGCCAAGTTTGGCAGGGTTCCAGTACGAGCTGTTCGCGTCTGGGCTAAGGGCTACGCCAGCATCTCCGAGAGCGGCAGAGCGGGCATCAGGAGCAACTGTAAGTATAGGCACGGCAGTAGTCACAGCCTTTACATCCTGGCCCACGGTGGTCTGTGCATACGCCAGAGGAGCTGAAAACAGGGCTATCACGAAGGAAGCGGCCTTTACAAGAGTACTTCTTTTATACATATGTATGGTGTTGATAACTATATCAAATATAGAAATAATAGGGTAAAATCTAATTTAAAATTACTAGCTTCTCGAATTTCGAGGTTTTTGAGCCGTCTGCCTGAGAGCGCACATTTACTTTATATATGTAAACGCCCCGTGCCAGCAAATCATTGTACTCATCTCTCCCGTCCCAGGTTAAATCTGCGACATGGGCCTTGCTGGCATAGCTTGTTGTTTCGAGAGTCTTTACCAATTTACCAGAAATGGTGTATATCTGTACCTGAATCTCCAAGTTTTCCCCAGCCCGGTTGTGGTCGAAATGGAAGGTGGTTTTTGTAGAAAACGGGTTTGGATGATTCAGCACATGCTCTAACGCAATTTCATGGTCATTAGATACAACAAATTCTATATATTCTTCCGAAGCATTGTTATGTGTGTCCCAGGCCTTCACGCGCAGCGAATGTGGCCCCGGCGCCAGGTCCTTTAGAGGATAGCTTACCCGCCCGGACTGGTAGCTGTTGGGTTCGGAAGAATAGTAATCATTTAAGATGATCAGGTTATCTTGGTCTTCGTCCAATATAGCTGTTATTTCATGGCCAATGCCAATGGCAGCCGTATTGATGCCGTTTTCGTCAAATAACTTGGCTAGCAGCACCGCTTCCTGACCTGTCGTCCCTCCAAATACGAAAGATTCATCATTTAGGTAAAGGTTAACAGTGGGCGGAGTCTGGTCGGCAGCCACATTTCTGGCGGTGCCGCCAATCACAACCCTTGATTCTGAGCCAAGTGCGTCCTCTGTGTCGTTGCTGGCGTAGAGCGAAATTTTCCCCTCTCCATACCTGTAGGCAATGTCTTTAGGCACGACAAAAGCAAACTCAAATAAGCCGTTCCGGACCGTAACGCTACCATCATACAGGATGCTCTTGCGTACACTGATCGGTACAGAGCTTGCCCCTTCGTCTCCGTAGGTACGCAGGGTGGTTGCTTTCTCATACACGGTCAGGCGCAGGTTTCCGCCAAAGGTGCTGACGGTAGTTCCCGCGCTGTTTGTGATCCGACCTGCCATTGTCACCTTACCCAATGCGCTCAATGTGTCATTGCTTGCTTCTTTTCCGTTGATGTGCGTGAGCTGTGCCCGCAAGGATGGATAGGCCAACTGCATAGACGGATCAGAAAGCAGGGTAAAGTTGCGGTTGTTAACTCCGGTAGAGCCGCTCACATTGTCAGTAATGCTATTGTTTTTGGTCCGGAGTACCAGATCGCCGAGGCGGGGCATCCTGCCGCCGACGGGCGTGAAAGCACTTTTAAAGAAGTTGCGGTTCAGTACCCGGTTACCGTTAGAGTACACGGGACGCGTGGTGGTGATCAAACCTACGGCGCCACCCTCTGGGCGTAGCAGGGCGGTCTCCGCCCCGGAGGTTCGCGCCGGGTCGTCATAGCGGCCAAACTCGCAGGTGGCGGTCAGGAAGAAGGTTAGGTTGTCCTTGTTTTGCCAGCTGTTGATCTGCTGCATCGACAGGATCTGCTCGGCAGCCCAACTTGTCTCGTTGCCATGGCCGGTATAGTTGATGAGGAGCGAACCCTGCTCCACCGCTTTGTCAATCGCTGCCACCGCCTCCGGCGCGCGCTGCCCGTTGGACACTGCCTCTTGCCGGTACAGGTCGAGGTAAACTTTATTGGTGTTGTAGTCCGGCGCATTTTCCTGCAGGTAGGCTGCCAGGAACTCTGCGTCGTTCTGGTGCTCGTTATGGTCGCCATCGTCGGACACCAACGTAATCTGCTTGCGCCATTTCCCGAAGTGGCTGGGGCTGTCGTAGGCGAGGATCTTGTTTACCAGAGTGGCCGCTTCCGTGGCCGTTTTGGCTGGCAGGCGTCCGATGCCTATGTCCAGCAGGTGATCACCGAGTGCGCTTTCGGCCCACTCGCCTTCTTCGTCATCAAGGAAGCCAAAGTAGTCCTCCGAGGAGTAGCTTGTGATCGGGTGCAGCGACTCCCGCGACTGGTATACTGGCACGAAGTTCGTGTTCTTGCTGATGCGGTTCTTGAAGTCGTAAGACGTGTCGCCGAAGAGCAGGAGGTACATGTGCTCATCGCCTCGCTTGTTACTTCGGCTGTAGAGCAGGCGCATGAAGTCCCGGATAGCCGTGACATCCTGTGCGCCGGAGGAAAACTCGTTGTAGATCTGGTTCGTCGTTACCACCAACACCTGCATGCTACTGTGCTGCCGGCGGTGCTCTGCCAGGCGGTTTGCCTCCTGTAAAAACGCTGGGTGCGTTACAATCACAAAATCCAGGTTGCCGTCCAGGTTGCTGCTGTGCAGGTTTTGGTTGGCTACTCTTCCGACAGGTATAGGTTTGCTGCTTATACTGCTACGGAACACCACAAACTCCCGAAGCTTATCCGTTGTGGTGCTGAAGCGCAGGCCGGCACCGGTCTCTGCCAGCTGCTGTTGAGGCTGCAGTGGGTCTGTAACGTCCCAGATGATGGCATTGGCGGGGGCATCTGCAATTACAAAGCTGCTTACCGGAGCCGCTGTACTGGCCACTGAGCGGAAGCTTGTCTGCTCCCCGTACAGCTTCAGGAACCGCTCGTAGTTGAGCTGCAGGTAGTTGAGGTAGCCCAGCGAGGTAGAGCTGCCCCCGGTATTGAAAGCCAGGTTCAACCTGAAGTCAGCTACAGTGCCGAGTGCCTGCTGATTGACCCGGTATGTTTTCTCGCTGTTTACTCCCTCCGGATGGTAGCTGTAAGTGCCCCGCCCGGGAATAGCTTGCGACCCTAGCGGTTGGCCGTTCAGCTTTAGCGTGAAGGAGGTGTTGGTGGGGGAGTTTGCCATCAAGAAGGCAGTTAGCGCTACCTCCGAGCCTGGCACCACCTCGGAGGCAGCGAAGCTAAAGTCGCGGGAGGGGGTAAAGGAGCTGAACTCCTCCCCGTACCACTCACGCCCGGAGTAGACCATGTTCTTCTGGTCCTTCTCATGGTAAAGCCTTTCGTTGTAAGTGCTGATGGTCTGGGCGGCACCTGTGGCCTGGCTGCGTGATCTTACACGCGCTCCAGGTGCCGCCCCAATCCGTAGAAAGTAAAAGGCGGTATCGGAGTACACATTGGTCTGGTGCCTGAACAGTTTCGCTGCGGCGTCATACTGCCAGGTATGGGGCCCCTGCGCATAGAACAGGATGTAGTCTGCATCATCGAAGCGGCCGTCTTCTTCACCTGCCACCAGAATGGCGTTTTCGATTAAGTCATCGGGGCGGGGACTGCCGTTGGGCTGCGGCAGCATACCGCCGCCATTCCCGTACAGCTGGATTGTGCTGGGGGCTATACCTTGCGTGTTGACCCCTAAAGCCTGCAGCACGCCCTTGTCAATCTTGTACATGCCTGTGGAGGTAACGGCCAGCTTATACCAATTGCCTGAGCTGAGGACTGAGCTGGTGGCAAAGCTGCCGGTGCTGCTCGTGCGGGCATACTCCGCCTTGGGCTGCTGCAAGGTATAGGTATAGCCAAACTTTACCAGCTTCTCCAGTTGGTTTGTCTGCGGGTTGCGCCGTATGGGCAGGATACTTACCAATGTTACAGGCTGCTTGTTCTCAGTGCCGTTAGCGAGGCTGATTTTCGGTTCCTGCGCAAAGGTGTGGCCGCTTAAAAGCTTCTGTTCCTCTGTGCTGAAAGGTTGGTAAGCAGTCTCGGCCAGCCTGAAGCCGTCGAGGCGCGCGCCGGGAATCCTGATGCGGAGGTAGGGCAGGCGCTCCACCGGGTCTACGGCAGCGCCGCGGAAGGTGGGGACCCTGGAAGGCAGGTTGCCGGAAGGGAGCACACCTTCATACCCCTGCCACTGCAGCTCCTGTTGGGTAGAGGTCTGGGCTTTTGCTCCGGCGGTCAGCAAGCCCAGCAACAGGAGCATGCATGCTACATACCTTTTCAAAAGTCCCATCATTTAAAAAATATAACTTGCTGAAAAACTATTGTCTGCTCTCCGCAGGCTGCACGGCAAGCAGGTGATCTTCCTTCTGTTCAACAAATATACGGCTAATTTATTGTTGAGCAGCAGGGCTTTACAACTGCTTCAGCTCATGTCCGGCTTACCGGCGGTTTGCTTCAGGCTTTTTCAATCTTTTCAGGACCGGCTACCTCTGTTTCTGCCTCCAGACCTGGTGCCATGTACTTCATCAGCTCCGGCAACGGTTCTTATGAATGGGATGTTTTCTTGATGATGGACAGCAGTATGTACAGCACGATCACCAATGGGATGGCCGCGAACTGAAGAAGGGCCAGCAAGACAACCGACAGTCCCAGGAAAATAAAGCGAAGGGAGTTGTCCTGCCACGTCAGGCTGGTGAACTTCAGCGCAAAAAGGGGCAACTCTGCCACCAACAGGTAAGACAGCAGCACTGTAAGCACGAGCAGTACGATCGGGTTCAGGATGATCTCGTAGTGCAGCAGGTCGCCGGTCTCCAGAATAAGCGGCAGCGAGGCTACAAAAATGGTGCAGGCCGGTGTCGGCAGACCGATAAACGAGGTCGTCTGGCGCGTGTCGATGTTAAACTTGGCCAGGCGCAGCGCCGAGAAGATCGTGATCAGGAACCCGAAGAAAGGCACTATGTCGGAGGAAAGGCCAAACACAGAGGCCTCTGCGCGCTGCAGCAGGATGAACATCACCGTGCCCGGTACCGCGCCGAAGGAAACCATGTCCGCCAGGGAGTCCAGCTGCTTCCCGATCTCGGAGTAGGCCTTCAGCACGCGGGCCACCATGCCATCCAGAAAATCGAAAACAGCGGCAATGCCTACTAAATAGGCGGTGGTTACTAACTCGCCTTTAAACGCAAAGTATAATGCCAGGCAGCCCGAGAACAGGTTCAGGCAGGTGATGGCATTGGGAATATGTTTCTTCATGAAAGGGTGCTCAGGTAGCCGTTGCTACCGCAGAAAAGGATTATATTTCTTCTCGTACCCGATAGTGGTCTCCGGGCCGTGGCCAGGGTACACAGTCACATCGTCGGGTAGGGCAAACAGTTTGGTCTTGATGCTGGAGATGAGGGTGTCAAAGTCCCCGCCCGGCAGGTCAGTACGGCCGATGCTGCCCTGGAACAGCACATCGCCTCCGATGCAGATCTTCTCCGGACCGTTGTAGAACACCACATGCCCTGGGGCGTGACCGGGCGCAAACAGTACCTGCAGCTCTGAGGTGCCGAACTTTACCACATCCCCCTCCCTCAGGTAAGCGGACGGAAGCTGCTCCTCGTAATTCGGGAAACCATACACAGGGGCGTAAGCCGGCACAGAGCGCAGCGTTTGCTCATCCTCCGGGTGTATTTCCAGCCCCACCTTGTAGGTATCCGCCACAAACTTGTTGCCCAGCACATGGTCTATGTGGCAGTGGGTGTTCAGCAGGCGTACTACCTTCAGGCCGTTATCCTCAATGAATTTCTTCAACTGCTCACGCTCATGCCGCTCATAGCAGCCTGGGTCAATCACCACACACTCCTTCGTGTCGTCGTGCAGCAGGTACATGTTCTCCTGAAAAGGATTAAAGGTAAGGCGGGTAACCTTCATAGCTTTTGTCTGTTTTGGATTCGGGCTCACAAAATCGGGTTCTAAGTTACAAATTTCACCTGTACATCTCGTAACTTGGCCTTATGAATTACGATTTTATAGTTGTGGGCCATGGGCTGGCCGGAGCCATCTTAGGCTATACCCTACGTAAGCAAGGGCATCAGGTGTTAGTGATCGATGAGCCGAAGGAGAATGCCGCCTCCAAGGTAGCAGCCGGCCTGCTGAACCCGGTGGCGGGCAAGCGCTTCGCAAAGTCCTGGATGGCGGATACCTTTATACCCGCCGCCGATGCCTTCTACGATGAGCTGGAGGAGCGTTACGGGCAACCGCTTTTCATGCACAAGCCCATTTACAAGATCTTCTCGTCTATAGAGGAGCAGAACACCTGGATGGCCAAAAGTACCGGCGAAGGCTGGCGCGACTACATTAAGGCCACCTATACCCAAAGCACAAACCAACCTACTATACAAGACCCCTATGGCGGCATCGTGATCGGGCGGGGCGGCTACCTGCAGGTCTCGGACATGCTGCGCCTGATGGCGGAGGAGCTGCTTGGTAAAGGCCTGATGCTGCCGGAGCGGTTTGACGTAGAGCAGCTGCAACTGACGGCACAGGGGGTAAGGTATAAGCACGTGCAGGCAAAGCACCTGGTCTTCTGTGAAGGGTATCAGGCGGTGCACAATCCCTACTTTAAATGGTTGCCGCTGCAGCCAACCAAGGGAGAGGTGCTGGAGGTGCAAACGGAGAATTTTAACCCTGAATGCATCTATAATAAAGCTGTTTACGTTGTTCCCGTAGGTGGTGGCAGGTTCAAGATCGGGGCTACCTACGATTGGCGCCAACCAAACGAACAAACCACCCAGGCAGGGCAGGAGGAACTGACGGAGCGATTCCGGCAGATTACCTCACAAGACTTCTCCGTGATCAACCATTGGGCCGGCATCAGGCCAGCCGTGCGTGATCGTCGTCCGCTGGTAGGGGTACACCCACAGCATGAGCAGCTAAGCGTGTTTAACGGCATGGGCTCCAAAGGTGTGCTAATGGCACCGTACCTGGCCCGGAATTTTGCAGAGGCACTGGCCGGAGCCGCGGAAGTGTTACCAGATGTACAGATTTCACGTTATTATTCGTTATATTACGACTACATAAAACACCATAACCATCAACCCTAAGCGCATGCGTTTCTTTATAAGGTTATTGTTGCTGTTTGTGCTGTGCTCGCTGCTGGGGGCACCTACGCAGGCACAGCCGGGCCGCGATGTTTTCGGCAAGAGCCGTATCCAATACAAGAACTTCAACTGGAAACTCTACAGCACCCAGAACTTTAATGTGTACTTCTACCAGGACGGGGAAAAGGCTGCCCAAAACGCCGCCGTCTACGCCGAGAAGGAACTGAAACGCATTACCAGCCTTATCGGGTACTACCCGTACTCCAAGATCACCCTCATCCTCTATAACTCCACCACGGACCTGCGCCAGAGCAACATCGGGCTGAACTCCGACCAGTACGAGACAGGCGGCGAGACGCTCTTTATGAAGAGCAAGATAGAGCTGGCTTTTCAGGGTACCCAAACCGAGTTTAAGCGGGACCTGAGCTATCACCTGACCGAGCTGCTGCTCAACGACATGATGTATGGCGGTAGCTTGAAGGAGGCCCTGCAGAGCAGTTACCTGCTGCGCCTGCCGGACTGGTTCATCAGCGGGGCCGCCGCCTACACGGCAGAGGGCTGGAGCATTCAGATGGACAACTACATGCGGAGCATGCTGCTGGAGAACGGATCAAAGCCGGAGGCGTTCTTTGGCCGCAGCCAGCAGCTGGCGGGCCAATCGGTGTGGAACTATATCGCCGAGCGCTACGGCTATACCTCTATCCAGAACATCCTGAACCTGACGCGCATCACCCGCGATGTGGAGGTGGGCATTACCAGCAGCCTGAACATCCCTTACAAGCGCTTTCTGCAGGACTGGAAGAACTATTACCAGCAGATAAACACCAGTTCGGAAAATCCTTTGGTGGTTTTGCCGGAGCAGGGAAAGCTGTTTAAGAAGAACAAGCACCTGAGGCGCTATACGGAGCCGGTGTTGAACCCGGCGGGCACGCTCCTGGCCTACACTGAGATCGACGATGGTAACTATAAGATCATTGTGCAGGATGTGCGCACCAAGCGTGACCGTGTGGTGTGGCGCGGGGGCTACAAAACGCTGGACCAGATGGTGGACTACAAGCTGCCGGTGCTGGCGTGGCGCTCCAATAACCAGTTAGGCTTTGTGGAGGCACGCCGGGGCAGGATGACGCTGCGCCAGGTAGACGCCCGCGACCGGTACTCCCTCGTTCCTTTCTACGAGAACCTGACCACTCCTGCAGCCACTCTTCCGCAGTTTTCGCAGGTGCGCGACATAAGCTACTCCGAGGACGGACAGAGCATAGTGGTAAGTGCCGTAAAAGACGGGCAGTCAGACCTGTTCCTGCTGCGGGCCAATGGCCGACTGCAGAAACAGCTTACCAACGATATCTATGACGACATCAACCCCGTTTTCCTGAGAGGCAGCAGCAATATCGCCTTCAGTTCGAACAGGGATACCACCGCTACGTTAACAGAGGCCGACTTTGCCAGTGTGGTGAATAACTACGACATCTTTCTGCTGGAGCAGCAGGGGCCGGATACAAACATTCGCCAGCTGACCAGTTCTATTGCCAGTGAGCTGCGCCCTCGCGCCACGGCCGACGGTAACCTGGTGTACCTGAGCGAGGAAAGCGGCATCAGAAACCTGTACCGCTACAATATGAGCACAGGCAGCAGCAGTCCGCTCACCAATTTCATGCAGAACATCCAGGACTATGATTATGTAGCGGAGAACAGCGTGCTGGCCCTGGTAGCCAATGACCGCTCCAGGGAGTTTGTGTACCTGCTGCAAAATTACGTTCCAACAGTACTGGAGGAGCTGCCCAAAACCTCACGGCAGATCATTCTGGAAACACGGGTGCGCACACCGCAGGCACCGTCGGCTACCCGCAAGCTGCTGGAAGACGAGTCTAAAAAGCAGAAACCGCAGCGTCCAGAGGGAGAGATCAACATAGAAAACTACGAGTTCGGCAAGGAGACCCAGCAGGCTGCAGACGCCAAGGCCACGGATGCCAGAGCAAAAACAACTATCAGGCGGGCAGGGGCAACAGACGGTGGCGTGCAGATGCTGGGGCCATTGGACTATGACCTACGTTTCAGCGTGCAGGAAATCGTCACCTCCGTTTACGCTGATCCGCAGTTAGGCTTTGGTATTGTGGCCGGAGTGAACATGAGCGACCTGTTTGAGAACCACCACATCCGGGGCAGCGCCTTCCTGCGCACCGACCTGGAGACAAGCCGCTTCTGGGCCGAATACATGAACCTGAAGAACCGCGTAGACCTGGGCATGCAGTTCCGCCGCGACATTATTGTGACGCAGGTAGACGAAACAGGTGCCGTGCTGCGCTTTAGCCGGAACGAATTTAACCCTACGCTGGTGTACCCGCTGAGCCACAGCACCAGTATCCGGGCACAACCTAAGTTTGTGAACACGCGCTTCACGTTCGTAAACAGCTTTGCCACACCAGACAGCGTTACCAACTTTGGTGGCGGTAACATTGAGCTGGTATACGACAACTCCGTTTACACGGGCGTGAACATGATGGAGGGTACCCGCATGAAAGCTGGTATACTTTCCCTCAAGGGCTTTCAGGATTCAGACGTGAACTTCAGCAAGTTCTATGTAGACCTGCGCCACTACCAAAAGCTGCACCGGCAGATCGTGCTGGCTACCCGCCTGAGCTATGGCTCGTTCTTCGGCAACTCCCCAAAGAGGTTCCTGATAGGAGGCATGGACAACTGGCTGCTGGCCGATGAGGACGAGGAAAGTGAGCGCAATGATATCCTGATCCAGTCTCCGGCGGACCTGTTCTACCTGGAGTACGCTACGCCACTGCGCGGCTTTAACTTTAACACGCGTAACGGCACTAAGTACCTGTTGGCCAATGCTGAGTTGCGTGTTCCGATCGTGCAGTATATCTACAACGGCCCAATCCCGTCCGGCTTCTTCCGGAACCTGCAGCTGACAGCGTTCGCCGATGCCGGGTCCGCCTACAACGGCTCCAACCCGTTTACAGGCAACAACTCCATCAACACCAGAGTAATCGGCGGTAGGATCAGCAGAACCGAGAATGACCCGTTTGAGGTAACGGTGATCAACTACCGCAACCCGTTCCTGCTGGGCTACGGCTTCGGTGCGCGCACCACGCTGCTGGGCGTATACGGTAAGCTGGACGTAGCCTGGGGAGAGGAGGACTATACCAGAAACGGCCCTAAGTTCTACATCACGCTGGGCTACGACTTCTAAACACACTGCATGAACCGAAAAGCTAAGCGCTATGGTTTCGGGGGATTACTGTTGCTGGGCCTTGTAATAGCCTGGGTACACATGGCAGATAAAAACTATGTGTATAAGGCCCTTATCTACAATTTCGCCGACATTGATGACAACCTGATCTTCGATCAGCGCAAAATAGATGCGGCTGACAGTCCGCAGCCATGGCCATTTGCCGCAAACTACAACAAGCTACAATTGCCGCAGGAGCTGGAGCAGCTGCATCAGCAGCTGGAGTCGGTTGCCTTTCTGGTGGTAAAGGATGACTCTCTGCTTTACGAACAGTACTGGGACGGTTACTCAGACGAGTCGCTGAGCAACTCCTTCTCTATGGCCAAGAGCATCGTGAGCATGCTGGTCGGCGTGGCCATAAAAGACGGTAAGATACAGAGCGTGGAGCAACCTGTCGGCGATTTCCTCCCTGCCTTCAAGGAAGGCGACAAAGCCAGAATCAAGCTGAAGCACCTGCTCTGGATGAGCTCCGGCCTGAACTGGGATGAATCGTACAGCAACCCCTTTTCCATGACGACGGAAGCCTATTACGGCAGCGACCTGAAAAAAGTAATCCGGAGACTGGAAGTAGTGGAGGAGCCTGGGCAAAAGTTTGCGTACAAGAGCGGCGATACGCAGGTGCTGGCTTTCGTGCTGCAGGAGGCTACCGGGCAGAGTGTCAGCAAGTATGCGGAAGAAAAGCTGTGGAAACTCATCGGGGCTGTGCAGGATGCCGAGTGGAGCGTAGACGAGCCCAGGGGCATAGAGAAAGCCTACTGCTGTTTCTTTTCGAATGCCCGTGACTTTGCCCGCCTCGGCAGGCTATACCTGCACAACGGTATCTGGAACGGCGATACGATTGTGCCTCCGGCCTATGTAAGCGCCTCCCTTACGCCAAACGGCCTGATTAGCGCAAAAGATGGCGAAGCTGTGGATTTCTACGGTTACCAATGGTGGCTGCTGCCAGACTACAAGGGGCAGGATGTGTTCTACGCCCGTGGGATACTGGGGCAGTACATCATTGTGGTTCCGGAGAAAGACCTGATCATCGTGCGGCTCGGGAAGCAGCGTGGCCAGCGGATTGGCGAACACCCTGGTGAGGTGATGTCCATGATCGATGCCGTGAATAGGATGGTGCGCTGAGGCGGCAAAGTCTTTCAGGCAGGGCTGCGGATCTCCCATGATGCTGAAGGCCACGGAACCGTAGAGACCTCTAAAGGCAGCAGGCCGTACTTTGTCGAAAAGTACGGCCTGCTGCCTTTAGAGGATTTTCTGCTATGCCAGCTTATCGGTAACCACAGCGTAGTGTGGGTCCTCCATGATATTCACTTCTACAATGTCGCCGGCCTTTTCCAGCAGGCGACGGCAGTCGGCGCTCAGGTGGCGCAGGTGCAGCTTTTTGCCGGCGTTTAGGTATTTCTCCGTCAGTTTGCTCAGCGCCTCAATGCCGGAGTGGTCCACTACCCGCGACTCAGCAAAATCTACCACTACTTCTTCCGGGTCGTTGGCTACGTCAAACTTCTCCAGGAAGGTAGCTGTGGAGCCGAAGAACAGGGGGCCGAAGATCTCATAGTGCTTCACGCCATTCTCGTCCACACGCTTACGGGCACGGATGCGCACGGCGCTGTCCCAGGCAAATACCAAGGCGGCAATTACCACGCCGATGGCAACGGCAATGGCCAGGTCAAAGATCACCGTCAGCACGGTAACGGCCACCATCACTATGGCATCCGATTTGGGTATACGGCGCAGCACCCGGAAACTGGCCCACTCAAAGGTGCCAATGGCCACCATAAACATCAGTCCTACCAGTGCCGCCAGTGGCACCATCTCAATCAGGCTGGAGGCAAACATGATAAACACCAGCAGCATCACTGCCGCCGTTATACCTGAAAGGCGGGTACGACCACCGGAGCTTACGTTAATGATACTCTGGCCGATCATGGCGCAACCGCCCATGCTGGCAAAGAAGCCCGACACAACATTGGCAGCGCCCTGTGCTATGCTTTCCTTGTTTCCACGGCCTCGGGTGTCCGTCAGTTCATCTACTAAGGTCAACGTCAGCAGCGACTCCAGCAGGCCGATGCCGGCTAGTATGAGTGAGTAAGGGAAGATGATCTGCAACGTCTCTAAATTTAGGGGCACCATCGGGATGTGGAATGTTGGCAAGCCGCCACCTACAGAAGCCATGTCGCCCACCGTTCTGGTATCCAGGTTAAAGCCGATCACGATGGCAGAAACGGTTACGATAGCGGTGAGTGCTGCCGGAACCGCCTTTGTGATCTTGGGGAGTATGTAGATGATGAGCATGGTAAGCGCGACCAGTGCCAGCATGGTGTAGAGCGGCATGCCTGTGATCCAGGCAAAGCCGGTGTCGTTCACGGCCGGTAACTTAAACTGCCCGAACTGCGCCATGAAGATCACGATGGCCAAGCCGTTCACGAAGCCGTAGATCACCGGCTCTGGTACCAAGCGGATAAACTTCCCCAGCTTCAGCACACCGAACAGTATCTGGATAATCCCCATCAGCACTACGGCCGCAAACAGGTACTCAATACCATGGGTGGAAACAAGGGAAACCATTACCACGGCCAGCGCTCCGGTGGCCCCTGAAATCATACCTGGGCGACCTCCGAAAACAGAGGTGATCAGGCAGACAATAAACGCGGCATATAAGCCTACCAGTGGTTCCACACCGGCCACAAAGGCAAAGGCAACGGCCTCCGGCACCAGCGCCAGCGCCACCGTAAGACCCGACAGGATCTCGTTTTTGTAGTTAATCTCCTTAAAGTTGATCGGACTGTATAACATAAAATAACGTGTATAAAAATTCTGCAGGCGTGGCCAGGGTATCTATATTATACCTGTGCACACCTGATTTAGGTGAGTTAATTCAAATTCAAACAAATGTAAATAGAGAGTCCGTCAGGCAGGGAACGCCTGACGATGAGCATGTCACGGTGGAGTGAGTGTGATAAATGGAGTAGCCTTCCTCATTGCGGGTGCAAAAATACAGCTTTTTCTTTAAAACTGCCCCTGCTGCTGTTACTAAAATGTGACTTATACCGTCAGATGCGTTGTATCGGGTATGGGAGGGGCGGATAATCTAAATGCAATGCAGGAGCCCCGGCTGTCTTGGCAAGGCTTCTTTTGTCAGCTTTAAGCACCTTGGCCGAGCAAAAGTGAATTTTTATCCCTAATTTGCCAAAGTATCATTATATAAAGAGCTTATGTTGCAGTCCATGACAGGTTTTGGCAGTGCCCGCCTCGATGCCGACCAATACTCCATCTCGGTAGAGATTCGTTCGCTAAACTCCAAAAGTATGGATCTGAGCGTGCGTTTGCCGCGCTTTCTGTCGGAGCGGGAATATGAGATCCGGAATATGGTCTCGAAGTCGCTGGTGCGCGGAAAGGTTTCTGTGAGTATAGATTATGTGAAGAATAAGGCCCAGAAGGCGAAGAGCAACATCAATGGTGATCTGCTACAGGCGTATTACAAAGAGCTGAGCGATGCGGCCGACAAGGTAGGGGCCGCTAAGAACGACCTGTTCCGCCTGGCGCTGTACATGCCGGATGTTTTGCAGCAGGACCAGCCCGAAGACGAGAACGGAGAAGCTGACTGGGCCAATGTGCAGCCGATGCTAGACGAGGCACTGCAAAAGATCAACGCCTTCCGTGCCGACGAAGGAAAAGCGCTGACGGCAGAGATCATGTCCTACATTGATCGTATCCGCATTCTGCTGGCGGAGGTAGAGAAGCACGACCCGGTGCGCATGGAGCATATCCGTAACCGCATCAAGGGGCATTTAACCGAGATCTCAACCTCCGAGCACTTTGACGAAAACCGCTTTGAGCAGGAGATGATCTACTTTATGGAGAAGCTGGATATTGCCGAGGAGAAGGTGCGCCTGATCAACCACCTGCACTACTTCACCGAGACGGTATACCTGCCGGAGCCTACCGGTAAAAAGCTGGGCTTTATCTCACAGGAGATAGGCCGTGAGATCAACACCATCGGCTCCAAGGCCAACGATGCCACTATTCAGCATTACGTGGTGGAGATGAAAGAGGAGCTGGAGAAGATCAAAGAGCAGATCAATAACATTCTGTAGTTGATGCCTTTCCCATCAGAAGAGCCTGCTACCGGTGTAGCAGGCTCTTCTGTTTTATAGCGGGAACAGCCACCTGAGATTTCAAGGATCAGTGAGAGGTCTCAAATGTGGCCGGTTTACTTTTCTGCTGCATTTGTTCCGCAAACGCCACGATCAGCCTGAACACCTCCGGAAACCTTGTGAGCGGCAGCTGACGGGCGTAGTCGTTGGTGTTGTGGTAAGCGGCTGTGCCTCCCAGGGTATAGAAAAAGAAAGCCGGCACGCCTGCCTCCGAAAAAGGATAGTGATCGGAGTTGGCAGCCTTGCCCCGGCTTTTGAGCTGCGGCAGGTACTGGTGCTGCTTGTTTAACTGTTGCAGCACCCGGAATTCCGGCTCGTGTACCTTCCCGTTCACCACCATCATGCCTTCTTCTCCGGTGCCAACCAGGTCCAGGTTGATCAGAAAGCGGATCTGCTTTAACGGAAAGAGCGGGTTGCTCACATAATGAAGGGAGCCAAGTAACCCGGCCTCCTCAGCGGCAAAGGCCATAAAGGCCATGCTGTACCTGGGCCTGTTTTGCGGCTCACTGAAATGCTGCGCCAGCTCCAGTAGCATGGCCGTGCCACTGGCATTGTCGTTGGCGCCGGGGAAGTATACCTGCTTGCCCTGCCCACCCAGGTGGTCATAGTGCGCCGTGAAAACGATGAATGAGTCAAGTTTGGCGCTGCCTTCCACAAAGGCTAGCACGTTTTGCGTCAGGTGCTGTGGATTTAGCTCCGCCTTTACCTCATACGTTACTTTTTTCGCCTGCTGGGGCCAGGAAGTTTGCAGCACCTCCAGCACCGGCACAGCCTGCTGTTGTCTGGCTACAGTGGTCAGGAGCGCCTGTGGCTGCAGCACGATGTGCAGTTTAGCCTGGTTCAGTTTGCGCTGGTAGAGCGGCGGCAACTGGTTTAGCTGCTTTACATGCCTTTGATGGTACAGCAGAGCCCTGTGCTGAAAGCTCTGGGAAAAGTATTTTTGCGCGGCAGGAGCTTCCGTGAAGACAAGTGTATCGAGCGGGAGTACGGTGGCTTTTCCTTTGCCTGAGGCCGAAGCTGCGTGTGCGACAAAGTCCTTACCGGCCACCAGGGCTTTCCCATGCACCTGCAGCTGCGGCGTCTCCACGATGCGGTTCACCGGCATCCTAAAAGGCTGAAAGTAGGAGATCCCCAGTGGCTTGAGTCCCGCCTGCTCAAACCGGCTGCGGATGTAGTTGGCCGCTTTTGCATCGCCATCAAACACATAGCCGCGGCCATGCATGCTGGGCGAGGTCAGGGTATCAATTGTCTGACGTACACGGGGCATGTCCTGCGCCGGGGCAGGGGTTAGGAGCAGGCTGAACAGGAAAAAGAGGGTATAGTGGCGCATCATCCTCTAAAGATAGAAGATTCTGAGTACAAAAGCCTGCGCGGTGCTGGTGGCTAACTACCAGATATAGATCAGCTTGAACAGTACAATGCCCAGTAGGCAGCCAATGGTGTTGGCAACTACATCAATGATATCGCCTTGGCGCCCATAGATAAAGAAGTGCTGCATCAGCTCGATAAAAATCCCGAACATGCTGCTGATAAGCAGACTGGCGCGGATGGCAAAGTGCCTTAGCTTTGGAAAGGTAAACTGCTTCGTCAGGCCCACAATCATCAGGAAGCATAGCACGGCAAACAGGAAGGCGTGCGCGAAAGAATCAAAGGAGAAAAGCTCCCAGACGGACAGGGAGGGCATGGAAGTAGAAGGCAGCAATGTCGTTAATAAGATCATTGCTGCCCAAAGTATGGTAAATAGGTTGTACCGTAATATCAAACCTACTTTGTTTTAGGAGGATTGATTACTGACCGATAAGCTCGCGGTAAGCCTCTGCAGAAAGAAGCCCCTCTACCTGGCCTGCATCATCGATAGACATTTTGATGATCCAGCCGTCACCGTAAGGGTCAGAGTTTACAAGCTCCGGGTTGCTCTCCAGTTTATCGTTGAACTCCAGCACAGTACCGCTCAGTGGGCTGAACAGGTCAGAAACTGTTTTCACGGCCTCTACTGTACCGAACACATCCTCCTGGTTGATCTGCTTGTCAACAGTGTCGATGTCTACGTACACGATATCGCCCAGCTCGCTTTGCGCGAAGTCTGTGATGCCTACAAAAGCTGTGTCGCCTTCAATGCGTATCCACTCGTGGTCTTTGGTATACTTTAGGTTTTCAGGTAGGTTCATTTGATTTGTCCGTTTCTGTTAAAGATTACCTTTCAAAATTACGGTCTTTTTCGCAATGCCAAAATTTTATTGCAAACTAACTCGTAACTGAACGCCGCCTTCCGTCACGCTGTTGCGGAACGAGGTGGAGATCTTCGGGTCAGACACTGTGCGCAGCACGTAGAACTGCAGGTTCACCCGCTGGCTCAGCACGTAGTCTATGGTTGGGCGTAGCTGCAGCTGGCGCGTACCGTTCGTGATCTGGTTCTGGCTGCGCTCCTCACCTGTGTCGTCGCGGTCTATGGCACGCTGTACCGTCTGGTTCTCGCGCACCGAAAAGTCCAGGCGCATGGTCAGCTCGTTCTCCAGCACCCTGCGCTGCCCGGCAATGCGGAACGGAATCCGGAAGTTGGTGGTGCTGTAGCCAAAGCCTAAAACATAGTCCTTCACGTTCGTTTCCGTGATCTGGGCGTTGGTCAGGTTCAGCGACAGGTTACGCTCGATCTTATACTCGATGCGGCCGGTCAGGTTTGTTTTGGTGCGGAAGTTAATGCCTAGTAATGGTGCCAGGCGCTCAGTTACGGTCAGCTGGTTCACGATGTAGTACGGCACCAACTGCCCGAACTCGTTCAGCTGCGTCGGGAAGCCTGCCGGCTGCTGGTCGTACGCCAGGGAGGTGGTAAAGCTGGTGATGTTATAGCTCGAGTTGTAGGCATGCGTCAGGTTTACCTGGCTGAACCAGCGCTGGAAGAACGGCAGCTGCGACAGGCCGTTGTAGTCAACGCGCCAGTTCGGGATCGGCAGGCGCTTGAACGGGTTGTCGGAACTGCTGGCCTTGTACCCGCTGATGTCGCGGCCCTGGTACGCGTACAGGAACGACTTCATCAACACCTCCTGCGAGTTTAAGGTATAGCCAGAGTCACCGGCAGCGGGGTTGGCGGCTGTCAGCTCCTCGCGCACCGCATAACGGTTGCGGATAAAGGTCTCAAATGCCTCTGATGTTCCCTGGCTGGTAGACTCAAACAAGGTGCCGATCGCAACAAAAGAGGTGCTGAAGGAGCCTGTGTTGAATGGGTTCTGGCGCTGGTCGGTAGCGCCGACGTTGCCAAAATCATCAAACTCCTTGCGGTAGAACACTTCCTCAATCTCCGACTTTGTCTGGCGCGCATCCAGCTGCAGGTTAAAGCTGCGGAATGGCTCCAGGTTGGCGCGAGCCGTGAAGGTCTCGGTGAAGATGGAGCTAAGCGGCGTGTTCAGGTATTGGCTGCTGTCGGTGTACCAGCCGTTGCTGTAGGCCCTGCTGTACAGGTTGTCCAAATCATACTGCTTGCCCAGTATAAACGGTAAGCCCGGTGCCTCAAAGCTGTCATCAAAGCCGAACATCTTGGTGCTGGGCAGGTAGCCGGGCAGCAAAGTGCCCCGGTTCTGCAGATAGGTAAAGTTAATCGAGCGCGTCATCATCAGGATCCTTGCCAATCCCTTCGCAAACTTCATCTCCGGGCCCGGTTTCTGTGCGGCCGTATCGCCGGGAGCCGGAGCCGCGGGCCTTGCGGCAGGAGCCGGGGAGTTCACTGCTTTCAGGAACTTCACCTTGTTGTAGAGCTTTACCAGGTCGATCTTACCGTTTACGCTGAACTCGGTATTGTTCTCCACCGTGTTACCCAGGCGGAAGGTGGTGTCCTGGTTCAGGGCTGTGGAGCCGGCCGTCCAGATATAGGTGGCGGCATAACGGGTCTCGGCACCGATCCAGTCAGTAAGCGGAAACTTCTCGAGCGGCAGTTTATAGTTCAGGGCCACCATTTGGTTGAAGTTGGTGTTTCGGCCAAACTTCTTCAGGTTGTCCCAAATGATCTTGTTCTTGTAGGCCAGCGAGTCGACGTCCTTGTTGATGCGGGCATTCGGCTCGTCCACGATGGCGCGGTTGGAGGCCGTGTAGTCCAGTGAGAGGCTCTTGCTCAGGTCCCACTTCAGGTCATAGATTCGGTTAAAGTAGAAGTACTTCTGGAACGTAGGGGCAATGCCACGTGAGGTGATCAGGCCTGTACCCGGGTCGCGGCGCTGCAGGAATGTCTCGTTGTAGCGGCGGTCCAGGTCTGCCCGGAACGCAAAGCTGCTCGGCAGCGGCGTAAAGTTCAGGTCTTTGATCAGGCGCAGGTACGGCGATTTCAGCCCTTCTGACTGCGCAAAAGGCGCTATGTTGCGCGGCGTGGTATTGTAGGTATAGGCTATCGCGCCATTATACGTCTTGGTAAAGTCGCGGTCCGTCTCGATGTTGGTGAACGTGCGCTCAGCGTAGGAGTAGGAGAAGGAGAGGTTCTCCACATCATACGGCCTGACCTTGGCATCCGGATCGGTCCGCTCTTTCCGTACGTTCAGCAGGCTGATGCTTTTTCTCGTCTCCCGGGTGGTTACTTCCTGCTTATACTCTTTGCGTTCGTCATTTGAGTCGAAGCGGGTGAGCGACTCCTCCAGCGGCACGTCCTTGTCCAGCGGGTCAAACTGCGGCTCGCTGTTCATGGTGCCGTACTGCACCGTAAGCGGTACCTTAATGCCCAGCTTCTCCGGCAGGAACTTATCGGCTACCACGTTGGCGCTCACATCAAACAGGGCGGTATTCTCACGGGCCCGCTGGGCGATCTTCTGCTGCAGCCCGCCAAAGCCCACGGTGGTGTAGGCACCGGTGGCCGTAATGTTGGCAAAGTCGGCAAGCTTGGTGTTTAGCCTGGCGTTGGCCGCCCAGCCCGTCTCGTTTCGGAAGTCGGTCACGCGCAGCTCGTCTGCCCACACGCACACCGAGTGTGGCTGGCCGTTATCGGCAGGGTTTCGCAAGCCAATCATAATGCCCTGCACCTCGCTGAAGTCCGGGTTACCCATCACCCGGATGATCTTGCCGTTGATACGGGTTTCATAAGGGCGGTAACGATCCACTCCTAAATTGTTGCGAACTACTTTGGCATCCACGAGGTCTTTCAGGGCAATGTCTATCTCGTTCTCTTTCGGCCAGATGGTAGCTTGGGTTGTACTTCCCTGCGGCGTGATCTTCAGCGGCACCACATACTCGTAGTAGTTCTGCGTAAAGTCCGTACCGATTCGGATGAAGGCCTGTACATCGTCGTCTTTTGTGTTCGGGTTGCTGGTCTGGGCGTGCAGGTACATCTTCAGGCGCTTATAGATCAGCATGTCCAGGGAGATGTTCTTATACACCGCCTTCGAGAAGGAGTCCTTCAGGTCTTCCACGCACAGCTGCAGCGACTGCTCATTCTGGCGACGGTCGTTGGTGGAGGCGTAGTCGCGGAGGCGCTCAATGCCCGGCGGCAGCACGTACGGGATATTGCCCTCTACCGCCTGCCCGTTCTCCTCTATGTTCACCGTGGAGATGGTGAAGGTACGGGCGTCGTCGGTACAGGTCAGGCACGGGTTTCCGTCGGTGATCGGCTGCAGGTACTGGCGCCACTGGTTGGCCACGAACTGGAACTGCACGAAGCGCAGCACCACCGGGTCGGCGAACTGCGTCAGGTACATGCGCATAAAGCGGATGGACTTAAAGCCGTTGATACTGCCGACACTGCCCGTTGGCTGGCGCACCGGTATACGGAACTGGTACCAGGTTACCCTGTCCCCGTTGATGTTATCGTGCACGATCTGGTCCACGATATAGTTCTGCCCTACATTCAGCTGCCCCGGCTTCAGGTTGATCTTATACTCGTAGTACTGCTCCAAGTCGCTGATCACGTTGTCGCGGTTCAGGTCTTCCTTATCAGGGAAGGCGTAGTTGGAGAAGCGGCTGTTTTCCGGTGAGTTCCCCTCCATGCCATTAAAGTTCTTGTACCGGGCCAGTATACCTGCGTTTCGCTGGTCGTACACCGGGTCGAGGTGGTGCAGGAAGTTGTCAGCCGAGGGGTCATCCACCACCGACTGTGGCGGCGTGCCTGCAATGCGATCCAGAAAGGTATTCTGGAAGTAGTTACGCTCGTCTGCATCACTCAAGCCATCCAGGCCAATGTCCTGGAACCTGCGCGCGCCCGGTACCCCTGTAAAGGCATCCGTCAGGAACTGCTGCGTGGTGATGCGGCCCCAGAGGCTTTCCTGTACGTTCTGCAGGTTGTCCGGTGAGGTCGGCAGGCCGTTCTCAAATGAGTAAAGGTTGTCCTTCAGGATGTCTTCTGACACGTTGCCCAGGTTCAGCACCAGCTCCCCCCCCTCATTGTTGTTGATCGGGTTACCCTGCGCGTCT
>JAJLKL010000295.1:0-5198 GCA_033838975.1 Hymenobacteraceae bacterium | reverse complement strand
ATAACAACGGAAAACTGCCTACGAAGCCATGGCCTTGCTCGACACGTGCTGGGCCTCACGTACCATCTGAGAGGCGTAGCCCCACTCGTTGTCGTACCAGCTCATGATCTTCACCAGGTCTCCGCCCACTACCTGGGTCATGTTCAGGTCCACGATGGAGGCGCGGGAGTCCTGGATGATATCCGAGGAAACCAGTTCATCATCGGAGGCGCCCAGAATGCCTTTGTAGCGTTCGCTTTGGGCCTCTTCCCGCAGGATATTATTGATCTCCTCCACGGAGGTTTCCCGTTCGGTTACCATGTTTATGTCGGCAATGGAGCCGGCAGGAACCGGGCCTCTGATGGCAGCCCCGTCAAATTTGCCTTCCATTTCGGGTAAGGCCTTGGCCGTGGCTTTGGCGGCGCCGGTGCTGGTAGGCACAAAGTTGGCGGCTGCGGCCCGGCCTCTTCTCTTCTTCTTGTTTGGCCCGTCTACCAAAGCCTGGCTGGAGGTATAGGCGTGTACGGTGGTCATGTTCGCCTTTTTGATGCCTATCCTGCGGTTGATGATCTCTACCACCGGGGTAATACAGTTGGTAGTGCAGCTGGCGCAGGAGATGATCTGCTCCTCCTTGTTGCCATCAGAGTTTACGCCGAGTACGACTGTCCTGATATCCTCGGTTTTGGCCGGAGCAGAGAGGATCACCCGTTTTGCCCCGGCGTGCAGGTGCTTCTCCAGGTCCTCGCGTTTTGTAAATACCCCGGAGCACTCAAACACCAGGTCAATGCCCATGTCTTTCCAGGGCAGTTTAGCAGGGTCCTTCTCGTTTAGCACTTTATACTCCTTGCCGTCTATTGTAAGCTTGCCGTCGGTTGCCTCTACTGTTTTGTGGTAGCGTCCGTACACCGTGTCATAGCGCAGCAGGTAAGCCAGGTTCTCTGCGTCCACCAGGTCATTCACCGCCACCACATGAAAGTCGTTGCTATCCAGTAAGATCTTGAGGGTGGCGCGTCCGATGCGCCCCAAACCGTTTATTGCCACATTCACCATAGGTAATACACTTAAATAGGTTAGAAAAATCTTCCATAAACAGACACAGTATTAGCTGCATGCTATTGCGTCTGTTTATGGTTATACTTTAGTTATGGGTTTCAGTTAAAGTATTCGGTATGAATTATTTGAATAATCCTTGCCGGATCTGTACCCCAAAGGCTATATAAGGCTATGAGGCTATTGCTATGTTTGGAATCAGGGAAACAGGAAATGCTATATGGCAGTAGTATAGTAAGAAAATGCCTGATTATGAGGTGGTTCAGGAAGCGCTGCTCTAGTTTAGATGGCAGTGGTATACCTCATGAACAGAATGGCTTTTTCTCTTACGCAGTTCTCCCGGGCGGGGAGCAGGAAGAGCATTTGGCTGAGCCAGTTCAAAGAATTTGCTTCATGATCGATCTCAAGCAGAGGTTATCTGCCTATACCCAAACGAGCCTATGGAACTAGACCAGAAGTACCCTTACCATACCTTACGTGCGGAAGAAACCCTGGAGAAGCTTTCAGCCAGCAAGGAGGGCCTTTCCTCGGACGAGGCGAAAAAGCGGCAGGAGGAGTTCGGCAAAAACGTGCTGCCGGAGAAAGGCAAAGCCAACCCCATCAAACTCTTCTTCAAGCAGTTCAAGGACTTCCTGGTGTTCATCCTCATCATTGCTGCCGGTGTTGCCTTCTGGGCCGATCAGATGGTGGACGTGTACATTATTGGCGCGGTCATTCTCTTCAATGCCACCATGGGCTTTATACAGGAGTACAAGGCCGAACAGGCCATCGAGTCCATCAAGAGCATGATTCAGAAAAAGGCGGTGGTGCTGCGGGATGGTACGGAAAAAGAACTGCCGGCAGAGGAAGTGGTGCCGGGGGATATTATCCTGCTCAACGAAGGACAGGCTGTTCCTGCGGATGGCCGCCTGCTGAGCAGAAAGGAGCTGCGTACCTCGGAGGCAGCGCTCACCGGGGAGTCGATGCCCGTGGATAAGGACACGGAACCGCTGGAGGAGGAGAACGAGGCCCTGGGCGATCGCGTGAACATGGTCTGGAAAGGAACCAACGTGGCGCAGGGCAAAGGAAAGGCAGTGGTCACCGCCATCGGGGAGCAGACGGAGATCGGAAAGATCGCCACCTCCATGAGCGAGATGGAAATGCAGGACTCCAACTTCCGGAAGAAAACAAGCCAGCTGGGTAAGGTAATGGCAGTCATAGCCATCGTGACCTCTGCCATTGTCTTTGCTATCGGTTACTGGTTCCGCGACTATGACTTCCAGGCTATCCTGCTGGTCACCATTGCCACCCTGGTTTCCTCTATACCGGAGGGTTTGCCTGCGGTTATCTCCATCGTATTGGCCATTGGCGCCAACCGGATGGCCAAGCAGAATGTCATTATCCGGGAGTTCACCGCCACAGAAATGATGGGCTCCGTTTCGGTAATCCTCTCAGACAAGACAGGTACCATCACGCAAAGTATCCTGACGGTAAAGAAAGTATTTACCGGCAGCGGCGAAGAGTTGGCGGTTACCGGCGACGGGTACCAGCTAAAGGGGAAATTTGAGAAGGACGGAGAACCCATAGACCTGGAGGAGTACCCCGTGGAGCGTAAGCTGCTGACGATCGCGGCTTTCTGTAACAGCGCGCACCTGGGCGACAAAGAACAGGAGGAGGCACCTGAAAAGGAAGCGAAGAAAGCGCAGGAGCAGCAGGAGAAAGAGGAGGATAAGAAAGAACAAGAGCAGCGGCAAAGGGAGAAAGAGCACAGAGAGGAGCAGCAACCGGTAGCAAAAGTTGACGAAGGTGAGCGGGAGGAAGCGCCGGCGGAAAAATCCCGGCAGGAAGAAAAGCATCCGCCCAAGACCGGTACGGTACGGGTGGCGAAGGAAGTGGAGCAGGAGGAGGTCCAGAAGAATGAAGACATAGATGTAAACCTGGACGTGCAGCCGGATCGTGTGCATATAAACATCAGCATCAAAAAGGATGACACTGCAGGCGCGGAGCCTGCACCTGAAAGAAAACCAGCGCCGGGGGCACAGGGGCAGATACCCGGTGATAGGGCCGAAGAGCCAGAAGGGAAGGAGGAGGAGCCGGCAGCGGCGGATAAGAAAGATATAGACATAGACCTGGATGTGAAGCCGGGTAGCGTACGAATTGACGCCCACCTGAAAAAGAAAAAGGACAAGGCTGCAGACGATGACATAGAGGAGGAGGAAGAGGAGGAAGAGGAAATTGAAGAAGAGGATGAGGAGGAAGACGAGGACGAAGGGAAAAATGAAAAAGATGAGAAAAGCAAGGGGCCTAAAGTGGTAGGAGACCCCACGGAGGCTGCCATGTTCGTGATGGCCCGCAAGGCCCACATCAGGCAGCAGGAGCCTTACAGGCATTACAGACTGGTAGATGACCTGCCTTTTAACTCAGAGCAGAAGTTCAGAGCCTCCTTAGTGGATACAGGAGAGGGAGCTGAAATCTACGCCATTGGGGCACCGGAGCGGATACTGGAGCTGAGCAGCCAGTGGCTTACCCCTGACGGCCCGGAGGAGCTGACGGAGGAAAAAAGGGAGGAGATCCGGGAAAAGATGGACGAGTGGACCGGGCAGGCGATGCGCGTGCTGGCCCAGGCCTACAAAGCGGGCGACAGCCAACAGGAAGTAACAGCCGATGACGTGCAGGACCTGGTCTGGGTAGGTATAACGGGCATTATCGACCCGCCCCGCGAAGGGGTCCGGGAGTCGGTGGAGGAGTGTAAGGAGGCTGGTATCCGGGTGATGATGGTAACCGGCGACCACAAGAAAACTGCCGCAGCCATTGCCAAGCAGGTGGCCATCGTGGACAGAGTGGAGGAGGAAGAGGGCGCGGAATACCCGGTAGCCATCACCGGAAAGGAGCTTGATGTAGAGGATGAGAAATTTGACGATTACATAGAGCATGTGTCGGTCTTTGCGCGCATGGACCCAGACACAAAGCTGCGGATCGCGGAACGACTGCAACGGCGGGATACCCTTATTGCCATGACCGGGGATGGCGTAAACGATGCGCCGGCCCTGAAACGCGCCGATGTGGGCATTGCCATGGGGCAGCGGGGCACCGATGTAGCCAAGGATGCCGCTGAGATCGTGCTGCAGGACGATAACTTCAGCAGTATCGTGAATGCTATCCGGGAAGGACGCATCGTGTTCAACAACATCCGGATCACCAGCTATTTCCTGCTCACCACCAACTTTGCCTTCGTGACCGCCTTCATCATTGGCATGTCCATCGGCTTTCCGCTGCTGCTGACGGCGGTACAGATCCTGTACGTAAACCTGGTGACAAGTGGCATCATGGACGTGGCCCTGGCCACGGAGCCGGGGCACGGTGAGATCATGAAGCAGCCCCCGCTGAAGAAGAGCGAGGGTATCCTGAAGTGGGACATCGTACCTTTTCTCCTGCTCATTTCCGCTATCATCGTGGCGCTGGCGCTCTTTACCTTCCGGTACTACCTGCCGGAGGGCGAGGTGATGGCCCGCACAGGAACCTTCGTAATGGTTTCCATGACCCAGATCTTCAACGTATTCAACATGCGCTCCCTGCGTAAATCTATCTTCGAGATCGGCCCGCTCACCAACTTCTGGGTGAATCTGGCTTTCCTGGCTGCCATTGTGCTGCAGTACGTGGTTATCAAGGTACCGTTCCTGCGGGAGGTCATGCGCTTCGAGGACCTGCCTACGGTGGACTTCCTGGTGATGATGCTGATCGCCACCGTGGTTGTCTGGGCAGGGGAGTTGTACAAATACATCAGGTATAAGAAAAACTGGATTTAGCATGGCGAAGGAAAAAAGAAGGGGAGATGCAGCGGTTGAGAACCGGGAGTGGCTGGAGTCGCTGCGCTGGGTAATGGCCAACGAGCCGGAAGAACGGGTACAGGAACTGCTGCGCCTGCTGCACAGCGAGGCCCAAAAGCACGGCATCTCTTTCGCGCAGCCATTCAATACCCCCTACATGAATACCATTCCTCCCGAAGAAGAGTCGGACTACCCCGGCGACCTGGAGCTGGAGCAAAAGCTGCTGGCCCTTATCCGCTGGAACGCGATGGCCATGGTGGCCAGGGCAAACAAGGAAAGCGAAGGCATCGGCGGGCATATCTCCACCTACGCCTCCATTGCCAATTTATTTGAAGTGGGCTTTAACCATTTTTTCCGGGTGTA
>JAJLKL010000294.1:0-3178 GCA_033838975.1 Hymenobacteraceae bacterium | reverse complement strand
CGTGATGTAGCCGCGAAGCAGCGTCTTTTCATCAGTGGTTTCCACACGCTCCTCCCCCAGCTCTTTGTAGTGGTTCGGCGCGAAGATGGCCGGGTGCTCCCCTTTCTCCTCCATCCTGTCGCGGGTATCCATCACGATCTTGCGCGGCGAAAGCAGCTTACCGGTGATGTTGGCCGGGCAAACCGAGGTACAACGCCCGCACTCTGTGCAGGTATAGGCATCCATCAGCTGCTTCCAGGTCAGGTCCTCCACGTCTTTGGCGCCAAAGCGCTGCATGATCGGGTTACCCTCCGCGTCCACCTCAGGGGCTGGCGGCTGGTAGCTTGGGTCCAGCATCGCCTTGATCTCATGCGTAATGGCCGGATTGGTGGTAAACTTACCCTTTGGCACCAGCTTAGAGTAGTACACATTCGGGAAAGCCATGATAATGTGGAAGTGCTTGGAGCTAGGCAGGTAGTTCATGAAGGCCAGGATGCCCAGGATGTGGAACCACCACCCCACCTTGGCAATGATGTACAGCTGCTCCGGGTCATCGCCAAAGATGTTCACGAAAAACTGGCTGACCGGATAAGCCCCTACGATCTCCTCCCCTGCCAGCAGCACGCGCTTCATGTCGGCGATGTTGAACACGAACAGCGCCAGCATCAGCACGATCTCGGTGATCAGGATCACATTGGCGTCCAGCTTTGGCCAGGCACGGAGCTCAACGCCATCCCACAGGCGCGGCACCTTGGTTACATTGCGTCTCCACAGGAACATCACGCAGGCGATGATCACCAGGGCCGCCAGTATCTCATTCAGCGCCATCAGGCCACTGTACAACGGCCCCACAAAACCCAGCACGCGGTGCGTACCGAAAATACCGTCGATCAGGATCTCCAGCACCTCTATGTTGATCACGATGAAGCCAACATACACAAACAGGTGCAACACAGCCGGCAGCATGCGCTTGAACATTTTCTGCTGACCGAAGGCTACGAGTAAGGTCTTGTTGATGCGCTCCGATGGGTTGTCGGTAATTTCCAGATCGCGGCCCATCAACACGTTTTTGCGGATCTTGCGGATCTGCCAGACAAAAAGGCCTATGCCAACGGCAGCCACAATCAAAAAGATAATGTTTTCTATTCCTATCACGGCAAATTATTCGTTATACATACTAATTTGTAGATAAAGATACTTAATTAATGAGACTAAAGGTACGCAGAGGATATTTTTAAAATATTTTTTGCGAGAATGTTTGCTACTTAAAAGTTAGTTACTACTTTTGCATACCCTTTCGGAACAAGGGGACACAACAAGAGCTGGTGATGTAGCTCAGTTGGTAGAGCAAAGGACTGAAAATCCTTGTGTCGGTGGTTCGATTCCACTCATCACCACGAAACCCTCACTCTAAAAAGTGAGGGTTTTTTGCTTTTACGCCCTCCCTCATCATTAACTGCCATACCTATACTTTGTTTGCCCGCTAAGGTTCTGCAACAAAAAATTGGACCGGTTTTCTGAACATTTTTTTATACATTAGCTTCAGAGTCTAAACGTTAACCCCTCCTTCGTCTATGAAAAAGATTTTCTGGAGCGCTATTTTTGCCGGGATGGCCGGTGGCATCGGCACTGTCCTCCTCCTGACGCTTATCTACTTCTTCTTCATCCAGAAAATTCAGTTTTAAGCCTTTCTATGAACAGAAGAAAATTATTTTGGACCTCCTACGCCGTGGGTTTTGCCGTGGCCGGCGCCATCGCCCTGTTTGCCATCTCCATGCTACATGACCTGGTGCCGCAAAAAGTAAACTGGCAGTCGCTGGAGCTAACCGACCTGCAGGGCAACCCTGTAGCCGTAGAGGATTACCAGGACAAGGTGGTGCTGGTGAACATGTGGGCTACCTGGTGCAAGCCGTGCATCAAGGAAATGCCCGCCCTGGACAGGCTCCAGCAACTGCACCCGGACAGGATAGCCGTACTGGCCGTCTCCGACGAGGAGGTGGAGAAACTCCGGAAGTTCAGCCGCCGCAGGGAACTTAGCTTTGACATTCTGAAAGCAAACACCCCCCTGGCGAACCAGTCGGTGACAGTGTTCCCGAGCACCTATGTACTTAACAGTAGCGGAGAAGTGGAGGCTATATACCTGGGCGAGCAAGCCTGGGACAGCGAGAAGATGCAGCGCAAACTGCTCAGGATAAATTAACTTACTGCTGGCAGCTGGCCCTCAGCTCAAGCAGGGCAGCGGAGTAGCCCAGCTCGTAAGCCTTAAAAAAGTGGGTACAGGCGGAGTCTGACTGCTGTTGCTCCAGCTCGGTACGCCCCAGCAGGTAATACACGCGGCCGTTCTCCCTGTCCAGCTTCAAGGCAGACCGGTAATCCCTCTCCGACTGGCGATGCTTGCCTTGTTTGTAAAAGCCAAAACCCCGGTAGGTAAGCGCTGCCACCCGATCGGTCCCGGGGCTGCTGTGGTTCAGAAAAGAGGTAAAATCAGCAATGGCCGCGTCATACTTTTTAAGGTAGAACAGCCGCACCTCCCCCCTGGCCAGGTGCGCGGACCAGAGGTTCTTATTCAGCGTTAGCGCCCGCGTCAGGTCTTTCTCAGCTTGCTGGAACTGTGCCAGCTGCTGATGGCTGCGCCCGCGCATGTAGTACACCTGCGCCGACGGTTGCTCCTGCAGCGCTATGGCCTTATCCAAATCTCTCAGCGCTGAGGAATAGTTCTCATACACATTCAACTCAATGTTCGCCCTGGCCTCATAGGCAGCAGCGTTATCAGGCATAAAGTTTATGGCATCGGTCAGCAGGCGGTGGGCGCTACTGTATTTACCATCTTCTATATAGCTTAAAGCTGTTTTATACCTATCTTCACCCGTGATGTGGTCCATCACCACCTTCAGCATTAGGCTGAAGAGCAGCAGGCCGCTTACGAAAGCCACTGTGATGTACCAGTCCTTGCGGGAGAAACGCTTTTCTTTGTTTCGCCTGATGTTCTGGTAATAACGCTCCGATACGCCGGCCGGGGGCCTTGTCTGGTAATAGCGCGCGTCGTAGTACTGCGGCCTGTGCTGGCTTACGGTGCGCTGCTGCTCGTGCTGGTAGTGCAGGCGCATATCGTAGCGGGCACGTTTGCCTGGGTTAGACAGTGTCTGGTAAGCCGTGTTCACCAGCTTAAAGAGCTCCTCGGCACGCGCATTTCCCGGGT
>JAJLKL010000293.1:0-3085 GCA_033838975.1 Hymenobacteraceae bacterium | reverse complement strand
GGATAGATGGGGATAACCACGCCACGATGGCTGATCTTGCCCTGCAGCAGCAGCTTGGCCAGGATGCCTACGGGCAGTCCCACTGTTTTGGCCATGGCTGTCTGCACTTCGTCGTCGCCGGTTACCACCAGCGAGGAGGTGATCTCCCGCTTCTCCCCATCCAGCTCATACTCGAACAGGTGCTGCATCACGATCATGTCCTTATCGCCAGGGGCCAGTGTCCATTTCTTCTTCAGTATCTTTTCCAGTACCTGGGCAGGGGTGGCACCGGCTAACGCTACCGGCTTCTCCTCAAACAGCCCCAGCCACGCCAGTTTCTGCATCACCTCCCCATCAGCAGGTATACCAAGGTACAGACTGATGCGCTCCTCTATTCGTTGCCCTGCTGCTGTGGCCGGTGGCAAGAAAGCCTCCAGAAAACTGCGGTAGGTCATAGAGGCGGAGTTATCCAGGGTATAGCTGTCGTCGGTGAGCCCCAGCTGTACGAACGTGTTCCAGGCCTCGCAGTAGCCCGGTCTGCGCAGGGTGCCCCGCAGCATGGTGGGGATGTCCAGCAGGTCGTAAGGCTCCCGGTAGCTCAGCGAGTCACGGTTGGCGTATCCTTCAAAATGGCCGTAGCCATCCACATAAAACTCATCGATCCTTTTGAAGAGCTGGTGGTACGGGATGTACTTGTACTCACCCTTCTTGATGTATTTGGCCGTCCCCTGCCCGGCGAGCACCACGTTGCGGGGGTTCCAGGTGAACTTGTAATGCCAGGGGTTATTGTCTGACTCCGGTGCCACCAGTCCCCCCGTAAAGGACTTGAAAGAGGTCAGCTTACCGCCGGACTGCTTCACCCGCCGTATCACCTCCATCGCCGACATATGGTCTATACCTGGGTCCAGCCCCGACTCCATGATAAAAGTGAGGTTCTTTTCCTGAGCCTGCCGGTGCAGTTCCAGAAATGCCGGCGAAACATAACTGGCCGTGATCAGGTTTCTTCCTTGCTTGAGGCACTCCCGCGCCACCTCGATATGAAGAACGGCCGGTAGCAGCGAGATCACCAGGTCGGCCTTGGCCACCTCGCCGGCGCGCTGCGCCTCGTTGTACACATCAAAAGTGATGGTCTCGGCAAATGAAATGGGCGCCACCAGCGGCTCCAGGTGCGCGATGGCGATGTCGCCGATGGTGATGTGCCAGTTCTCAGTAGTGGCGCTGTCGAAGAGGTATTTGATGAGGGAAGAGGCCGAGCGTCCGGCTCCAAGCAGCAGGATTTTTTTCATAGCGTAGGAATGGTTTGACTTTAAGTTACAAAATGAGGGCAGGAAGGCAAACCATAAACATGGATTTGTCAAATTTTTACCTTAAATTTATAGCCCTTTTCCCGTTTTTAGACCTATAAGTGAAGAAATGGCAAGTGAACTGAATATAAATATCAGTATTGATGTACTGGATCCCTCAGAGTTGAACACACAGGAGGCGAAGGCAATGCAACTGGCGCAGGAAGCGGCTAACGATGCCTACGCACCCTACTCTAATTTTTTGGTAGGGGCAGCCCTGGTGCTGGAAGATGGCAGTATGTTCAAGGGAAGCAACCAGGAGAATGCCGCCTACCCTTCCGGCCTCTGTGCCGAGCGTACAGCGCTTTTCGCCATGAGTGCGCATCATCCCAACAAGAAAATAAAGATGATCGCCGTGACGGCGCGCCGCAGAAGCGATCAGGATTTTTTACCGGCAATGCCCTGCGGCGCCTGCCGCCAGGTGATGGCAGAGTATGAGCACAAACAGGGGGAAGCCATACCTGTACTCCTGCAGGCTCCGGACGGCAAGTTTTACCGCTTCCGCGCCGTGGCAGACCTGCTCCCTTTCCAATTCAACAAGGAGAATCTGTAGAATAAAGAAGAACCGCTGCCACTGGTGGCGCCTGAAACCCTTGCATATGAATGAGCACAGCCTTACCGTACCGCGCACAGCCCGCTACTACACCCTCGGCACTCCATCCGCTGACGTAACAGACCTCTGGATCGTTTGCCACGGCTACGGACAGCTGGGCCGCTACTTTCTGCGCCACTTTGCGCCCCTGGATGACGGCAAGACCGTGATCGTTGCACCGGAGGCTTTGTCCCGGTTCTACCTGGACGGGTTCTCCGGAAGAGTGGGGGCTACCTGGATGACCAAAGAAGCCCGCCTGTCAGAGATCGAGGACCAGGCCAGCTACCTGAACCTGCTGCTGCAGGAGCTGCGAAAGCAACTACCTCAGGAGGTACGCGTAACGGTGCTGGGCTTTTCGCAGGGGGGCGCCACGGTTTGCCGCTGGTTGGCCACTGAACAGGTACAGGTACAGCGGCTTGTGCTGTGGGCTGCCTCCTTCCCGGAGGACATAGACTTTGAAACCGGTAAAGCCGCGTTTGCAGGTTTGACGGTTGCGATGGTTTACGGTACGCAGGATGAGTTTGTAACGCCAGAGGTAGTCGAGAAAAAGAAGCAACTCATGGCGCGGCTAGGCATCGACCCCGAGCTCTATACCTTTGAGGGAGGACATTCCATACACCCTGAAACCTTACTAAAGATCAGGTAGGGAGCGCATAGCATAGGCTCACATCCTGATAGCTTCCATTTCCAGATTTTCAAATCTTTACATTCTCAATTCTCATTCCCGCTCCCACATTCCTTCCATCACAACCTCCAGCAGGTGCTGGTCCGGGTCACGGAAGTAAAACGAAAGATAGCCTTTGCCCCAGTCGTACTCCTGCTCTATGGGTATATCAAGCGACTTGATCTTGTCTTTCCAGGGTTCATACTGCTCCTTTTCCACCTCAAAAGCCAGGTGTAGTTGCCCAGAGCCGTAGTGCGGCGGCAAGGTGCCCCCCTTTCCGGATGCCTCGGCAATAAAGCAGAGCAGCACCGAAGCGCCTGCTCTGAAGAAAATGTGCCTGTCCTTCACCTGTCCGATCACCTCAAGGCCTAGCTTGTCGTGGTAAAAAACCCTGCTGGCTTCCAGATCCTTCACATACAGGCAGGTCTCCTTTATCTTTTTGATTTCCATGCGTTTAGTTCCTTTCGTGCTACACACCCTTTAGCAAGGCAGCGTTAAATCCTTGTT
>JAJLKL010000292.1:0-15716 GCA_033838975.1 Hymenobacteraceae bacterium | reverse complement strand
AGGCGCTACGTTGCAGGACGTGATGGCGATGGGAGACGCTACCGCCGGCACTGTTTTCACGATACAGGAAGTAGAAAACGGGCTGGAAAAGCTGATTTCAGTCGGCTATGTCGGCATCAGCAAAAATAAGCTGTACCTGACCCCGGCCTTTCTGAGGGAGCATGAGATAGCCAGTGAGCAGGGCAGTTTCTCATCCAGTACAGAACTTTATGAGGCGCTGCTCGGAACCAGGCAAATCAGCCAGCAAAAGATAGACGAAGTACGGGCAGAAGTAATGAAAAACTACAAGCTGAAAAGCTACTATCACCAGTACATGGAGCAGAACGGCGGGTAGAACTATGCCGATTTTAAGGTGTGAAGATTTGGGAATTTAGAAATGGGGGCTAGCCTCGTGATACAAAAATAGCCGCTGAGAACATCAGCGGCTATTTTTCTGTTTAGGAAATGATTTCCTCATATCCACATTCCCAAATTCTAAGAGATCTTCTCGAACCCTAAGTAAGGGTGCAGTACCTTCGGCATGTTGATGCCGTCAGGCGTTTGGTTGTTCTCCAGGATGGCCGCTACAATGCGTGGCAAGGCCAGGGCGCTGCCGTTTAGCGTGTGCAGCAGCTGCGTTTTACCGGACTCTGTTTTGTAGCGCAGCTTCAGGCGGTTAGCCTGGTATGTCTCAAAGTTAGAGGCAGAGCTTACTTCCAGCCAGCGGTTCTGCGCTGTAGAGTACACCTCCATATCGTAGGTAAGGGCAGAGGTAAAGCCCATGTCGCCGCCGCACAGACGCAGCACACGGTAAGGCAACTCTAGTTTCTGTAGCAGTCCCTGAATGTAGCTGCTCATCTCCTCCAGCGCCTCATATGACTTCTCCGGCAGCGTAATCTGTACAATTTCTACCTTGTCAAACTGGTGCAAACGGTTCAATCCGCGCACATCGGCCCCCCAGGAGCCAGCCTCGCGGCGGAAGCAAGGGGTGTGGCCTGCGTTTTTGACCGGCAGCTGCTCTGCCGGCACGATCATGTCGCGGTACATGTTCGTGATCGGTACCTCAGCCGTCGGGATCAGGTACAAATTATCGGCAGTGGCATGGTACATCTGCCCGTCCTTGTCCGGCAGCTGACCGGTACCGTAACCGGAGGCCTCGTTCACCAGGATCGGAGGCTGCACCTCCATGTAGCCGGCCTTGACGGCTTCATCGAGGAAGAAGTTGATGAGCGCACGCTGCAAACGGGCACCCTGCTTCTTGTAAAACGGAAAACCGGCGCCGGTCACCTTGTTGCCCAACTCAAAGTCGATGATGTCGTACTTCTGGATCAGCTCCCAATGCGGCAGCGCGCCCTCGTGCAGCGCAGGAATTTCGCCGTGCTGCAGAACTATCTCGTTGTCTTCTGATGTTCTACCTTCAGGAACGCTCTCGTGGGGCAGGTTAGGCAGCTTGTATAGTGCTTGTTGAATTTCCTCTTCTATAGCAGACAGCTGCTCAGCCAGTGCTTTCGTTTTCTGCTTCAGCTCCGATGTTTCGGCTTTGTAGGCTTCGGCTTTCTCGCGCTCTCCGTTCTTCATCAGCATCCCGATCTCCTTGGAAATGGAGTTGGCTCTGCTCTGAAGCTCATCATGTTCGTTCTGTACCTGGCGGCGCTGCTGGTCGAGCTCCAGCAGAGTGGCTACTTCTTCGGCCGCGTTTTTGTAGTTTTTCTTGTTCAGACCTGCAATTACTTTTTCGGTCTGCTCTCTTAAAACTGTTAGCTGTAGCATAGTTAGGTGTTATGTAGAACTACAAAAATATACTTTTTTGAGAAGTAAGCGGCATTTAAGAAATCTTTTCAAAAAAACTGAAACTTTTTTTATAAAAGGCCCCGTAATATTTGTTAATTAAAAGGCATTGCAATAACATTGCAGTACAATTGAAGAAGGCCCTATCCTGAGCCTCACAACTCTTACGCAACCTTTTCTATTTCCTATTAAAAAATAAATCTCTCGCTGCTTGCGCCAACTGCGTAACCAGGCAAGTTAAGTTAACTACCATACCACTATTTATGTACAATATTGAAGAATTGAAAGATAGACTTCTTTCAGAACTCAAGGAAATTGCTGAAGACCTGGGTGTTAAGAATTTTAAGAAATTGAGTAAACAAGACCTAATCTACAAAATCCTGGACCAGCAAGCCGTTACCCCTCCCGCCACAGTAGCCAAAAAGTACAAAGCCTCCTCCCGTGCTGAGGCTCCTGCTAAAGAAGCAACGCCTGAAAACACAACTGAAGTAGTAGAAGAAGAGAAAGCGCCGGCCGCCCCAGCCAGGCAAGAAAGAAGATCAGCCCGCGAATCAGCAGCTGCACGCACCGAGGGATCCTCTCAAACATTCGTACAAACGCCGGCCCCTGCCAAAGACCACGGTTCTCAGAATCAGCGCGAACGCATTCGCCGCGACAGCCGTAGCAGCGAAGCCCGTGAACAGCGCGAAGAGCAGCGCCATGACCGTAGCGAGAGAAGCGAGAGAGCAGAAAGCCGCAGCGACAGAGGCGACAGGGGAGAAGGCAGAGAGAGCCGCCATGAGCGTGGCGAGGGCCGCGAGCAGCGCGATAGCAGCCGTGGCGACAGCCAGCGTCGTAACACACAGCAACAGCAAGCGGTTAGCAGCAGTAACTTTAAAGAGTTTGACGGAATTATCCTAAATGAAGGTGTGCTGGAACTGATGCAGGACGGCTACGGCTTCCTCCGCTCCACGCACTATAACTACCTGGCCAGCCCGGATGACATTTACGTGTCACCTTCCCAGATCAAGCTTTTCGGCCTGAAAACCGGTGATACGGTGAAAGGACAGATCCGTCCGCCAAAAGAAGGAGAGAAGTATTTTGCCCTGCTGAAAGTAGAAACGGTGAACGGCCGTACCACAGAGGAAATCCGTGACCGTATTCCTTTCCAGCACCTGACGCCGCTCTTCCCGGAGGAGCGCCTCAAACTGACCACAAGACCAAGCCAGATGTCGACCCGTATCCTGGACCTGTTTGCCCCGATCGGTAAAGGCCAGCGAGGTATGATCGTGGCGCAGCCTAAGACAGGTAAGACGGTGTTGCTGAAGGAGATCGCCAACGCGATCTCTGAGAACCACCCGGAGGTATACCTGATGATCCTGCTGATCGACGAGCGTCCGGAGGAGGTGACAGACATGGCCCGCAGCGTGAAGGCTGAGGTGATTGCCTCTACCTTTGATGAGCAGGCGGAGCGTCACGTAAAGGTTTCCAGCATTGTGCTCGATAAAGCCAAGCGTATGGTGGAGTGCGGTCATGATGTGGTGATCCTGCTGGATTCCATCACGCGTCTGGCCCGTGCCTATAACACCGTGGTGCCTTCGTCAGGCAAGATCCTGTCGGGTGGTGTGGATGCAAACGCCCTGCACAAGCCGAAGCGCTTCTTCGGTGCCGCCCGTAACGTAGAGAACGGAGGCTCCCTGACCATCATCGCCACTGCCCTGATCGATACAGGCTCTAAGATGGACGAGGTGATCTTTGAGGAATTCAAAGGTACCGGTAACATGGAGCTTCAACTGGACCGTAAGCTGGCCAACCGCAGAATCTACCCTGCCATTGACGTGCCTGCTTCTGGTACACGCCGCGAGGACCTGCTCATGGACAGAGACGAGTTGAACCGTATCTGGATCCTGCGCAAGTTTATGTCGGATATGAATTCTGTAGAGGCGATGGAGTTCCTGAAAGACAAAATGAAGGGAACGAGGAGCAACGAAGAATTCCTGATCTCGATGAACGGCTAAGGTACGCTTTAGCACCATGTATACAGAACCGCCTGCTGGCCGGAAACGGTAAGCAGGCGGTTTTTTTGTGTCTGTAAACGGAGTAGGTTCTATCCCTTTGATACTTCTGTTAGCCAGGGTTGCACAGTCTGTTCTTCCCTCGATCGCCTCTGGCAAGGGTGCGCCAGTATGCAAACTTATTAGGCCTGGTATGGTCCTGGCCTGCCCTGTTCTACCACCAAAAGCTATAGCCAGGCCGCAGAAACAGGTAATAGGTATAGCTGGTTACAAAGCCGAAGATCATATGTGCAAATACCAGCGTAACCAGGTAGGTTTTGAGTTTGATGAGCGGGGGGTTGGGGTGCAGCATGAAAAAGAAGTACCAGATCACCATGGCTACAATGCCGTGAGCCAGCCCAAAAAGAAGTCCCCAGGAGGCAGTGACCGGGCCTACGCCTGAATCCCAAAGCGCCAGGTATATGATGGCAAAGAACACACCCACTCCGTAGTGCGCAAGGGTGCCGACAACCTTGGTACTGGTGGCCTGAGAGAGGTCTCCGTCGGATTGGGTGCGGTTTAGGAGCATGGTGCCTAGTATCCGTACCACCTTCATCACACGATGTGTGATAAAGGAAAGCAGGTATAAAAAGGCGGTCATGGCGGCGGTACCGGCAATCCCTGCTATAGCGGCGTAGAGTAACTTCATAGGTAAAGTATAGTTTTACCTGTATACACAAAGGAGCGGGGCTAGGTTTTGTCTTAGAAGAATGGCTGCGCAGCGATCATGGCGACAAATGCCAGGCTGATACATACAGAGGAAATCTTGTTCATCCGCATCGTATTCTCATAATTCACCACCCGCAGGTCCTGCTGCGCGCGCAGCACCCACCCACCAAAGAAGTATAGCACAGGAGCCGTGCAGACCAGGAAGATGACAGCATTCTGTAGCTGGTTAGTTGTGTAGTACAGCCAGAGCAGGAGCCCCGCGCCGGCTGCCAGGCTAAGAGCGGCGAAAAGATAGGTGCCCCGTATACCAAGCATCAGGCTCAGCGTACGGTCACCACGGCGGCTGTCTTCCTCGTGCTGGTAAATCTGGGTGAGCGGATAGGAGCCGCAGAGGAAAAGGGTGCTGACCAGTGCAAACCAGATGTTTGGTGTTTGCAGCACCTTACCAACCGGCAGCCCAACCCCGACCTGCACCATCAGGTACGTAAAGGCCCCCTGAAAGAAGGTGACAACGAACGTGCTTGTGATCGGGTAGCGTTTCAGCCGGATACCCTCGTAGCTGTAAGCCTTGGAGATAAGCAGGTAGAGTGCTACCAGCGCAGCGAAAAGCGGCGACAGCAGCAAACCCAGCGCAACCGCCAGCACATCGAAGAGCAGGACCAGGTGCATGAGCTCATGCGTCACCTTAGGCGGTTGTTTCAGGCCTCCTATGCTTCCTTCGTCGCGGTCGTGGTACGAGTTGTAGCCGTTGCTGGCCGGGTACACCAGCAGGTGCAATACCAAAAACACCGCTACTGCCCGCCAAAGTGCAAAGCCGCTCACGGTGCTCAGGGCAAACCAGTACACCGGCATCAGGTAGAGCGAGAAAGGAATGCGCATCAGGGTTAAGGCGGTTCTGTAGTTCGTTACCTGCATCGGTGCTGTCTGGCTTTAAAACAAATCTTATCTTACTAAACGGCAGCTCTACGCTCCGGGGCACACGGGCTATACCTTGTCTTCAGGATAACCAATAAGGTAGATGACGTACTTGCCCGGCTGAGTGCCTGCTTTGCCGGTGCGCCAGGTATAGTTCGGTGCCTTTACTTTTTTTACCATACGGCGCAGCATCCCCGGAGGGTATATCCGCAGCAGCGATACGGTGCCGTCCCAGATGATCCCAAGCGGGATGAGCGGGACAAGGTAGGTAAACAGGATTCTGCTGAGCTTGAACGGGCGGATGAACGGTGTGACGGCCAGGATCACGAACGGAAAAACGAGCCACAGCATAAGCAACTCAGCCCAGCTTTTACTCGCTCCCTCAAAAATGCCGATCGCAGCCCCCCTGTCGGCAGCATCCTGCAGTATTTGGCGAGCCTCCTTGGGCGGGAAATGGTGGAAGGAAGAGAAAATGGTCCGGACCCCCTTCAGTGTAGGCGGAACAGCCGTCGCGTCAACGGGTTTGGGCATGTAGTCGATTGCGCCGTTGGAGATAGCGCTCAGGTAATCGTACGCCTCATGGTTAGGGTACAGGTCGGTCAGGGTGACGCGGATGGGGATGCCCATGCGGTAACTTAACACCTGCCGGATGCCAGCTATACCGCCTCCCGCACCGGAACAGAGGTCGGTAATGTGCCGTTCCTGTGTCTTTTCCAGGAGCTCCTGCAGCAGCGGCACCGCCTCCTCATAGGCATCCAGTTTCGAGATCATAAAGCGAAGGTAGTCCAGCATGCCCTCCCGGATGACATGCGGAAACCAAGGCTGGTCTTCAAACTCAAAAAGATGGAGGCGGATGTTCAACAGCTGCTTTTTATTTTAGCTTACTGTGCCACCATAGGAAAAGTTCTCCGGAAGTTGGGGCCAGCCGCAGAGCTGTCAGCTACGTGCTCTCAGGCAGGCCCAAGGCGGCTTACAGGCTGGAGACCCCGCTTATGCCTGCACCCACCTTAAAGCCATCGCCGGTATTGCTAAAAAGTTGCCAGTACTCCTCGTTTGGCTTGGCCGGGTCTGGTGATACGGTGAGCGTAGTGTTGTTGGCAAAACGGAGGGTAAAGCCGAAGTTCTCCTGTGCTTCCACCCGCTCGGCCACCAGCATCGGCCCCTCGTTGACCAGGGCCATCAGGCGCTGGTCGCGCAGGCTGGAACCCGGCTTTTTCCAGTCCCAGACCGGCGTTGGCAGGCCCTCTTCGCGCTTTCGCATGAACACTTCGCTGTGCCTGATGGTGTTGCCGTCCGGCTGCTGCAGCTGCCAGGGGCAGTTAACGGCCAGCGTTACCTCCCCGATATCCAGCACCAGGCCCTGCGGCGTGGTGTAGTGGGTGCTGCCGAAGTGAAAATATTGCACCTCCTCGTGCCGTGTGGTCCTGGTAAGCTGTAAGCCTGTGATCCTATCGAAAGCTTGTTGTAGTGCCTGCTCCATTGCTAGTATGCTATTAGTGTTGGCGTGCGGAGCAAAGATAGGCAGCTACGGCCAAAGTACCTCGCTTTGGGGGTGCTTCACTAAGTTTTATCCTGTACAAACCGCAGATGTTCTGCACAAAAGGTATATTTGCAGTCGCTTTGTTTTAGCCTAACCACAGAACGTAAAGGATACCCTTTTTAGATAGCATGCTGCAAGAGCAAGAGAAAGTAAAAGAACCGAAAAAGAAGAAGCCTGGGTACAGGGGAGTCATCAGTTTTGCCTGGAAGGGGTTCTTTCTGGGCTTTGCCGCTGTGCTGCTTTACCTCTTCAGCGTGGAGTACAACCTGCTGTACCTGTTTGGGGCCTCCCCGAGTCTGGACAGGCTGGAGAACCCGCGCAGCGACCAGGCCTCTGAATTATATACCGCAGACGGCAAGCTGATCGGCAAGTACTTCCGCGAGAACCGAAGCCCGGTAGCCTACAACAAGGTGTCCCCCACGCTGATCAAGGCCTTGATCGCCACGGAGGATATCCGCTTCTACGAGCACTCCGGTATAGATCCGGAGGCGATTGTGTCTGCAGTTTACGGGAGTTTGCAAGGCGATGCCCGTGGCGCCAGCACCATTACGCAGCAACTCGCCAAAAACCTGTACAAAACCCGGACTGACGATACGAAGGGGGTGCTGGGGCACATTCCGGGGGCAAACCTTGTGATCTCCAAAACAAAGGAGTGGCTCACGGCCATCAAGCTGGAGCAGCGCTACACGAAGGAGGAGATCCTGGTGATGTACCTGAACACGGTGGATTTTGGCTCCAACTCTTTTGGTGTCAAAGTAGCCTCCAAAACCTTCTTCAACACCTCTCCGGACAGCCTCAGAACAGAGCAGGCTGCCGTGCTGGTGGGGCTGCTGAAGGCTCCTACGTATTACAGCCCACGCTTTAACCCGGAGAACGCCACCCGCCGCCGCAACGTGGTGCTGGGGCAGATGGCCAAGTACGGCTACCTGTCAGCTGCGCAGGCCGACTCACTGAGCCAGATCCCGCTGGTGCTGGACTACAAGGTAGAGAACCACTACGATGGCCCTGCCACCTACTTCAGAGGGGCCGTGGCAGATTACCTGAACGAGTGGTGCAAGGAAAACGGTTACGACCTTTACCGCGATGGCCTGCGGGTTTATACCACCATCGATTCCCGTATGCAGAAGCACGCGGAGGAGGCCATGGAGGAGCACATGCGGAGGCTGCAGCGCCGCTTTAACAGCCATTGGGAGGGTAAGAATCCCTGGGTAGACGAGAAAGACCGGGAGATACCGGGCTTCATTGAGGAAACGATCAAGCGCACAGCCTATTACAAGCGGCTGCAGAAGAAGTACGGCGACGACACCGAGGCCATAAACCGCGAGCTGAACCGCCCCCGCGAGATGATGGTCTTTACCTGGGACAATGACTCGCTGGAGAAGAAGGTAACGATGAGCCCGCTGGATTCGCTGGCTTATTACAAGCACTTCCTGCACGGAGGTATGATGACCATGGATCCGTTCACGGGGCATGTGAAGGCTTGGGTGGGCGGTATCAATTTCAAGTATTTCAAGTACGACCACGTGAAACAGGCGCGCCGCCAGCCGGGCTCTACCTTTAAGCCTTTCGTGTACGTGGCCGCTATCGACAATGGGTATTCCCCTTGCGATAAGCTGGTGGATAAACGCATCACCATCAACTATGTAGAGAAAGGGGAGAAGAAGAACTGGTCGCCCACTAACGCCGACTGGACGTATACTGGTGCGCCGATGACGCTGCGCCGTGCCATGGGTAAGTCGGTCAACTCGGTAACAGCCCAGCTCACGGAGCTGATCGGGTGGGAAACGGTGGTGAAGTATGCGCATAAGCTGGGTATCAAAAGCCCGCTGCAGGAGGTGCCGTCCATTGGCCTGGGGCCAAGCGATGTCTCTATCTTTGAGATGGTGGGAGCCTACAGTACTTTCCCCAACCATGGCTTCCATACCGAGCCGATGTTTATCACGCGTATCGAGGACCGAAACGGCAACCTGATCCACCAGTTCAACCCGAAGCAGAAGAAAGTGCTGAGCGAGGAGACAGCCTTCCTGATGATGCACATGCTCAAGGGGGGAATTGAGGAGCCGGGGGGCACCTCGCAGGCGCTGTGGGAGTATGACCTTTGGAAGGGCAATGAAATAGGTGGCAAAACAGGGACCACGTCTAATCACTCCGACGGCTGGTTTATGGGCGTTACCAAGGACCTGGTGACCGGTGTCTGGGTTGGGGGAGAGGACCGCAGCATTCACTTCCGCACCTCACAGCTGGGCGAAGGCTCCAAAACTGCCCTGCCGGTGTACGGCCTGTACATGGAGCGCATCTACAAGGACAAGGAGCTAGGCTATACCATGGGCCGCTTCCCGGGCCCGACCGTGGAGATCTCAAAGAAGTATAACTGCACCACCGTATTGCCGAAACAGACGCTCCCAGACTCTACGGAGATAGACTCGGTGCTGGAGCTGCTGAACATGGGCAACGTGCTGTAAAGGATAGGACCTGTGCAAACAGAAGAGCCGGCTATACCTTAGCCGGCTCTTCTGTTGTATGCCTTTCGTTGTTAATCTTCTTCTTTGTGGTAAAACGAATCCAGGGCCTCCTCCAGGTAATTGTACTCAAAGGTAAAGCCCGTTTGCAGTACTTTATTGGCACTCACCCGCTGGCTGGCCAGCACCACCTCACTCATCTCACCCATCATAAGGTTAATGGCAAAAGCGGGTACATTCGGCAGCACCAGCGGCTTATGCATGGCCTCGGCAAGCTCTTTGGTGAACTCCTGGTTCGTAACCGGGTGTGGTGCCACAGCATTGTACACGCCCTCAAACTGGGTGTCCTCGATGGCTTTGATGAAAAGGCGGCACACATCGTCGATGTGAACCCAGGACATGTACTGCTTACCGGAGCCGAGCGGGGCCCCTGCCATCATTTTTACCGGACGGGCAATCTGCGGTAAGGCACCGCCCTTGTTGCTGAGCACGATACCCAGCCGGAAGATCACGGTGCGCAGGTGCAGGTCGCGCATCTGCCAGGCGGCGTTCTCCCACGCTTTGCATACCTGCGCCAGAAAATCATCCGCGTACGTACTTTCCTCTGACATAAGCTGATCGCCGGAATTGCCGTATATGCCAATAGCCGAGGCGGAGATAAACCCCTTTACATGGTGCTCCGTTTTCTGGAGGCAGTTGTAGAGGAGGTTAATGCTGTCTACCCTGCTTTGCAGGATCTCCTTCTTACGCTCTTCCGTCCACTTCTCCTCTGCTACGCTGGCGCCAGCCAAGTTGATGATATAGTCGGCATACGTGATGGCATTGTCATCAATGTGATTCTCCTTTACACTCCACTTAAAGGTTTTGTAGCTGGATACTTTATCAGGATTCCTGCTCAGGTGCGCCACTTCATAGCCTTGGTCGATCAGCATCTCGGAGAGACGCATACCTACCAAACCGGACCCACCTGTAATTAGTATCTTACCTGGCATAATTCTTCTTTAGCATCAGAAATATATAGTTGTTCCTATACGTAGATAGGGTAACATATTGTTTTATACCGTAGCCTTTGAGCTAAATAAGCCTGTTTTCTGGTAAGAGAGGTACTATAGCAGTGTAGTGTGTTACTTCTTCTTGATGTGCGCAAGAAACTCGTTGCGGATATGCTCCTGCTCAAACAGGCCGGAGTACTCAGCCGTAATCGTGCTGCTGCTGACATCGTTCACGCCACGGCTCATCACGCAGAGGTGGTCCGCCTCTATCATCACCGCCACATTCTCCGTCTGCAGGGCCTGCTTCAGCTCGTTCGCGATCTGCATGGTCAGGCGCTCCTGTACCTGCGGACGGCGTGCGTAGTACTGTACGAGTCTGTTCAGCTTAGATAAGCCGATCACATGCTCGTTAGGCATGTAGGCCACGTGTGCCTTGCCGATGATCGGTACGAAGTGGTGCTCACACGAGGAGTAGATCGTAATATCACGCTCCACCAGCATGTGGTTATACTTGTACTTATTCTCAAAGCGACGGACAACCGGCTTGTTATCCGGATGCAGACCGTGGAAAATCTCTTTCACGTACATTTTTGCCACACGGTGCGGCGTACCTTTCAGGCTGTCATCCGTCAGGTCCAGCCCCAGGGTGTGCATGATCTCGTGAAAGTGCTTTTCAATGATGGCTATCTTCTCACTGTCAGACAGGCTAAAAGCGTCAGGGCGCAGCGGTGTTTCCAGAGAACTCAGCATGTGGTCGTCCATCTCCTCGTCACGCTCCCAGTCCTGGTTATCCATTATATTCAACAAAGTTTCGTTCCGTTTCATAAAGTGTTACAGCCAGATCGTATTCCTTCCCGATCCTCTGGCGCAGTTTGCGCCATATTACAATAGCAATATTTTCAGCCGTTGGGTTCAATTCTCTGAATTCTTCTGTGTCAAGGTTTAGGTTTTTGTGGTCAAACTGCTCCACTACCTCCTCCTTTACCAGGTCGCTCAGCTTTTTCATGTCGTACACATAGCCCGTGTCCGGATCAACGGAGCCGGTCAGTTTCACGATCAGCTCATAGTTATGGCCATGGAAGTTCGGGTTGTTGCACAGCCCGAACACAGTAGCATTGCGCTCCTCGCTCCAGGCGGCATTGTGCAAGCGGTGCGCGGCGTTGAAGTGCTCTTTTCGGCAAACAGTTACTCTCATAGTGACACCAACAGCTTTTTGCGGGTTAATGTTTACGGCTTGCAGGGCCAGCAAGTCTAGCTTTTGCTAGAAGATTGCAAAGTTAACCCTGAAGGCTCTAATCCCAAATCTATTTTTGCCTAAAATAAACCCTGCGGTAGAGCTGTTTCTCAGGCCGATTAGTTATTTTCGTAGGCGATAAATAGTACAATAAAAAATCTTTTGGAACAGGTATGAGAGTAGTTTTACTAGCATTGCTTTTAATGACGACGGGCCTTTGCAAGGCACAGCAGGTACAGGTGGAGGAGGTAGAGCAGACGGTGAACGGGGTGCTGCGGCGGGGGCAGCAGCTAACGGTGCAGCTTGATCCGAAGTTTGTCGAGAAGTACTGGAAAGAGCACCTAAGCCAGAAGGCCGGAAAGACAAAGCACAGCAAGGGCATCTATACCGTGGAGGGCGCCGTGATCGATACCATTTCTGCTACGCCGATGCGTGTGCTGTCCACGGTGGGGAGCGGCGCCACGGGCAGTTACGTGTGGTGGAGCCTGGATATGGGCGTAGCCTACGTGGACAAAGCCGCCACACCCAAAGAGTATGCCTCGGCTGAGAACTTTCTGAGGGGGTTTGCGCGCAAGGTATACCGTGAGGACGTGCTGCGGCAGATTAATGCGGCTGAGGAGGTGCTTCGCGCCACCAAGGCGGAGCAGGACCGGGTGGTAAAAGAGGCGAACACCATTCAGGCCAACATCGAGAAGAACAAGCAGCGGCGGCTTGACCTGGAGGCTGAGCTGGCGCGAAATGCGGAAGAGCTAAAGCAACTCGAGCAAAACGTTGCCCACAATGTGAAACAGCAGGAGGTAAGCCGGGAGCGTGTGCTGGAGATGGAAAAAGCCGTGGAGGCCGTCAGGTTAAAGTTGCAGGACATAAAGTAGACAGTCTCTGACAGCAGAAGGCCCCGCAACAGCTTTGTTGCGGGGCCTTCTGCTGTAGTAGTGGACCTATCACAGCTTCATCCAGCGCTGTATTTCTTTATCGGCAAACTTGTCGTCGCGCCAGGCGACAAACTTAGTGTGGCGCGTCGTTTTGCGGTTTACAAACCACTCTTTCAGGATCTCTTTCACAGCAGGGTACTCTCTGCTGAAGCTACTGTAGTCTATCGCATCGATGGTGCGCATACTGGGGCGTGCAGGTACGGCGACAACAATGGGCTCCAGCTCGCCTGCGGTTTCCAACTGCAGTACCGCCACAGGGATAACTTCCATCACCGTGCCCGTTTCCTCGCGCTCCGACAGCACCATGATGTTCAGGCCCCTGCCGTTTTTGCTGACCTCTGTGGAGGGGATAAACCCGTAGTTCCCCGGGAACGGGAGAAAACCGATCACCCGGTCCTGGCCGGCCTCTTTGTCGTTCACAAATTCCTGGGTGCTTAGATCGTACTTCAGTTGGTGGTTGTTGCCAGCCGGCACCTCTATGACCGCCTGCAGCTGCTTGGCACCGTTATAGGTCGGGAGCTCTGCGTAGTTTGTTTTACAGCCTGTCAGGTAAATAAGGGCAAGCAGAAGAAGGGTAACAGTGGGCTTGGTCATCATAACAGCAGATGTTTTCGGTACTACTACACAAAGATAAGCAGCTGTTGCGGTTCCTCCTATGGCACTTGCTTCATAGGAGAATAATAAAAAAGGAGCCGATGCTATCGGCTCCTTTCTACAAAAACTATGGAAAACTTATGAAAACAGGTATTCTTATCTTCTTTCTTTAATACGAGCAGCTTTACCCTGTAGACCTCTCAGGTAGTACAGTCTGGCTCTTCTTACTCTACCTTTTCTTACCAGCTCGATTTTCTCGATAGCTGGAGAAAGCAGAGGGAAAATACGCTCTAAGCCGATTTGGTTAGATACTTTTCTTACAGTGAAAGTCTCACCATTTGTGTTCACGTTCTTACGCTGAATCACTACGCCTTGGAACTGCTGGATACGCTCTTTGTTACCCTCACGGATTCTTACGTGTACATTTATAGTATCACCCGCCTGGAAAGTTGGGAAAGAGGCGCGCTTGTCAGTAGATTCCTGCTCAATAAATTTAATTAGTTCGCTCATGATGGCTATGTTCTTAAAGTATCTTCTTCAAAATTCGGACTGCAAAGATATGTAAATATTTATTACATAAGAACTTTTGCAGAAAAAAAATATACATTTTGCTGCCACCACTTATCCGTTTGTGTGTTAGCAGCTTATAAAGCTAATTTTCAGCTGAACCGGAGCCGAAGAATTCAATCGTTTAGCAGATCCGGCCGTCGCTGTTTTGTCCGCTCCACCGCCTTTTCGAAGCGCCACTCCTCAATTTTTGGCGTGTCTCCGGAAAGCAGAATATCGGGCACCTTCATGCCTTTGTACTCAGCGGGTCTGGTGTACACAGGCGGCGCCAGGAGCCCATCCTGAAAGGAGTCTGTCAGGGCAGAGGACTCATCGTTGAGCACGCCAGGTATGATTCGGATGATCGCATCTGCCAGTACGGCTGCACCCAGCTCACCTCCGGAGAGTACGTAGTCGCCGATGCTGATCTCGTGCGTTACATAATGCTCCCGCACACGTTCGTCCACGCCTTTGTAGTGGCCGCAAAGTATGATCACGTTCTGCAGCAGCGAAAACTGATTTGCGATCTGCTGGTTCAGTGTTTGCCCGTCCGGGGTCATGTAAATAACGGCATCGTAGGTACGCTCCGCCTGTAGCTCCGATATACACTTATCAATCGGCTCTATCATCATCACCATGCCGGCACCACCCCCAAAGGCATAGTCGTCTATCTGGCCGTGCTTGTTCACGGCATACTTGCGCAGGTCGTGGATATGTACTTCTACAAGTCCTTTCTCCTGTGCGCGTTTCAGAATAGAGTGGCTGAAGGGGCTCACCAGCAGGTCGGGCTGGCAGCTAATGATATCAAAGCGCATTACTTGTCCTCCTCCGGGTCGCTGTCTTCGTCGTCAGCCTCCTCGGGGTTGGTAGGTTGTGTGTATACTTCCAGCAGGCCTTCCGGCAGGTTCACATGCAGCTGCTTTGCCTCATGGTCTGCCCGTAGCAGGATCTCACCCATCACCGGAATAAGCATTTCCTGATTCAGGTAATCCATGGCCATTAATTGCTGCTGAGGCAGATCGTAAAACTCCTTCACGCTGCCCAGTACGCCATGGTGTTGATCCACCACTTCGTATCCGATCACGTCATGGAAGTAGAACTGGTCTTCCTCCAGTTCCGGAAGCTCATCCAGTGGCAGGTATATGGCAGTACCACGCAGCTTTTCGGCTTGCTCCATCGTGTTGATATCCTCAAACCGGATGATGAAGCGGCCTTTGGCCTGCGGCTCCATAGAGTCAATAAAAAAAGGAATCAGTCTTCCTCCTTGTTCAAGGAAGACTGATTCCAGATCTTCATAATCTTCGGGATAGTCTACGTCAAAGAACGCGACTACTTGCCCCTTGGTGCCATGGGTTTTGACGATATGTCCCAGCAAAAAGCAGGCATCAATATTCATGGCACACTAAATTATGCTTGTTCTTCAGTAGACTCGCCACCTTCAGCTGATGCCTCAGGAGCTTCCTCAGCTGGAGCGTTAGCAGCAGCTTTTTCAGCCTCACGCTGACGGATAGCCTCCGCACGAGCTTCTTTAACTTTAGTCTCAGCCTCGAAAGCAGCTTTTCTAGCAGCTTCTTTCTCAGAACCAAGGCGCTGACGCTTGCTCTCGATCTTAGATTCTTTCGCCTGCTTCCACTCCTCGAAACGAGCGTCTGCAGTCTCCTGAGAGATAGCACCTTTTACCACACCAATCTGCAGGTGTTTTTTGTACAGGATACCTCTGTAAGAAAGCATTGCTTTTACAGTGTCAGTTGGCTGTGCACCGTTCATCAACCACTGGAACGCCTTCTCCTCGCTGAAGTCGATAGACGCAGGGTTAGTGTTCGGGTTGTAAGTGCCCAACTTCTCAATGAACTTACCATCACGTGGTGCTCTAGCATCAGCTACTACGATATCGTAGATAGCGGCTTTCTTGCGGCCTCTGCGGGCCAGTCTGATTTTTACTGCCATTTTGAATTATGTTTTTAAGTCGGCGGAACCCGTCCGCCAGTTTAGAACCGCAAAGGTATCAAAATAATTTTGAAAGTTCTATCTCTTT
>JAJLKL010000291.1:0-10779 GCA_033838975.1 Hymenobacteraceae bacterium | reverse complement strand
AAGCATTGCGGCCCGGCTGAATCCAGCCGGGCCGCAATGCTTTGTATACCTGCCCTCCAGGGGTTAGTCTATCAGGGCATCCAGAATAGCCGTGATGATGGACAGCACCAGGCTGAACAGGAGCGCCCACCAGAAACCATCCACTGTAAACCCGGGCACAATAGCACCGGCCAACAGGATGATCAGCGCATTTATCACCAGCAGGAAAAGCCCGAGCGTGAGTATGGTGACCGGTATGGTCAGGAAGATAAGAACAGGCTTAACAATGGCATTCAGCACGGCCAGCACCAGTGCCAGCAGGATGGCAGCAAGAAAACCGGCAATGTGAACGCCAGGCAGTATATAAGAGGACAGCAACGCGGCCACCCCAACGATCAAGAGTCTGATGACAAATCCCATAGTTTTATCTTTTTTGTAAATATAGCCAATACACTTTATTTCATATAGCTGCATACGGCGCTAAGATTTTAAAGATGGCTGCAGCCCTCCCTACTGCCTGATATAAAGCCAGAAGCCCCGCAGAGCGTGCTACTCTGCGGGGCTTCAACTGCATCAGGGTCTCCTGTTAGAACTGAGCCTCCAGCCTGCCCTGCGAGGCAGCCATCCAGTTGCACAGCTTCATCAGCATGCGCGCGCCTACGTTGCCGTTCCATTCCGTCTCGCCCGGCGCCACTTCGCAAAGGTCAAATCCAATGATCTGACGCCCTGACTTCACCAGTTGCTTGATCAGGAAAACGGCTTGTTCAAACTCCAGGCCGCCCGGTACCGGAGTGCCGGTTCCAGGGCAAAGCTTCGGGTCCAGGCCGTCTATATCGAAGCTGATGTACACCTTCTGCGGCAGCTGCGCAATGATCTTCTTGCACTCTTTCTTCCAGCTGTCACCGGCGTACATGTTCTCCTTCAGCGTGGCATCGTAGAAGATGGTTACGCGGCCATTGGACTGCTCTGCCAGCTCTGCCTCCGACTGCGCCAGGTCACGGATGCCCACCTGCACCAGCTTCTTCACCTGTGGCAGTTTCAGGGCATTGAACATGATGGAAGCATGGGAGTACTCGAAGCCCTCGTAGGCATCGCGCAGGTCCGCGTGGGCGTCCACCTGCAGGATGCCGAACTCCTCGTGACGCTCGGCCAGTGCGTGCATCAGGCCCAGCGGTGTGCTGTGGTCGCCACCCAGAACGCCCACCAGCTTGCCCTGGTCCAGGTATGCGAGCGACTTCTTCTTCAGCCACTGCAGGAACTCTTCGCCATGGCGGGTAACCTCGGCGGCCAGAGACTCGAACTGCTCTTTACTTTCTTCCGGGCTTCCTTCCTCCAGCCAGTCAATGTAGGCCTCTGCTTTCAGGCGAAGCTCAGTGCTCAGCGCAGCCCACTCCTCCGAGATCTCCTCCATGGCAATGCCCAGCTTCCAGGCATCCTTCAGGTTCGGATCGAACAGGTCCAGCTGCGGCGAAGCTTCCTTTACGGCCTCCGGGCCTTTGGCTGTTCCGGCACTGTAGGACACGGTCACTTCCCAGGGTGTAGGTATGATCACTACCTCCGATTCGTCGATGGTGAAAGGCAGGCCAAAAAGTCCCGCGCTTACATCGCCTACCCCGTTCGGGTCGAAGTTGGCTATTTTCTGTTCCTTGCTATTCATTCGTTGGTTCTGCTGAATATTCTTCGATTGCTTCCTGAGATCCGGTGGTCAAGAGCTCCTTCACAAAATTAGGAAGGGCAAAGGCAGCGGTGTGAATCTCTTCGTTGTAGTACTTCAGCCCCTGCTCTTTCGAGAAGCGCGCGGCAGCCTCACGGTCAAAGCGCATCGGGTGAGAGTCTCCCTTCGAAGAGTAAGAGAAGCTCCAGGTACCGGTTGGGTATGTTGGAATGGCAGCCAGGTAACAGTGTACTTTGTCCTGACCGAAAATCTCTCTGTACGTATCGTAGATCTCTACAAACACAGCGCTGTTAAAGCGCGGCGACTCCGACTGCGTGATCATCACCCCGTCAGGCGTCAGGCAGCGGTGCACCTGCTGGTAAAACTCTGCCGTGAACAGGCCTTCACCCGGGCCAACCGGATCGGCGGAGTCCACAATGATCAGATCGTAGCGTCCGTCCTCGCACTCGTTGATGTACTTGATGCCATCCTCCACCAGGAGGTTCAGGCGTGGGTTATCGAAAGCGACAGCCGTCTCAGGCAGGTGCAGCTTGCAAGCCTCAATCACCAGCTCGTCGATCTCTACCAGCGTTACTTCCTCCAGCTGCTCATGGCGTAAAAGCTCACGTACTGTACCTCCGTCACCACCGCCGATCACCAGCGCACGCTTCGCTTTGGTGTGGCTGAACATCGGCACGTGCGTGATCATTTCATGGTACACATACTCGTCTTTCTGCGTGCACATCACCATGCCATCCAGCGTCAGCATGTTACCGTAGGCAAGGGTCTCGTAGATCTCCACACGCTGGTAAGGAGAGTCTTTTTTGTATAGCTGGTTGCCGGAGTGCTTCAGTGAAAGCGCGATGTTTTCGTCACGCTCAGTAAACCACACGTCACGGGTGATCGCCCCGTCCGCCTCGATCGTTTTAGACGGAAGGTCGCGCAGGGCCTCCAGGTTGAAGTCCGTGCGCTTAAGCAGGCTCAGCTGGCCGCGGCGCAGCTCCATGGAGGAACCGTGCCCTGACTCAAATGCCTCTTTCAGGTAATTATACGATACCCACGGATCTACCGAATCACCGCAGGTAAACAGGTCAACGGCTGCGTAACCGTACTCTGGCCAGGTATGGATAGCCAAATGGCTCTCCTGGATTACCACCACACCGGATACACCGTACGGCGAGAAGTGGTGAAACGTGCTGTTGATAACAGTGGCACCGGCTGTTTCGGCAGCGGCTACCATGCTGTTCTCGATATGAACCACGTCGTTCATCAGCTCAGGAGAGCAGTCATAAAACTCAACTAGAATGTGTCTACCTAGGGCGTTCATCAATGGGTATGAAAAGTTTGAAAATCTGTAAAAAAACAAAAAAACGAAATCTAAGGGTATAATCAAAAGCTTAACCTCAGCACAAGGGTATACCCTGCTGTTTCCCAATATGTTAAATATTTATACCTTTTGTTAGTAAAAGGGTTGTAAGGTGTGTTTAGCGTGCAGGGGACAGCTCCTGCTGCACGATGTGCTCTACCTTATACTCCGGGGTCAGGTCTTCGAAGACATCAAAGGCATTGTCGAAGCTGCTGAACTCGCGGAGCAGGTTGAACTGGGCCACGTGGTAGATCAGGAAGAGCTCCGCCTGCGTAAAGCTGGCCTTGGTAATAAAGCTGTAGTACTCCCCCTTGTCCTGGGTTTCGAAGCGGTAGCGCTGGATCAGCCGGAACAGCACGCTCAGGTTTTTCAGGTAGGGATGCAGGCTGCTCTGGTAGAAGGTGAAGTGATAGGTAAAATAGTCGCGGAAGATGGTAAGCAGCGTATTTTCTGTCTTCTGATGAGGCGCCAGCCCCCGCACCTTCTGTACATAGGAGGTCATCACCTTCTCCTGAAAGAAGACAAAAAAGTTCGTGCCCCGCCACTCGCTCTCGTTAATGTCGTAAGCCGTGAGGGCATCGATAATATCGTTGTGCTTGTTTATAAAGCTGATGTAGAGCGTAGAGAAGTTCTGCTGCTGAAAGATCTTCTGCGTCTTGTGCAGCTCGATGCGCTGCAGCTCGAACTCCCTTTTTTGGTAGGTAAGGGTGGCGAAAAACAGAAACACGCCTGCCAGCGCCCACAAGGAGCCAACTATACCGCCGATAAACTCCCCGTACTCCCCAAAGGTGCCGCCCCTGCGCTCAGCAGGGTCCAGGTAGAGCTCGTATATAAGGTTAAACTTAATGGTACCCCAGATAAGGACAATAGCCCCAGCCACGATCAGGGCATACCCCGTAAGTTCGTAGCGGCTAAGATTCTGCTTAGGTCTGGACATGAAAGAGGTAAGTAAAGCTTGTAAATTCAGCTACACTTACTCATTTTATGGCTACTCGGTTTCCAGCAAACTGTTTTTGCCAAGGTCAAAGCTCCGGATGATGTCGAGCATTTTAAGCAGGGTGTTGGTGTCAAAGAACAGAAGCAGCGGAAGCTCTACGCTTTTGTAGTTGTGCGTAAATCTGGTGATGACCGTAAAGACAAGCGGCTGAAACAGTGGGTGCTGTACGAGTATGTCTTTCAGGGAATCGGCCATGTGACTTTTAGGTATTTTAGGAGGGGAACCGTAGATGTGCGCCTTCAGGATATTGGCCAACTGGGTGACCATCGCCCCGGTAATAATGTTGCTGATCTCGAGCAGCAGTGACTCCTGCATGACCGAAAGCTCCCCTTCCTGTACCTCCAGCATACCCAGGCAGACCTCAGAAAGACGGGCAACATGATCATCGGAGAACAGCATAAGGGTGGCTCCGTTAAAGTCGCCTTTGATGTCGGACTGGACGATCACGTGGGTATCCTCATACTTGGCAACCAGGCCCAGCAAGTCCTTTACCTCTATCAGCTGAATGTCCGGAACCTTGAGGAGTACCTTGTCCTTGGCAATGATGGCAAAAGAGTCTGCCGCCCGCGCAAGGCCGATGTTAAGTATTTCCTTGATTATGTCTCGTTCTAACTCCGTTACATGAGGCTCCATCATACTAGTTATGTTAGTAGGTCTTGCTTCCATCTCTACCTCTCCACTACCTACGGTTTATAAAATAGCGGGTGACCGCCGGTACATCCAACACCAGGCACACCTTTCCCGTGCCCAAAAGCGTTACACCGCCATACATATCAATTTTGTCCAGAGGCTTGCTCAGTGGCTTCACCACGATGTCCTGCTGCCTGTACAGTTTATCTACAATCAATCCCAGCTTACGGTTGTTGTAAGACACCACAATGATGTTCTGTACCTGACCTTTCAGCCGGGTTTTGTCCCCAAGTCGCATGTCTGCCTCATCGGCATTCAGTAGCTCGTGCAGGTACACCACCGTCACGGTCTCACCATTCAGGTTAGCCACCAGCAGGTCGCCCACCTCATGTAGCTCATCCACATCCAGCGCCACCACCTGCTCCGTGTGAATGAGCGGGATGGCATAGAAGATGGCATCCACCTCAAACAGGAGTGCGCCCTTCACGGCAATGGAGGTTGGCAGTTGCAGCGTGAAGGTTGTTCCCATTCCTTTGGCAGAGTCAACTTTCAGGCGGCCGCCGATGGAGTCGATCGCGTTTTTCACGACATCCAGCCCCACTCCTCTCCCGGAGAACTCGGTTACCTCCTTCGCCATGGAAAAGCCCGGCTCAAAAAGGAAGGACAGCACTTCGGAGTCCGGCAGGCCCTCTGCCGACTCGGCTGAGATAAGCTGCCGCTCTACCGCCGCCTTCTTCACCTGCTTAAAGTCGATCCCCTTCCCGTCGTCAGACAGCTTGATCACGACGTTATCCCGGTCATTGCGGGCTTCCAACACCAGGTTACCGGCCTTGGTCTTCCCCTTTTTCTCACGCTCCTGCGGCAGTTCAATGCCGTGGGTTATGGCATTGCGCACCAGGTGCAGGAGCGAGTCTGTAATGATCTGGAGGATATTGCGGTCGATCTGTATGTCCTGTCCTGACAGCTTCAGGTTGATCTCCTTTTCCTCTGCCGCAGCAATGTCGCGGACAATGCGCGGAAACTTGTTAAACAAGGAGCCTATGTTCACCAGACGGGCGTCCATCACACTGTACTGCAGCTCCTCGGTGATACGGTACAGGTGTGAGCTCACATTCCGGAGGTCATCATGGTCCAGCTCACGGCTGATCGAGATGATCCGGTCCCGGTCAATCATCAGCTCCCCCACCAGGTTCAGCAAGTGGTCCAGCTTTTTAATCTGGATATAGACCAGCTCCGACAGAGACAGGTTTTTGGAGGTATGATAACGCTGTACCTTCGCCAGTTCAATTGTGCTGTCAGACAGGTTATCTACCACAATATCCAGGTTGCGCATCAGTACCGGGTCTGGCTCTCCGAAGCTCGGGTTGTCAATGTTGGTGATCAGCTCCCCTAACAGGTCAATACCGTCAAACAGAACCGTTACCACCTCATCGCTAAAGCTCAGCTCCTTATTCCGGATCAGGCTGAAAGCCGTCTCCAGCTTATGCGACACATCAGAGACATGCAGGTACCCGATTGCCTTGGCGTTGGCTTTCAGGTTATGCAGCAGACGGAAGATCTCTGCCAGGGTCTGATCATCGTCCGGCCGTTTCTCCAGCACACTGATGTGCCTGTTCAGAGCATCGAAATACTCGAGCGCCTCCGCAATAAATATCTCCTTATACTCCTGTTCTCTCGATTTCATATCGTACTGTCAGCTGTACTGACCTTGTGCTGCTGCGCCACATACCCGTCAATGTAATGCGGTATGTCAGGCAAGGGCAGCACTTTGTTTATATAGCCATTGTCTATGGCAGATTGGCCTCCCCAGTCAGGATCACACCGGCACGGTCTGCATGACCATGTGCCGGCCTCCCGGGCCACTTTAGCCTTACCTTGTGTAAGCACATGACCATTCCTGCCTTCCACTTCGCAGCGGTGCTACCCGCTGCGGGGCTAATTGCTGGGGCAAGTGCAGGGCTACCACCTTACAGGCCTGTAGCGCAGGTCAGCTGCTTTGCCTGAATCAGTAAAACAAGTGGTGCGGGTACTCCGCTACAGATGCGGTTTAGAATAAAAAAGCAGTTGTTGCCCCTCAGGTCCGCCTCTCCATGAAGGCCACAGTTACTTGGTGCGATCAGGCTATTCGGCTAGTGCCTTTCCTACTACCTCCAGCACCTTCTCCTCAGAGAATGGCTTCACGATATAGGACACCGCCCCATACTCGAGCGCCTCGTTCACGATCACTTCCTGCCCAACTGCGCTTACAATAACCACTTTCATGTCAGGCTGGTCCTTCTTGATGCCTTTAAGTACGTCCAACCCGGTATTGTCCGGCAGGATCACATCCAGCGTGACAAGGTCAGGCTTTGCTTCCTTGGCCAACTCCAGGGCAGTTTGTCCGTTTGGGGCCTCCCCCACTACGTCATAGCCTGCATCAGTCAGCATGTTCTTCAGCATCGTGCGCATGTAGAATGAATCATCTACGATCAATATTCTTTTCATACTTTATGAGTATAGTTTTCTTGTTTTAGAATGGGAACCTTACTGTGAGAGCTGCTTTATTTCGTCGCCGGACAGTATGCGGAGCATGTCCAGCACGATGATAAGGCGGTTATCAACTTTGGCGATTCCCTCGATATAACTTTCACTGACTTTACTATCCTGCAGGAACGACGGCGCCTTGTCAATCTTCGTGACAGGCAGGTTCAGCGATTGCGGCATTTCTTTCACCACAACTCCTATACTATACTCCCTGGCCTCTATTACCAGGGTATAGGTTACCTTAGGATTCAGCTCTCCCTGCACCGGTACCGGACGGATATGGAAACGCTCCTCCAGGTCCATAATAGCGATGATGTCGCCCCGGATGTTAGCCACGCCTTTCACAAAATCAGGGGTGCGGGGCATGCGGGTAACATGCGGTGTCACCGTTACCTCCTTCACCTGTTCGATCTTGATAGCATAGTCCTCAGCTCCCAGTTTAAACACAATGAGATGCACCATCTCCTGGTTTGCCGCGGCATTTTCCGCTTTGTCTGCAGCCGCTTCCTTCTTCTCGTCTACTCCGGTTCCAGTTACGCTTGAGTCAGCAGCCTTTGAACCGTTCTGTGAAGGATCACCGGCTTTGGTTTTGATGGATTGCTTTGTCATTACTCTGCTTTGCTCTCGCCTTTCCTGGCGGCGCCGTTACTACTGCTTGAATTAGTGGACAACCTGCTATTCCCTTTTATCTGCCTGCTATTGTTCGGGCGCCCGGGCACCGGCGTCAACCGGCGGCTGTTGCCATTGTTAAACACCAGGTTCCCATCAATCAACTTAAAGGCGGAGATGCTTATCTGAAGGTCTGCGGCAATGTCGTTCAGGTTCTGGGAAGAGGAGGTCAGCTCCTGCATCGACCCTGAGAGCTGCTTGGCTGTGCTCGCCACCTGCTGTGTGCCGGAGGCTGTTTGCTCGGCAATGGCCACCACCTCCTCCACATACTTCACCACATCCCCGATAGAGGACTTCTGCACCTCGGTAGCTGTCAGGATGTCCTGCGCGGTACGCAGTGTTTCTCCACTGGAGGCTGCAATGTTCTTGAAGGCCCCGGATGCCTCAAATGTGGCATTCTTTCCTTTCAGTACCCGGCTCTCCATGGTAGAGATGGCCGTTGCAGCTGAGGCTGTATCTTTCTTCACATCGTCCACCAGCGTAGCGATCTCACTGGCAGACTTGCGGGAGCCCTCGGCAAGCTTTCTGATCTCCTCAGCTACCACAGCAAAGCCCCGGCCAGCCTCACCGGCACGTGCCGCCTCGATGGCAGCGTTCAGCGCGAGCAGGTTTGTCTGAGAGGCAATGTCTGTGATGACCCCCAGCGATTTGGATATTTCCTGGGAGCGTGTGCTTAGTACTTCGATCGTTTTGGCCGTAAGAGCCGCGGAGCTGGAGATTTCCTCCATGTTCTTCACCACTTCAGCCACTGTCTTCAGACCGTTCTGAGAGCTTTCCTCCCCTATCAATGCGGCTTTGTTCACCACCTCGGCACGGTTGGCTGTGTCCTTGGTGGCTTTCATGATCTCCTCGATCAGCTTAAAGGCCTGATCTGTTTTGAGGGCCTGATTCTGGGCGCCTTCTGCCATCTGCTGCATGACCAGGGCCACATCCAGCGTCACCTTGTTCATTTCCAGACCTTTGCCAGCCATTTCCTCAGAGGAGCTGCCTACTACAAGCGAGGAGTCATTGATCTCCCCCAGGAGTGCGTTCAGGTTATCAACCGCCAGGTTCAGGGCATTGGCCATGTCCAGGATATCGCCGGCGGTATGGGTTTCCACTTTCTGGGTAAGGTCCCCTTCCGAGATTGCACGTACCACCCGCGACACTTCCAGCACTGGCGTTACGATCGACTCCAGGAGATCATTCAGCGTGTCAACCAGCTCTTTCCAGCTGCCGCCTACCCCCTGCAGGGTGGCACGCTCTGTAAGCTTGCCTTCCACACCGGCTACTCTGGCCACACGGCTTACCTCACCCGCCAGGCGGTTCAGGTCTACCACCATGGTGTTGATGGTATCAGCCAGCTCGGCCACCTCTCCTTTCGCATCCAGGGTCAGCTTCTGCGTCAGGTCACCTTTGGATACTGCGGTCACCACTTTCACGATACCCCGTACCTGCGTCGTCAGATTGGTGGCCATCGTGTTCACGTTGTCGGTCAGGTCCTTCCAGACGCCGGCCACGTTCGGCACATTGGCCTGGCCGCCCAGCTTACCCTCCGTGCCCACCTCCCGGGCCACCCGGGTTACCTCTACTGCTAAGATGTTCAGGGAGTCCACCATCTGGTTCAGGTTACCTTTCAAATCAGCCAGCTCCCCTTTTACGTCCACCGATACCTTCTGCGTCAGGTCACCCTTGGCCACGGCAGTGGCCACGTTGGCGATGTCGCGTACCTGCAGCGTCAGGTTGCTGGCCATGGTGTTTACATTATCTGTGAGCTCTTTCCAGGTGCCGCGTACTTTCGGCACATTGGCCTGGCCGCCCAGTCTACCCTCGGTACCCACCTCGCGGGCCACACGCGTTACCTCGTCAGCGAAGATGTTGAGCGAGTCCACCATCTGGTTCAGGTTCTCCTTCAGGTCCAGTATTTCGCCGCGAGCCTCCACCGACACTTTTTGCGTCAGGTCGCCTTTGGCCACGGCGGTGGCAACCTTGGCGATGTCGCGCACCTGCGAGGTCAGGTTAGAGGCCATGGAATTCACATTGTCGGTGAGATCTTTCCAGGTGCCGGCCACGTTCGGCACGTTGGCCTGGCCGCCCAGCTTACCCTCCGTACCTACCTCACGGGCCACCCGTGTTACCTCGTCACCAAATATATTCAGCGAGTCCACCATGAAGTTGATGTTCTCTTTCAGTTCTGCAATTTCGCCACGGGCCTCCACAGTGATCTTCTGCGTCAGGTCGCCTTTGGCTACGCCCGTCGCTACCTTGGCAATACCCCGTACCTGCGTAGTCAGGTTAGAGGCCATCGTGTTCACGTTGTCGGTCAGGTCCTTCCAAACGCCGGCCACATCCGGCACATTGGCCTGGCCGCCCAGCTTGCCCTCGGTACCCACTTCGCGGGCCACGCGGGTTACCTCGCCGGCAAAGATGTTGAGCGAGTCCACCATCTGGTTCAGGTTCTCCTTCAGCTCGGCCATCTCGCCTTTCACATCCACCGATACCTTCTGCCTCAGGTCACCCATTGCCACGGCGGTTGCCACGTTGGCGATGTCACGCACCTGCAGCGTCAGGTTGCTGGCCATGGTGTTCACATTGTCAGTCAGGTCCTTCCACACGCCGCCCACGTTTGGCACGGCTGCCTGACCACCGAGGCGCCCTTCGGTTCCCACCTCACGCGCCACGCGGGTTACCTCGTCAGCGAAAATGTTGAGCGAGTCCACCATCTGGTTCAAGTTCTCCTTCAGCTCAGCCATCTCGCCTCTTACATTCACCGATACCTTCTGGCTTAAGTCACCCTTGGCCACGGCGGTGGCCACGTTGGCAATGTCGCGTACCTGCGAGGTCAGGTTGCTGGCCATCAGGTTTACGTTATCCGTCAGTTCTTTCCAGGTTCCTTCCACTTTCGGCACGCTGGCCTGTCCGCCCAGCTTACCTTCCGTACCCACTTCGCGGGCAACACGCGTTACTTCACCGGCGAAGATG
>JAJLKL010000290.1:0-3139 GCA_033838975.1 Hymenobacteraceae bacterium | reverse complement strand
GAAGCGCTTCCAAAAGGAGTATCCTAATCTGCAGGTTTACTCTCTGGAAGGCGGTATGAAAGCCTGGAAAGAACAGCAATAACTATGGGTGGGCTGCCACCCATACCTCACCGTCTTCGAAGATCTCTTTCTTCCAAATTGGCACCGTCTCTTTCAGCGTGTCGATGATGTAGCGGCAGGCATCGAAAGCAGCGTCTCGATGTGCGGCTGCTACGGCAATGATCACCGGTACTTCGCCTACCTGCAGCACGCCGGTGCGGTGGTGTAGCAGTATCTTCTCGATGGGCCATTTCGCCTGTGCCTGCTCTGCGATCTTCCGCATCTCTTTCAGCGCCATCTTGCCATAAGCCTCAAACTCCAGCCGCAGTACCGCTTTGCCTTTGGTGGCATTGCGCACCGTGCCGATGAACACATCTATGACCCCGCATTGCGGCGACATCACCCAGTCGATACAGGTTGGTATATCGAGCGGCTCCTCTGTCAGTTGTAAATCGATCATGTGCTTTTGCTTAACCGCCGCTCACCGGGGGGATTATGGCTACTTCATCCTCCTGCGCCAGAACCTGACCGGCCTCGGCATACTCGTCGTTCACGGCGATCATAAAGGAGGCTAACTGCTTCAGGCGGGGAAACTGGGTTTCGAGTGCTGTCCGCAGCGCCTCTACACTCGCATCTCCTGAGAGCGCTACTTCTGTGGACGAGCCTCCGAATATATCTTTGGCGATGCCAAATGCCAGGACTTTTACTTTCATCATATCAATTAATTAAACCAGGGCAGGTGCTTGTAGAGCACTTCAATACCTGCCACAAATATCAGCACGGCTGTCAGGCGGCGAATCACCAGCGGGTTGAACCGGGCAATGGCCAGGCGTGAACCGAGTTGGCCGCCAAGCAGCACAGCTATACCTAGCCAGAGTATACGGCTAAAGTCAAAAGCAGCCGGGAGCTGTGTCAACTGACCCGCTATGCCTGAAACAGAGTTCACCAGGATAAAGAAGCTGGCCGTGGCAGCAATGCGCTTCGTGGAGTCCCAGCGGATGATATTGAGCAACGGGGAGAGAAAAATGCCGCCGCCTATACCTACCATACCAGATAATAGGCCCAGGCTCCCACCCAGTAAACCGTCGCGGGTATAACTAGGCACTTGTGCTTCCGTTTCTTCGTTCAGGCTGGCCTTCCGGTTTTGCATCCAAAGCAGCACAGCGGCCACTAACAGACTGCAGCCCAATAAAATGAAGAAGGTCTCCTGTTCCAGCTGCAGGCTCGCCCCCAGAAAGGCCATGGGTACGCTGACCAGCACCAGCGGAAGGATCTTTTTCCAGTTGACCTTCCCGTGCCGGATGAAAAGCAGCGTCCCACCCGTTACCACCACCAAATTGCAGAGCAGGGCGATCAGGCGGATTTCCTGGAAAGGCAAGGGATACAGCGCCAGCACCGCCAGGTAACTCGAGCCGCCACCAAAGCCCACCGATGCATACACAAAGGCAATCACAAAAAAGAAGAAGAGTAATTCCCAGTACTGCATGCGCTGTCGCGGACTTACTTTTTACGCTCCGCTTTTACCTGCGCAGGCGTAACGGGTTTGGCTTTGTTGCCCCAGTTGTTTTGTACATAGTTGAGTACGTCAGCCACCTCCTGATCTGTAAGATAGTTATAGGCAGGCATGTCCATACTGTAGTTCGCACCGTTAACGGTAATCTCGCCGCTCAGCCCATGCAACACCGTTCGAATCGCACGCTTCTGGTCCTTCATCAGGTAGTCCGACTTAGCCAGCGGAGGGAAGGTAGACGGTATACCCTCGCCATTGGTCATGTGGCAGCTTTCGCAATTGGCGGTATATACCTTCTGGCCTCGTACCAGGCTTTCTTTCAGAGAGTCGTTCAGTTTGTTAGCAGCGTTGGGTTTATTAGTTGCTGGTGTGTTTACGGGTGAACCTGCAGACAAAATACCGGTAGTCAGCAGAAATGCCGTTAGTAAGCTCTTGATCATGTTATTTTAAAGTGTAAAAGCAGATTTAAGTATAAAAGCATGAATAGGATGTTATAAAGTGCTAACGATGGACTTCTAAAACTCGATATTCATAGGCTCATTGGCTTGTTAAAAATTCTTTTGTTCAGGCACAATGAGGGGCTAATATACGCATTATTCGCTTCTGGTGTATGATATTGCTGTTGCCGTGCTATACGTACAGCGAGCTGATCAGGTCTTTATACCTTTCCAGGATAACCCGGCGCTTAAGTTTAAGGGTAGGGGTGAGTTCACCGCTTTCGATAGACCACTCGGAAGGTATAAGCGCGAACTTCTTAACCTGTTCTACCGGGTTAAACTCACGGTTATACTGGTTCACCGCCTGCTTGATCAGGGCCCAGACTTCCTTGTCTTCCAGCACCGCCTTGTTACCCGGGTAGGATTTTCCCAGGGATTCGTACCATTCGCGCAGCTTGTTGAAAGCCGGCACGATTAGAGCTCCCACGAATTTCTGCATTTCGCCTACAACCATGATCTGCTCAATCCAGCTACTTTCCACCATCTTGTTCTCGATGGGCTGCGGAGCCACATACTTGCCGCCGCTTGTCTTGAAGAGCTCTTTCTTACGGTCTGTTATCTTCAGGAACTTTCCGTCTACCATTGTGCCGATGTCCCCGGTATGCAGCCATCCGTCCTGGTCTATTACTTCTGCTGTCTGGTCTGGGCGCTTGTAGTAACCCATCATGATGTTAGGTCCTTTGCAGAGTATCTCGCCATCTTCTTCGATCTTTACCTCCACATCCTGAAGCAGCGGACCAACGGTTCCAAACATCCTGTTCTTTTCAGAATAGCGGTTGCCGCTGATGATAGGGGAGGCTTCGGTTAGCCCGTAGCCCTCCATGATGATGATGCGCGCGGCGGTGAAGACCTTAAGTAAGCGCACCTGGCAGGCTGCTGCACCGGTGATGACAGCTTTAATGTTACCGCCCAGGGCCTGGCGCCACTTGCTGTAGACCAGCCTGTCAGCAATGGCCAGCTGCATGCGGTAAGCCAGGGGCAATGGCTTGTTTATTTCGAACTGCTCTGCCAGGTTAAGCGCCCAGAAGTATAGTCTCTTCTTGTTTCCTTTCAGTTCGGAACCCTTGGCTACCAGGCTCTCATAAACCTTTTC
>JAJLKL010000289.1:0-3433 GCA_033838975.1 Hymenobacteraceae bacterium | reverse complement strand
AGCAAGGTCAGCGGCAGCAGCACTTTCCAGCCGTACTCCATCAACTGATCATACCTTGGACGTGGCATGGAGGCACGCAGCAGGATGAAGATCATCAGGAAGAAGAGCGTTTTGAGGATGAACCACACGATGGGCGGCAGGAAGTCCGGGCCGAGCCAGCCACCGAAGTACAGCGTCACGATCATGCAGGAGATGAGCGTGATACCCATGTACTCCCCGATGAAGAACATGCCGAACTTCATGCCGGAGTACTCGGAGTGGAAGCCGGCGATCAGCTCGCTCTCCGCCTCCGGAATGTCAAAAGGCAGGCGGTGCGTTTCGGCGATACCCGCTATAAAGAAGATGATGAAGCCCACGATCTGCGGTATGAAGAACCACAGCCCCCGTTGCGCCTCCACAATTTCCACCAAACTAAAGGAGCCGCTCAGCAACACCACGCCCATCAGCGCCAGGCCCATGAACACCTCGTAAGAGATCATCTGCGCCGCACCGCGCATGGCTCCCAGCAGGCTGTACTTGTTGTTAGAAGCCCAACCTCCCAGGATGATACTATAAGCCCCCATCGACGACATTGCCAGGAAGAACAGTAGGCCGATATTCAGGTCCGCCACGATCACACCCGGCGCGAAGGGAATCACCACAAAGCTCATCAGCACCGTGACTACCACAATGGCAGGGGCCAGGATAAACACCGGCTTATCGGCAAAAGGGGGAATCCAGTCCTGCTTAAAGAACAGCTTAATGGAGTCCGCAGCCACAATGAGCAGGCCAAAGGGACCCGCCCGGTTAGGGCCGTACCTGTCCTGGAACAGGGCCAGCAGGCGCCGCTCTACCCAGATGAGGGCCGCTGCCACGTTCAGCATGACGAAGAGCACGCCAGCTATAATCAGTAGGTAGTTTGGGGCTGCTGTTTCCATTTGATGTCTCGGTTAAGTATGGCCCAGGCAGGTAGTTCAGCAAAAGATACCCCAGGTAAGCCACAGGGCAGACCGGCAGTGCCGCTCGGGATGGTGTGGCTTGTTTTCACTGGTAACTGGTAAATCTGTCCTTCTATCGAGAAGCTCAGCGTTTGTCCCTCGTCCAGCTTCATGCGCATGGCATCCGCCGAGTTCACAACCACGTAAGGCTCCGGAATGCGCTCCGCGACGGAAGGGGACTGGTTGCTCAGCTCTTCGGACCCGAAGGTGTGGTGCAAGGGCAGTACGTACAGGTGGCCCTCCAGCGGGAAGAATTTCTGCGGTACCGCTGTGGAATAAGGTGCTGTGCCGGCAGGTTCTATCAGCCTAACCCCCGGATCACCGCCTTTCAGGTGACCGCCTACTTCCTGCTGGTACTTGTTGGTGGCCTGCACCGAATTCCAGCCCGGCGACCAGAAAAACGGGATCATGGAAGACGGCGGCTGTCCGCGGTAGCCCTCCATGGTGTAGGAGAGCGGCGAGTCAGGGTCTTCCGCTGGCTTCGGCTCATTTACATTAAGGTTAGCCAGCATAGAGGTGCGCCCGCTGAACCTGTGTGGCGCGCGCGGTATACGCTGACCAGCGATACGGAAATCCGAAGGAGGAGCGGTCCTGCTGATTTGCTGCAGCTCCGGCACTTCTTTGGTGATGGCATGTAGGATATCGTCGTAACCATGCCAGCTGCTGATCTCTTCATCGGCCATGACAGTGCCCAGTTCGGCCAGCCAGTGCCAGCTTTCCTGTATGTCTTCCGTCGTAGGGTGTACCTGGTAAAAGCGCTGCGCTCGCCCCTCGTTGTTGATGAGCGTGCCGTCGGCCTCTGAGAAGGTACCGGCCGGCAGCAGTATACCTGCCCGTTCGGTGGTGGCATTGTGCAGGTGGTCCAGCACGATGATCTGTTCGCAGTTGTCCAGGAAGGAAGTAACCGTGGCTGTGCCCGCTCTGCGGTACAGGTCATTTTCCAGGATGATCACCGTATCGGCATAGCCGTTCATCACGGCCTCGAAGGCAGAATCTAATTTGTGCCCGCCCAGCATGGCAAGTCCCATGCTGTTGCACTCCGGTACTACCAGGCTGATGCCTGCTGCTTTTTCTCTGGCCACTAAGGCGTTGGCAATGTTGCTGGCTGCTTTCAGCACGCGCTCGCTGCCGGAGGAAGTGCCGGAGATTACCAGCGGATGCTGGGCGTTCATCAGTGCCTCTGCGATCTGCTGTGCCAGTGCCTGCTCTTCCTCGGTTATACCTCGCACCTCAGGCGAATCAGAATCTATGTAACTGGCCACGGCAAAGCCGAGGCGGGCAATGTCGTCCGGTGAGTTGAAGTAGGTTTCGGTGGCGATCTCATCCAGTTTGGAAGGCATGTAATGTGCAATGAAGAGCGGCCCTTTGTCTGTTTGCACCAGTCCGCGTACGGCCGCGTCCTGCCATACCGGAATATTGGCCTTGGATACCTGCTCCAGCATGGGCTGCTGTCTTACCGACTGCCGTACGGCCAGGGCCAGCATCGGAGCGGTGTTGGTCAGATCTTCCCCAAGTATAAACACGGCATCGGCCTTCTCTACTTCTCTTAAGGAAGGAGTTCGGGCAGCGCCATCCCGTAGCATGTGCAGCGCCATCTCCACCAGGTCGTGGTCCACATCCGATACGCCGTGGTGGAAGTTATCCTCGCCCACCAGCTTTTTCAGCACGTAGTTTGACTCCAGGGAGGCGCGTGGCGAGCCGATGCCGATCACACGTCCGGCCCGGAGGGCGGAGGCAGCGGCTTTTAGCGCCGTATACTTGTCGGTGGCTTCCGGTAATTTGCTGCGAACCAGCGGCTTCCGGATGCGGCCGGCATTGTTCACGAACTCGTAGCCAAAGCGGCCGCGGTCGCAGAGGAAGTATCCATTGACCTCCCCGTTATACCGGTTGGTGATGTTGCGGAGTGTGCCATAGCGCTCACCGGCGATGGTGTTACAGCCAAGGCTGCAGTGGTGGCACACGGAAGGAGCGGTGGTGAGGTCCCACTTACGGGTGTAGTGCTGCTTTAATGTCTTATCAGTGAACACACCCGTCGGGCAGACTTCTGCCAGGTTGCCGCTGAACTCGCTCTCCAGCACCCCGTCTTCGGCGCGGCCAAAGTATAAATGGTTGTGGGCGGCAAACACGTCGAGGTCTTTGCCGCCGGCATAGTCTTTATAGTAGCGCACGCAGCGGTAGCACTGGATGCAGCGGTTCATCTCGTGGTTGAGGAAAGGGCCGAGGTATTGGTTGATATAGGTGCGTTTGTCGAAACGGTACTGTCTATAGTTGTGACCCGTCATCACGGTCATGTCCTGCAGGTGGCAGGAGCCACCCTCGTCGCACACGGCGCAGTCATGGGGGTGGTTGGTCATGAGCCAGCCGATGATGTGCGCCCGGAACTCTTTGGCCTCAAGATCAGCAATAGAGATGCGCATACCGTCACGCACCTGCTCCATACACGACATGAAGAGCTT
>JAJLKL010000288.1:0-5638 GCA_033838975.1 Hymenobacteraceae bacterium | reverse complement strand
CTGACCATCAGTGACCTGGACAGCGTGCTGCTGGAGCGCCTGAAGCAGGATCCCACTGCCGTACTGATGCTGCACACGCAGAATGAGCACGCCATGCCGGAGCTGCGCAAGTGCTTCTTCAGGCTGATGAACAACGGCGTGCAAAACCCCTGCATCATCAAGCGGGAGTATGGCCAGTTGACAGCCGATGAGGTACAGCTTTATGCCTCTACCGATGTAGGTGGCCTGCTGATCGACGGGCTGGGAGACGGCGTAATGCTGAGCACAGAGCTGTTGCCCGAGCAGGAGAAAGGAGAGTGGCTGCAGACGATTGACAAGCTCAACAGCCTGAGCTTCGGCATCCTGCAGGCGGCCCGTACCCGCATGAGCAAAACAGAGTACATCAGCTGCCCTAGCTGCGGCCGTACCTTGTTCGACCTGCAGGAGACCACCGCCATGATCCGCAAGCGCACCGACCACCTGAAGGGGGTCAAGATCGGGATCATGGGCTGTATCGTGAACGGCCCGGGAGAAATGGCAGACGCAGACTATGGCTACGTGGGCGTGGGCAAGGACAAGATCGCCCTGTACCGTGGGCAGAATGTCGTGAAGAAGTCGGTGCCTGCTGACCGTGCCGTAGACGAGCTGATCGAGCTGATCCGGGAGGATGACAAGTGGATTGAGCCGGTAAGGCTGGAGGAGTAAAAGAAACCGCCTGTTTTCAAATCTTTTTAGAGGCACAGTTGTTAAAGAACCAGTAGGTAGGGCAGAGGCTAACGCATTAGCATTTGCAACACACAGAACTGATTACAATTAAAGCAGATATACATGAAGGGATTATTTGATTTCACAGAGGTAGCCACCTACTTCTTCCGCAAAAAAGACCCAAACCGTAAGACCAATTTCAACCTGCGCGCCATGCACACGATCAACAAGATCTCGATCCTGATGTTTCTGGCCGCCATGATCTATTTTGTCATAAAGCACTGGTAACACAAACAAGTGCACATCGAGGCCTTTCGGGAGTACTGCATCAGCAAAGCCGGTGTAACAGAGGAACTGCCCTTTGACGAGGACACGCTGGTTTTTAAGGTATGTGGTAAAATGTTTGCGCTCTGCAGCCTGACGGTATACAGCGAGGGCATCGCCTTAAAGTGTGATCCTGAGCTGGCGATAGATCTACGCGAACGTTACCCGCAGGTAAAGCCGGGCTACCACATGAACAAGGTACACTGGAATACCGTGCTACCCGAAGCTGGCCTGCCGGATGAGCTCCTGCACGAATGGATAGATAACTCCTACAGGCTGGTTGCCTCAAAGTTGAGGAAAGCCGAAAAAGAACAACTGGGTTTATAATTTAAGAGAAGCCACCTGCACTAGGTGGCTTCTTTTATTTTAGTGCGGGCCTGGGTGAGCAAGGGGTGAAGTTTTTTTCAAAAGAAATCCCAGCCATGCTTCAAGGGCGTTGTGAGACCTAGATGCAGCAATATTGTATTTACTATATTCAGAAAATAAAGCAGTTACTAAATTAAATCATATTCCCGCAACTTTGGTGCAGGTAAAGGGTCGTGCAAGTATTGATTCAAAAAATCGATAAAAGTTCCAAAAACGACTATGAAATGAAGAATTTTATGGTTATAATTGAAAAACTCACCTTATCAAAAATATGATCCTAGAGAATGAAATCGGAATCGCTTCCTTTCGGAACGAGTGGCAGAAAGCTAGTGTCAGTATCTTGTATACATATGGTTTTCTGAGTAACGGCTACGAGAGCTTCTTCAAAAAGCACGGACTAACCAGCCAGCAGTATAATGCAATGCGTATCCTGCGGGATCAGTATCCCAAGCCGGTGTCAACCTCTTTTCTGCGTGAGAAGATGCTGGACAAGATGTCCGACGCCTCCCGCCTGGTGAGCCGCCTGCAGGCCAAAGGCCTGGTAGACGTTTCGCAGAACCAGTATGATAAGCGCCTTGTAAACATCCTTATTTCCGCTGAGGGCCAGAAAGTCATCAGCAACATCGACACCGACCTACCTAACCTTGACGCGATGTTACAGGGCCTTACAGAAGAAGAAGCCAGCACACTGACTGAGTTATTGTATAAAGTAAGAGAATCTATTAAAACTGCGGATGAAAGAATTTCTACTCCTGAACAAGTAAACGCTTAAACCATCTAACTTATCTAACCTTAACCTATTGCGGGGGGAAGGAGGGCACAGGCTGCTCACTTTCCCTTGCTACACCTTTCCTGCGCAAACAGGTATCCTTCAGGCAGGTAAGCTATACCTGAGGCATGGCAAACAGCTTTTTCGTGACCGTGTCTGCCGCGTCTGAGAACGGCAGCAGCACGATGTTGGAACTTGCCTGCTGCAGCACCTCTGCATCAGCTGCCCTGTGTGCTGTAACGGCAATTTTGCCCTCGTAGTTATTCAGCCGCAGCATTCGGATCAAGCCCAGGTTAACCTCGACATCGGCAATACTGCTGACCACTACCCGTGCCTCGCCGAGGGGCAGCTGGTCCGGTAGTTCAGGGTCCTCGATATCCCCGTACTGCGCCCTAAACCCCTGCTTCTTCCAGTACCGCACCATATTGGGGTCAAAGTCCACAGCGAGAATGTTATGTCCCTCTCGCTGCAAGGCCAGCGCTATGTTGCTCCCAAAGCGCCCCAACCCGAACAAAATGACTTCGACTGTGGCATGATCTTGCATCATAATATTGTCTTCCCGTGAGGGAGTTTCTTTCTCGAATACCTCCAGCATAGGGGCAAGAAAGGCAAAGAGCCTGTGCGAATAGATGATCATATAGGTGGACAGACCGATCGTGATCAAACCTACCAGCGTGATCAAGCCTACAGTTTCCTGATTGATATGGCCAAGGCTTAGCCCCAAAGCAGCAAAAATGAGCGAGAACTCACTGATCTGGGCCACTGTGAGCCCTGCCAGAAAGCTGGTGCGCTTACGGTACCCCATCAGCCCCATGATCACCATCACGATCAGCGGATTGCCGACCAACACAAAAAAAGAGAAAATCATGGCCGGTATAACCTGGCTACCAATCAGGCCCAGGTCAAGGTGCAGGCCCAGGTGAATAAAGAAGAACAGCAGCAAAAAGTCGCGTAAACTCACCAGCCTGCCGCTGATAACATTGCGGTATTGCGTAGAGGCCAGCGACACCCCCGCCAGAAAAGCCCCCACCTCTCTGCTAAAGCCCAGGTAGTCGCTGCCGGAGGCCACTGCTACCGCCCAGGCAATGGAGAAGAGCACCAGCAGCTCCTGCGAGTGCGCCAGGTAGTGCACCAGCTTTGGAATCACATAGATCATCAGCAAACCGATGAATAAGACGATGCCTACTCCCTTGAGGATCATCAGAAGCATGTTATAGGCAAATTGCCCCCCTGCGTCCCTGTCCAGAGCGCTGAGAAAGATCATCATAAACACCACCACCAGGTCCTGCACGATCAGAAAACCTATGGCAATCTGCCCATGCAGCGAGTCAATCTCCTTTTTGTCGGAAAGAAGCTTTACGATGATGATCGTGCTGGAGAAGGTGAGGGCTATGGCAATGTAGAGGGAGGAGCGTACATCATAGTTCAGTAGCAAACCGATAAAAAACCCAAAGAGCGAGGTAAAGATGACCTGCCCCAGCCCCGTCATGAGCGCCACCTTACCCATCGAGCGTATGAGCCCAAGATCAAGCTTGAGCCCCACCACAAACAGCAGTACGGCTATACCCAGATCGGAAAGCAGGTTGATCTTGTCGGTTGACTCTACCAGGTTCAGCGCGGAAGGCCCCACCAGAATACCCAGTGCGATGAACATAACGATCAATGGCTGGCGGAGGAGTTGCCCCAGCAGGCCCAGTAGAGCCGCCAGGATCAGGATGATAGAAAACTCATAGAACGGGTTCGTGATCAGGGCATCCATCATATTCAGTCTTCATCAGAAAAATGCGGAATAATGAGCAAGGGCTTTTTCGCTTCAGAGGCAACCTCCTGTGCAAAGTCCTCTGACAAAGATTCCGTCCACAGGCCCTTTCGCTTGGGGAGCCAAACCAGCAGATCTGTGTTGGTTTTGGTTAAATGCTCTTCCAGGGCCGCTGCTTTGTCCGTTTTCCGGATAGTGCTGATCTCGTGGTGCAGCTCCCTGAACGGCTCCTGCAGTTCCCGCGATGTCAGCAGCTCCGATAGCAGGGGGGCCTGCTCCCCATCATCTTCAGGTATAACCAGAAAATACAGCGTGGCGCTGAAGGTACGGCCAAGCCTGGCCAGCAGGTCCAGGCCGGTTCTCTTACCAAAGTTCTTGGCGCGTATAACCACCGTTATCCTTTTAAAGCCCCCGAACACATACTGGTTGGGCACGACAAGCACCGGAACAGGGGAGAGGCCGATTATTTCCTGCGTATTGCTTCCGAATAGCAGGCGCTTGATGCCGCTGAGCCCACTCGAACCCATTACCACCAGATCTGCACTGTTGCGGGCTATGGCCTGCAGGATGGCGTCTGAGACTGGCGTAGACAGGACCTCTATCTGCCTTGGCACCTCCCCGGTACGGAGCCCCAGCTCAACATAGAGCTGCTGACACTCAGTTCGTAGCTTTTCCTGTAGCTCCGTCTGCTCCGTCTCGTAAACACTGCTGTATACCTCATCCGGTGAGATAGCCGGTACAAGCGGCCGCGGCATGGCGTGCATCATGATCACCTCGGCACTGTAGCACCTGGCTAGCTGTAGCGCCGTGCGCATCGCATTCTGGGCATTTGCCGAAAAATCTGTGGGGACTAAAAACCGCAGCATAACCATCTGTGAACCTATCACTTATACTACGGCAAAACATAAAACAGAAGTTCTGCGGCTGGCTTAAAAAACATTAAGCCGCCAAGCTGGGGGCTTGAGCGGCTTAATCGTTAGTTGGTAGATGGAGCTAATCTATACTACCACGTTAATGATTTTGTTAGGTACAATAATTATTTTCTTTGGTGCTTTTCCATCAAAAAACTTATTCACCTGCTCATCGTTTACCACGGCTTTTTCCATTTCCTCGCGCGGAGCGTCCAGGGCAAAAGTCATTTTGGCACGCATCTTTCCGTTCACCGACACAGGGTACTCAAACGTGTTCTCCACCAGGTACTCCTCTTTCCATTCCGGGAACTGCGCGTAGCTGATGCTTTCGCTGTGACCCAGCTTCTCCCAGAGCTCCTCAGTGATGTGCGGCGCGTAAGGCGACAGGATGATGGTAAGCGGCTCCAGTATGGCACGCTTGTTCGTCTTCAGCTGCGTCAGCTCGTTCACACAGATCATAAAGGTAGAAACCGAGGTGTTGAACGAGAAGCGCTCAATATCTTCCTCTACCTTTTTGATGGTTTTGTGCAGTGACTTTAACTCCTCTGCCGAAGGTGCCTCATCGGATACGCTGAAATTGCCCTGGTTGTCATGGAAGAGCTTCCAGAAGCGCTTCAGGAACTTGTGCACCCCGTCCATGCCGTTGGTGTTCCACGGCTTGAACTGCTCCAGCGGCCCCAGGAACATCTCATACATACGCAGCGTATCCGCACCCTGGCGCTCCACAATGTCATCCGGGTTCACCACGTTGTACTTCGACTTAGACATCTTCTCGATCTCCACACCGCATACATACTTGCCATCCTCCAGCACAAACTCAGCGTC
>JAJLKL010000287.1:0-4269 GCA_033838975.1 Hymenobacteraceae bacterium | reverse complement strand
TGGTGTACAGCCAGAATTTACAGCCAAACACCTACAAGCATACCCTCAAGCTGCAGCCACAGCTGCTGAAAAGCGGATTATACCTATGCCGTATCCGCTCCGGTAGCCTAAGTACGACGGTTCGGTTTGTGAAGCTTTAGGGTAAGTTATGGAGCAAGCGCCGGCTAACCCAAGTCATATATTCTGACATCAACGACAGCAACGTAAAACGACGGCATTCCAAAGGCACATCCTGTTTTTTTCTTAGGTCTTCCATTCCTAATTCTTAATTCCTAATTCATAATTAATCAACTACCTTTGCAGGCATGAGACCTATAATTGCCCCTTCCGTACTTGCCTCTGATTTCGCTAATTTGCAGTCTGAGGTAGAAATGCTAAACAAGAGCCAGGCTGACTGGCTGCACATCGACATCATGGACGGCCGTTTTGTGCCAAACATTTCCTTCGGTTTTCCAGTAATGGAGGCTATTAAGCGCTACGCCCAGAAGCCGATGGACGTGCACCTGATGATCGTGGAGCCGGAGCAGTACATCGAGCGTTTCCGTGCTGCCGGCGCAGACACTATCTCGGTGCACATCGAGGCCTGTAACCACCTGCACCGCACTGTGCAGCAGATTAAAGCAACCGGTGCCAAGGCTGGTATCGCTGTGAACCCGCACACGTCTGTGCAGCTGCTGGATGACATCATCGCGGATGTGGACCTGGTGTGTCTGATGTCGGTGAACCCTGGCTTTGGCGGACAGAAGTTTATCGAGAATACGTACCGCAAGATCGAGGCGCTGAAAGACCTGATCATTTCCCGCAATTCGCAGGCGCTGATCGAGATTGACGGTGGCGTGAACCAGGATAACGCTCCTTTGCTGCTGGAGAAGGGGGCTGATGTACTGGTAGCCGGCAGCTTCGTTTTTTCAGCGGCTGACCCGATTCAAACGATCGCGGATCTTAAAACATCAACTTTAAAATAGAACCTTTTGCCTGATGCTGAAATATCTATCGGTATGGCTGCTTATCCTCCTCCCGTTAGGTGTTTCAGCACAACAGGCTGTTGTTACCGGTCGTGTGCTCAGCAGCGATCAGTTGCCGCTGGAGCTTGCCACTGTGGGCATCAAAGGCACTACGAAGGCAACACAGACAGACGTGCAGGGAGCCTTTGAACTCCGGGTGCCGTCCGACCAGGACCTGGTGCTGCTGGTGCGTTACCTGGGATTCAAAGAACTGGAGCGCAAGTTGCGCCTGCAGCCAAATCAAACACTACAACTGCAACTGGTGCTGGAGCCGGACCCGCGGCAGCTCGGTGTGGTGGATGTACGGGGCAAAAACGGGGATGACACCCGTGAGCAGGTAAGCGTGACCAAGCTCGACCCGCGCCTGACCCGAAATCTTCCTTCCGCTTTCGGGGATTTCAACAAGCTACTCGTGACGCTGCCCGGCGTTACAAGCAACAATGAACTGTCGAGCACCTACTCGGTGCGAGGCGGCAACTACGACGAAAACCTTGTCTACGTCAACAACATCGAGATTTACCGGCCTTTTCTGATCACTGCTGCCCAGCAGGAAGGGCTAAGCTTCGTCAACCCCGACCTGGTCAGCGACATTGAGTTCTCTTCAGGTGGATGGCAGCCCAGGTATGGCGATAAGCTGTCGTCGGTACTCAACATACAATACAAGCAGCCGAAGGAGTTTGCCGCTTCGGTTACAGGAGGTTTAACAGGCGGCTCCGTGCACCTGGAGTCCTCCTCCAAAGACAAACGGGTTTCGTACCTGCTGGGCCTGCGCCACAAGAATGGCCAATACATGCTGCAGGGGCTACAGGTAGATGGGGAGTACCGGCCAAACTTTTCGGATGCCCAGGCCTACGTTACTTTTGACCTCAGCAAGGATACGCTGCAACGGGGGCGTACTGTGCTGGGCGTGCTGGCCAGCTATGCGCAGAACAACTTCCTGGTGGTGCCTGAAAACCGCGTTACTACGTTCGGGACGCAGCAGGCGCCTCTTCGGCTTTACGTGGCCTTCGACGGGCAGGAGCTGATGGAATACCGTACCTTCCAAACTGGCCTGAACCTTAGCCACAGGTTCACAAATGATTTTTCATCAGAGTTGATACTGTCTGGAGTACAGTCGCGGGAGCGTGAGTTCCGGGATCTGGAGGCTGGGTACCGCCTGAGTGATGTTGGTTCAAACTCAAACAACCTGGGCGAGGCGGAGCGCACAAGGGGAGTGGGCAGCCAGTTCGACCATGCCCGCAACACACTGCTGGCTCGGTTTCTCACAGCAGAGGTGCGCAACAGCTGGAGCCTGAGTCAGCGCAGCAACATACAGTTTGGCGCAAAGGCAGGGCTGGAGCGGATAGAGGATAAGCTGTCGGAGTATGGCTTTACAGACTCTGCTGACTTTGTAACGCCCGCTTACTACCTGCAAACTGACCTGGATCTGAACACCCTGCGCTACAATGGGTACGTGCAGCATACCTATGAGCTGGACTCCCTCAAAACGATCACCTACGGCGTGCGGGCTAGCTACTGGGACTTTAACAAGGAGCTCACCCTGACCCCGCGACTTCAGTACTCCTTCATCACCCGCCAAAACCCGGACCTTTCGTTCAAAGCGGCAGTGGGGCTCTACTACCAGCCGCCACTTTACCGGGAACTGCGCAACTTTGAAGGGGAGCTGAATCCGAACATCAAAGCGCAGCGGTCGCTGCACGCCATCGTCGGGAGCGACTACTTTTTCCAAGCCTGGGGCCGGGATTTCAAGCTGACCACTGAGGCCTACTATAAGCACATGACCCGCGTCATCCCTTATGACATTGATAATGTGCGCCTGCGCTACTATGCCCGCAACAATGCTAAGGCCTATGCAGCCGGCTTCGATGTACGCGTAAACGGGGAGTTTATACCTGGCTCTGAGTCGTGGCTGAGCCTGGGGCTACTGCAGACAAAGGAAAACCTGCAGGGTGATTCGCTGACAGTGTACAACAGCCAGGGAGAGGTTTTAGGGCGAGAGGACATTGGCTACATTCGCCGCCCTACAGACCAGCTGCTGAACCTGGGCGTTTTTTTCCAGGACCATCTGCCCGACAACCCGACCATCCGGATGTACCTGAACCTGGTGTATGGCAGCGGCCTGCCCTTTGGGCCTCCGCGCCAGCCTGATTACCGCAACGCCTTTAACGGGAAATCCTACAAGCGCGTAGACATTGGCTTCTCAAAAGTGATCGTGCTGGAAAGTGAGCTGGTGGAGCGAAGCAAGGTTTCGTTGGAGAGCCTTTGGATCGGGCTGGAAGTCCTGAACCTGATCGATGCCAATAACCGCGTTTCCTATACCTATGTGCAGGATGTGAACGGCCTTACCTACGCGGTGCCTAACTTTCTGACGGGCCGCAGGCTAAACCTGCGCTTCGTGGCGAAGTTCTAAATAAAAAGGAGCCTTAGCGGCTCCCTCTCTATTTCTGTTGCTCTAGCGTATTTTTTTCCAGTTGTTATAGGCCGACTCGATCTCTCTGGCATAGGTCTTATAAGACTCCGGCTCTGTATTCCCCAGTTGCATGGCCTTCTGCGATAAGTTGGCTGCCACCTGGTACTCTTTGTTGAGCGCATACAGCTTTGCCTTTATCCAGCTGTTGTAGAAGTTCTCCTTGATAGCGATGGACTTGTTGATCCACTCCAGTGCTTTTTGATGATGTTCCTTGCGGGGAAGCATATACTCGGCGCACTGAGCCCACACATACCAGTCATCCGGGCTGGCGGCCTCCAGGGCCTCCTTTATATTCGCCAGGGCTTTCTTTTCGACCTCCGTCTCAATATTGAGGGTAATCTTCTTGTTTTCCCAAGCCAGGTTCAGCACTCCTTTGTTTGATCTGATGTCGGAGAAGGAGAACTGCATGGTTTCGTGGAAAGAAGTTTGTTGCGGCTTTACCTCCAGGTAGGCCACGTCATCAAGCTCATTATAACCTTCGAGTCCCCAGAGCGTGGTATCCCTGTTCAGCACCACATGCCACAGCGAATCACTTTTCGGGAAGATGAAAAAGGAGTAAGTGCCGGCAGGCACACGCTCGTTGTTGAGAAAAAGCTCGTCTGTGAAGGTAATTAGCGTGGCCTCGTTGGCACCGGCACGCCACAGGGTGCCATAGGGTACAAGCGATCCGAATATCTGGCGGCCCTTCACACTAGGGGCGTGATAGCTGACAGAAACATCCGTCAGTCCGATCGTCTGCTTTACAAAAGCCTCCGGGCTAGCCTGCGGCAGTTTGACCTGAGCTGAGGCAGTGAA
>JAJLKL010000286.1:0-2557 GCA_033838975.1 Hymenobacteraceae bacterium | reverse complement strand
TAACGGTGCCGTCGAAGGGGGCACGAATGATGTAATTGCGTAATTGTGCTTCCTGCTCTTTCAGGGCGTAGTACTGGCTGTACACGTTGCGGCCCGTGAGGAAGAGTTTCTGGCGCTCTGTGTTAACCTGCGGGAGGGGGGGCAGGGGGGCATTCACGTTAAAGTTGACCAGGTAGTCCCGCCAGGGCTCGAAGATCTCCGGGAAGTCGATTTTAAGGTCCGGCACTACCTGCGCCAGCACGTTCATAAAACCACTTTTGTTGCTGATGAGGCGCTGCTCGGCCTCTTCGGCATTTATCCGCACCAGCACTTCGCCTTTCCGGAAGGTATAGCCTGCCTTAAAGGGGGTACCGTTGTCGATGAAGATGCCTCCGACCTCGGCAAAGATCTCAATATGGTCCTTGGGGATCACCCTGCCGGTGAGCGTGACATAGCTCTGTACGGTGTCAGGGTTTACACGCCGTACCTCTACGTATACCTTGTCTTCAGGAGGTGGCCCCTCTTCACTCTCCTCGGCACCTAGCCTGGAGGAGAGGAAAACTGCCAGCGCCAGAATAACAACACCAGCCACAATAAAGACTTGTCTGCGCTTCATACAAGATAAAACGGTTTAGCCGCTTCATTGTTAAAAGACTTTCCAAACAGTACAGGGGCAGGGTAAAAACAAAGCCCGCACCATCTGCGTGACGATGCGGGCCTTGCGCCGGTGGATTGAATAAAGGGTAGAGCTGTACTTTGCCGTATACCTTTACAGCTGGTTCTTTTTTAGCACACGACCCTGCCTGTTCTCGCTGAAGGTATCGTTTTCCTTTACAATTTTCCCGTTCATGAGCACGTAGCTAAAGCCGGTGGCCAGTTGCCGCGGATTTTCGTAGGTGGCGTTTTCTTTTACGGCTGATGGGTTGAAGACCACAAGGTCGGCTTTGTAGCCGGGCCGGATGACACCCCGGTCTGGCAGGCCTATCGTTTGAGCCGGCAGGCCGGTCATTTTCCGGATGGCCTCCTCCAGTGTCAGCATTTTCTTGTCCTCCACATAGGTCTCGATGACCTTTGCGAAGGCGCCGTAGCCCCTGGGGTGGTGCATGGTAGGGCTGCCGTCGGTGCACACCATCACGTGCGGGTCTCTTAGCAGCGCCTCCTGCAGGGGCTCGTTCATCACAAAGTACGCGCCACTGGCCCCATACGGCCCGATATCCTCCATGAGTACCCGCTCAAACGGTTTGCCCAGCTCCTTGGCCACCTGTGCCAGCGTCTTTCCTTTGTAGGGACCTGAGCCGATCAAGGTCGCTTCCGGGCCGTTGCGCTGGTTTACCTTGTTCCGCAGGAACTCACCCAGTTCGGCACGCCTGGTGCGCAGTACCTGCTGGTAGTCGTTCGGCTTCTGGGCCCACTCCGGGAAGAGGATGGCAATGCCTGTGTAGCTGGCGGTATAAGGGTAGAAGTCGGCTGTTACCTGGGTGCCGCTGGTTCTGGCGCTATCGAGTAACTGCAGAATCTCCTGTGCCCGCTTCTCGCCTTTGCCAAACACCACTTTTATATGGGATACCTGTACAGGGCAGTATCTTCCCTGCTCCAGCAGCTCCCGGATAGACGCTTCTACCGCATCATTGTCCTCATTGCGCATGTGGCTCATGATCAGGCCGTTCTTTTCTCCCACGATTTTGGCCAGACGGTTCAGCTCGGCACTGTCGGCTATGTAGCCAGGGGTATACTCCAGGCCGGTGGTCATGCCGAAACAGCCGGCATCCATGGCAGCAATTAGCAGGTTGTCCAAAGCTTTCGAATTTTCTGCAGAGGGTATAGAATCGTAACCTACGCCCGACAGCATCCTGAGGGTTCCGTGCCCGGCAAACATGGCAATATTGACGGCGGGCCTTACTTGATCAACCCTGTCCATCCAGGCCCGCAGGTCCTTCTCGCCCGGACTGGCTCCGTCCTGGCCCAGGCAGATGGTGGTGACGCCCATGGCCAGAAAGTTCTCAAACTCCGGCGTTTCCAGGGGGTCGCCGTGCGCGTGGGTATCAATAAAGCCGGGGCTCACCACCATCCCCTGTGCATTGATGGTGCTGGTGGCGGTGTAGGTATTGGTGGTGTCTCTGTCGATCAGGGCAATGGAGTCGCCGTTTATCAGGAGGTTGGCCACGTAGGGTGCACTTCCTGTGCCGTCAACCACGCGGGCATTTTTGATGAGAAGCGCATAGGTGGTGTCTGTGGTGTCATCGCCTGTCGCCTGGCAGGAGGCCAGCAGGGCGGGTAGCGCCAAGACGGCCATTGCCCGGACTGCTGATTTGAAAAGGGTCATAGTTCTTGAAGCTTAAGGGTTGTATATGAGTATTTTGGGCTTTGTTTAGAAAGATACACATTTGTTATGAAAATAGCTTCCCCATGCTAGCCTGTAACAAAGACTAGCCCTGTTGTGGGTTGGTGCTGCCGTGTAAAAAAGAAAGTGGCGGTACTGAGTTCGAATAACCCGTACCGCCACTTCTCAAACTTTCGTTAGTCTTCTGCTTCAGAATACTGCCTAATCTGCCGTAACCGTAGCATCTTTTCTCACCAC
>JAJLKL010000285.1:0-2218 GCA_033838975.1 Hymenobacteraceae bacterium | reverse complement strand
TCCAGACAAACAGGCGCCGGAGCGGGCGTATTCTCGACAAGCTAATCAATGGTGCAGCAACCCATCAGGCTGCTGACAACGTGCCCGAACATCCACATGATGCGGAGAAGGAGCAGGGGGTTGTCTGTGCATGAAATTTTTTAATATCCGGCCTGAGCGAAGGCTGCCCCCAGGTTTCTGTGAAAGCTTAACCATTGCCCGGGATCTACAGTATGATAGGGCTGTAAAAGAGAAAGGCACAAAAGAATCTTTCATGGAAGACAACGACAAGTTTTTACAGGCGGCCTTGGAGGAAGCTCGAAAGGGCTATGCAGAAGGAGGGATCCCGATTGGGTCTGTGCTGGTGCATAAGGGCCGGATCATTGGCAGGGGGCACAACAAACGGGTACAGCAGGGAAGCGTGGTGCTGCACGGAGAGATGGACGCGCTTGAAAACGCCGGCAGGCAACCAGCCTCGGTGTACAGGGAGTGCACCTTGTACACCACCCTTTCCCCTTGCCCCATGTGCTCTGGCACCATCTTGCTGTATGGTATCCCCAAGGTAGTCATCGGGGAGAACAAGACCTTTATGGGCGAGGAGGAGCTGCTTAAGTCCAGAGGAGTGGGGGTAACTGTTGCCGGCAACGAGGAGTGCTACCAGCTCATGCAGCGGTTTATCCGGGAAAAGCCGGAGCTGTGGAACGAGGACATCGGAGTGTAGCAACGGCTGCCCCGATTTGTCCCTTTTCACCTGAGCTTCCTAAAAGCCGGTGCGCTGCGCGGCGGCATCGTCGATGCGCGGAAGCCTGTAGTTGACGAGGTGAGGCAGCAACCAGGCGGTGGCAAGTCCTGTGTTGGGGAAGAACTCCACCAGAACGCCTTTGCCAAAAATGCGGTAGGACTTCTCGCGCAGCGACTCGCCTACACGCTTTTGATCAGATTCCTCATCGCTTACTATAGCCATCTGCTTCAGGCTGCTCTGCACCAGTAGCAGCGACAGCACCTCCTTCAGCCAGTTCAGGTCCTGCATGCTGAGGGTGTCGAGCACCATGCTGTGATGAAGCCACAGTTTTATCTCATGGTTGTAGATGACCTCCACCAGGTGTTGTAGCCCCTCGCGCAGCTCTGTGTGGCTGATGGGGCGTGTCCATTTACTGTGTAAAAGCTTCTTGTGTGAGTCTATCCCGTAGGCTAGATAGTCATGAAACAAGTGCATCCGTACCTCTTCCTCCTGGCTAAATTAAAGTAACAGTGATTCGCATATACTGATCAAAAGGTGCACCAGCTCAGGTGCTTTATCTGTTTTACTGACAAATAATTAACTAGTTCTTTTTGTTACGTTTTTCAAATAAAAATTTACTGGTTTCCCTTACCTGTGGCAGGTGTTTACCAGAAAGTAAATAGATAAAGGGGATGCGTATTAATATTCAGAACATGCAATATATCATTTAAATTTCCCAAAACAGGAACGCGGGGGCTGAATTTTTCTACTGGTGGGAGAAACAGGGCAAGTATATCGCACCCTTAAGTCCGGAGCGACACAACGCTGCCCGGCTGCTAAAGGACCTCCCGGTCGTTTTCCCTGCCCCGAAGGCCGGGGTTTTCGCTACAGGCCCACCAGGTTCTGTCAGGGTGACAAAAGGGCGAGGGTGAAGCGGCCTTGAGGAGCAGGAGGGAAGGTATAGGCCGCTGCTGAAATCGGTGTTACGGGTATGAGGCCGTTGCGGGTTTGGCACGCTGCGCAGCGGAAGCGGTTGCAGGTGAAACCGGCAGAAAGTGTAAAAGCTCCCTGGTTGAGCAGAGAGCTTTGGAAGCAGCAGGCTCAGAAGGGGGTTATTCTTGTCCGACAAGCAACTGCTTCTGGGCCAGTATACCACCTAAAATCAGGCCTCCTAATGCAAGGGCACCGCCTATCAGTTTGTTGCGGTTCATCGTCAGCCAGAGCTGCGGGCTGTTGTAGGTCGACTCCTTATCGAAGCTACCGTGCGCGCCGTGGTCGCCGGGTACAGGTTCCCACAGGTTATTCCTGCGGTTCGGGTCTTCCGGCTCGTCTGTCTGCTGCCCTTTGAAGCCGTTCTTAGCCATCACATAGTCGCCCAGTTCAGGGGCTATCTTGTCTCCCACAATGGCCTGCACTGTTGGGTACCCTACATAGATCTCGCGGCGGTCATGCTCGGCGGCAAACACAATGGCCTCTGCCGCTACCTCCGGCTGGTAGATCTTGCCCATCGGGCGTGGC
>JAJLKL010000284.1:0-14252 GCA_033838975.1 Hymenobacteraceae bacterium | reverse complement strand
GAGGACGACCTGGAGGCGCATTTGGACCTTAACTCAACCAATATCGCCAATACGCAAATTCTGATTGCTGGCACTACCGGTTCCGGAAAGTCTAATACACTAGCAGTGTTAATTCACGAGCTCCGCTCTATTTCCATCGATACTTCTTATCCGGTTAATTTCCTGCTCTTCGACTATAAAGGCGAGTTTTCAGACCCAGCCAACAATGATTGGCTGCAGCTTTTTGAGGTAGACAGAACAGCTATCCTGGACCCTATCGTATCTCCCCTACCCTTCAATCCTTTTAAAGATTTTAGGGGTAAGACACAAAATGAGATCAACCTCTACTCTACCGAACTATCCAATGCCTTGATGGCCATTGATAGCGCTCGTATCAGCGCCAACATGAACAACCGCTTGGCAGAGGCTATCATCAAAGCATACAAACTGAATGGTAATGCGCCCATTGATTTTGAGCAGATTCTAAAAGCCTACAATAGCCTGCGCCCCGACAAAAAGCAGGACGAGGATGACAGTATCAGCTCTGTGCTGAAACAACTGATCCGAAGTAACCTTTTCATAAAAGAGGATAGGCTTAACTTGGTGCAGGAAAGCCTGATTATCAAAATGGATGGCTTTCCAAAGGAGGGACCTATTGCCAAAGCTATCGTTTACTTTATTATCTCTAAGCTCAACACGCTTTACGAAAAACTTCCCAAGCAGGCAGTTGAGAATGATCTGGTAGAACTTCGCCATTTTACCATTATTGATGAAGCGCATTATATGTTGGGTTTCGATAATAAGCCTCTCCGTGACCTGATAGCAGTTGGTCGTAACAAAGGTCTAAGTATTATCCTAGCAACTCAGAACATGGACAGCTTTAAGAGCGAGCACTTTGACTTTTACGCCAATGCGCAATACCCGCTCATCATGAAGCAGCAGTCCATAAACGATGGGGTTATAAAGGATCTTTTCGGAGTATCAGGCGGCGAGTTCCAGGAGATAAAGCAAGCCATAGCCGGACTTCAAAAGGGCGAGATCTTACTGAAGAACCCAACTGCCATTGCGCTTGGCATGGGCAAAAAGTATAAAAGGATTAAAGTAAGTCACCTTATTTAAGAACACTATTTTCTCTTTTAGCCATGTGGCAGCCAATTAATTTACCTGTTCCTGTTGAAGTAGAGACAAAAGCCGTTTTAAAACAGGCTACGACAGCCCACCGCTATCTAGCTGAGCTGAAGGGAGTGGCAGCAACTATTCCCAATGAACAGATACTGATTAGCACGCTTACTCTACAAGAAGCGAGGGACAGTTCGGCCATTGAGAATATCATTACCACCCAGGATGAGCTTTTCAAAGCCGAACTGCAGGCAGGCTACGCCCTAAGCACTGCTACAAAAGAGGTGCAGAACTATGCCACTGCTTTACGAGAAGGATTTGAGGCGGTGCGTACGAATAAAATTCTAAGCTTAAGCCATATCCTTAAGATTCAACAGGAACTTGAGCAGAACAACGCTGGCCTGCGTAAGCTGCCAGGCACTTCACTTAAAAATGCCAAAACGGGTGAAACTGTCTATACACCACCGCAGCACCCAGACCAGATAGAGCACTTAATGCATAACCTCGTCCAGTATATTAATGATGATGAGGTATCGGATGTCGATCCGCTGATCAAGATGGCTATCATCCACCACCAATTTGAGAGCATCCATCCTTTCTATGACGGGAACGGCCGCACCGGACGTATCATCAACATACTGTACCTGGTGTGCAAAGACCTGCTGCAACTACCTGTGTTATACCTCAGTCGCTATGTGGTGGAAAATAAGGCCGACTATTACCGCCTACTGCAGCAGGTACGTGATACAGGCGATTGGGAGGCATGGCTCCTGTTCATGCTTAAAGGAGTGGAAGAAACTGCCAAGCAGACCATCGAGATGGTGAAAAGCATAAACCTCCTCATGCAGCAGTACAAAAAAAGAATTCGTACTGACCTGCCCAAAATATATAGTCAGGATCTGCTCAATAACCTATTTAAGCATCCCTATACCAAAATTGAGTTTGTGATGAAGGACCTCATGCTGGAGCGCAAAGCCGCTGCCCGGTACCTGAACGCGCTTGCTGATTTAGGATTGCTACAAAAAGAAAAGGTAGGCACGAGCAATTACTACCTGAACCTACCCCTTATCGAAATATTTGTAAATGCTAAGGAGCAGTATACGCCCACCACTCCAGTTATAGGTACACAAAAATCTTAATACGTACCAGGAATGCTGGTTATTGGTACGTATAGTAGTTGGTATGTACCAGGAATGCTAGTTCTTGGTACATAAGAAGGCTGATGTGTACCAATAATATCTATTATTGGTACATAATAGATATTCTAAAACATTTTTGATGATTACTAAATCTTCACCATAAAGCTGTCTATAACAGAATAGAGAAAGTAGTTGTTCTCTGCCGCTTTCATTTTTCAGTTGTTACTTGTTAGAAGCCTCTGACTTGGTAGGAATAGTTTTACAGGGTTTATAAGCTCTAGCAAACTTTACAACCAAATCGGAAAGTAAATGCTAAAGAAGCCAAAGCTGGTCAGAACACCTTAGTCATTGTCAAATTAGACCGCATCATCCTGCCCAGTGAGAATTAGAGCTACATAGTATACAAGGTCCACCTTTGTGCTCCTGGTTGAATACATAAAGGTTTGAACAACCTCTCCTCATTTGTTCAAAAAGGCTTGCCTACATTCATACAATTCAAAAGCCAATACACCCCATAAAGACTTTAATGTCAAATAAAAACTTATTTTCGGAGGCAGATTTGTAAAACAAGCCTCATGGAAAAGAAAGTAATTGGCCGGCAGGAACTACACAGGCAGGTGTGGTCAATCCCCATTTCCACACTCTCTAAAAAATATAGCATCACAGAATACGAGCTAAGAAAACTGTGCAAACAGCTACAGATTCCAACACCCAAACTTGGGTACTGGCAAAAGGTCAGACGTGACGGCACAGTAGTGGTTCCGGCACTTCCTGCCAATGATACTGTTGCTCAGGAAGTAGACCTTACAGCCTTCTCAGAGCCCAGAGCACCCGCACCGCTTTCTCCTCTTGCACAGCTGCAAAAGGAAATTGAAGAGGACCTGAAGCATGCACTACAGGTCCCTTCTCGCCTAACCAATCCTGATAAGCTTATCACTGCATTCCAAGCCAACATACAGGAACGCAGCCAAAAGTACCGTTTAAGCGGGCTGATCAACCCACATTTTGGCTTTCTTGATGTTAAGGTTTCGAAGCAACAACTCACACGTACGCTGATTTTGATGGACACTTTGATCAAGGCTTTAAAAGCCAGAGGTCACAAAGTGGAAGTAAACAGTTTTGAAAGCAATATTTGTATTCGGGAGGAGAAGTTTGAGATTGCCATCAGAGAAAAGCTTAAGAGGTCAGATGAAATCAAAAAAGGGAATTACTCCTATGACTACTACCCCACAGGCTTGCTGGTACTTAGAGTTGGCAGGACCTGGAATGGCGTAGAGTGGCAAGACGGCAAGTTACCACTGGAGAGCAGGCTCTCCAATATAATTGCCTATCTGGAGTTGAGGGCTAAGAAGGAAGAAAAGCTAAGGCTGATAAATCAGAGAGAGGAAGAGGCTCGGCTTGAAAAGGAGCGAATCCTGAAGGAACAGGAGGCTCGTAAACAGCTAGAATTAGTAAATTTCAAGAAATTGCTTCAGCAGGCAAAGCGGTGGCATGAAGTACAAATGCTTCGGCATTATATAGCTGCTGTGGAACAACAAGCTAACAATACTACTGCCCATAACGACGGGCTCGAGGCATGGATTGCGTGGGCACAACAAAAAGCCGATTGGTACGACCCGCTGGTGAATGGCCATGATGACCTACTGCATGAGGTAAACAAAGATCTGTTAATACAATAGACCAAAAGCTACTGTTAAAACTTGCCCAATGGTACCAGAAAATAAATCGCCTTGCTCAGGTCCCTCTTTCTGCATGCTGAAAGATAATATCCTACAGGTGGAGCAGGAACACTCTCTTGGGTTATTCATTGAAGCCTAACAATCAGAAGCTTGTTAAATACAAAGCGGAGGTAGTGTCTTGTACTTTTAGTTACAGATAGCTATATTATACTTCATAAGCGGTGTCGGTTCTTATCTTTTATACATAGTTATAGAACACATGAAGCTCTTCTAATTGTAAAATACATAGCATTCCTACAAGCATAAATAAGAAGACTCAATAATGTAGAAACCTATCGCCTAAAAAGCTCACGACATGAAGCACTTGAAGAAGTTTCTGACCTGCCTGCAGACTTTTGAGCTCCGCCTGATCCAGCGTAAGGTCGCTGTAGGTCCTTTCAGCCTCAAAGAAGTGACCAGCTACGACATCAGGCACGAGACGCATTACGACGATGCGGCCAGTTTCGAAAGCGAACTCAGGCTCCTCTTCCAAATGGCTACCCTGGACCTCCTACCCCTCCATCACCTGCAACTGCAACTAGTCCTGGAGCAAGCTATCGGGATAGAAGCACGGTTCAGGATCTTCTGGATCAACTTCCACAACCATGCTTTTGACTATGGGCAAGCCTACCCGGCGGGTTTCCTGCACCAGCTCAGTCTGCAGAGCCTGTTTGTCATGCGTAACCTGCAGTCCAGTCATTCTGCCATAGAGGTTCGAGAGGAGCTGGTGGATGACTTAAGCGAGTCAATCAAGCTGCGGGAATCCCTGCTGGCTAACTTCATTCGACACATAAAAGGATTGCTACCTGCAAATGACATACAGGAGCCTGTCATAGAAGCCCCAGCCCCTACCAAATCTGTTTCAGGTTTCCCTCGCTTCATAGCCGGGGTCCCGGAAAAGCTCTTTGAAATTCTCAAAGGCTACTTTACCCCGGATGACCAGCAACAACTACTACCCCTATTGCAGGAAAACCAAATCCCCGCCTCTCCCCTGCTCTTCCACGGGAACGGCAACCAGCTGGCCGACGCCTTCAAGCAGCTCTACGAAGCCAATCTCCTGGTGGGCTGTCTGAAGGGCGAGCTGGAGGCATGGATAGCGGCCAGCTTTACCTATGTCTACCGCAAACAACAAAGAACCCTGCCGCCGAACTACTTGGCCGCCATCATCTCCTCCAACACCAAGCCCTGCCAATCCCCCATTCTGGATGTGCGGAAACAGGCGGACGGCACCTACACAGTATTCCCCGTCCTCCGCACACAAAAAAGCTATAACAGTTAGTAGGAAACAGGTAGGAAGCAGGGCTACCTTCTTGCAAACCATCCAAACAAGCTCATACCATTGCAGCACAAACCAAACAAAACGCTGCCATGGAAAACTTAACCTTCGAACAACTGCCCCACGCCGTCAGCCTGCTGCACGAGAAGATGAGCCACATTGAGCGGCTCTTAACAGAGCAACACCCTAAGCAGGAGGCAGAGGCTATCCTTAACGTCTCACAGGCCGCGGCCTTCCTCCACCTCTCCGTGGCTACCCTCTATACCAAAGTCAGCTGCCGAGAAGTGCCCTTCATCAAACGGGGCAAGCGCCTCTACTTCCGAAGAAGCGAGCTGGAGGAGTGGGTCCGGCAGGGTCGGAAGAAAACCGTCTCAGAGATTCGGCAGGAGGCGATCCAGCAAGTTGCTGGCAGAAAGAGGAAGCAGGGCTAACCGCAGAAAAGAACGCCCGCCATGGAAAACGAGCACTACCCTCTGGAAAAGCCCGAGAGCTACATCCGGGTGCAGACCTCCTACTACAAGCGCTGCCGCCAACCTACCCTGCAGGGGGACTTCACCGAGCTATGGGTTCCCTGGTCAGCAGAGACGCTAAGGCAGGACCTCTCGCGCCAGCAGATCAAGAAGATCCGCCGCTTCGACGGCTTCTGCTGCGTGCCCAGCCACCTCCACTTCCAGGAAGCGGTAGGCAGCTTCTACAACCTCTACCACCCGCTGGACTGGCAACCCCGGGAGGGGCCATGCCCGCAGACGCTGGGCTTCCTGCGCCACATCTTCGGCGAGCAGTACGAGTTGGGACTCGATTACCTCACGCTCCTCTACCGCAGCCCCACGCAGCACCTGCCGGTGCTGTGCCTGGTGTCCCGGGAGCGCAAGACGGGCAAGACTACCTTCCTGAACCTGCTCAAGCTCATCTTTGGAAGGAACGTAACCTTCAACGGCAACAGCGACTTCCGCTCCCAGTTCAATTCCGACTGGATGAACGTACTCCTCATCGCCGTGGACGAGGTACTGCTGGGCCGAAGGGAGGATTCAGAAAAGATCAAGAACCTGAGTACGGCCCGCACTGCCAAGATTGAGGCCAAGGGAAAGGACCGGCGGGAGACAGAGTTCTTCGGTAAGTTCGTCCTCTGCTCCAACAACGAGGAGAACTTCCTGTTGATAGAGCCGACCGAGACACGCTACTGGGTGCGGAAGGTACCAGTGCTGGCCCAGGAGAACATCCACCTGCTCCACGAGATGAAGCGGGAGATCCCCCACTTCCTCCACTACCTGCTGCGGCGGCCGCTCTCCGTGCCGCAAGGCCTTTCTAGGATGTGGTTCACCGAAAAACAACTGCGAACCGACGCGCTGCTGCGCGTCATGCAGGGCAGCCGAAACAGAGTGGAGACAGAACTGCTCCTTTTGCTACGGGAGCTCTTCGAGGCCACAGGTGATGAGCAGTTGCACTTCACAGCAAAGGACCTGCTCGAGCTGCTCCGGCGCCACCAGCCCCGCCTTACCCGCCAGCAGGTGCGGCAGGTGCTCCAGGGGGAGTGGGAGCTGGTGCCAGCCGCCAATAGCCTGAGCTACACCACTTACCTCTACAACGCCCAGGGGGAGCCCTCCCAGATCCGCCAGACAGGTCGCTACTACACCATATGTCAGGACTGGATCCGGCAAAAGTTTGATGAGGGATACTAGAACCAACAACAGGTAACTGTAAATCAGCCATTTACTTACTCATCAGATACTTTATTTTTTGATGAATTATGATGACAACGATGAGCAGCCTCATCATGGCGCATTCGCGTGATGAGGATTTGATTACTGTATAAAAAATTGACAATAAAAATTTTACAGCTCCCACTCATCAAATCATCAGAAAACCGTCGGCCCCATGCCCGGCCATTTCCACGCTTGCCTCTGAAAAGGGAAAAAAGATGAACATACAGCAAATCAACAGCGAAATAGCCATCACCGAATTTCTGGCCAGCCAGGGCATCCGCCCCGCCTACAGGCGCGGGGCGGACTGGTGGTACACCTCCCCCCTCCGCCCCGCCGAGCGCAGCCCCTCCTTCAAGGTCAGCACCCGGCTCAACCGCTGGTACGACCACGGCGCGGGAGAGGGCGGCAAGCTCTTCGACCTGGACCTGCGCCTGTGCGGCAGCGGCCAGGTGCGAGGGACGATCCGGCTGCTGTCGGAGAGGTTTTCCCTTTCACAGGCAAACCTGGCTTCTCAAAGGGAGCGACACACTCCCCCGCTGGCGCCAGGCGCCCAGGCGGAGGCGGCCCAGGCGCCTGGCACCTCCTCCGGCATCACCATACTGGACGCCCGGCCGTTGAGCCAGGACAGCCTGCTCTCGGCCTACCTCAGGGAACGGGGTATTCGCCATGCCATTGCCCAGGCTTACTGCCAGGAGGTGAGCTTCACCCTCGGGAAAAAGGAGTACCGGGCGGTGGGCTTTGCCAACCGCTCGGGCGGCTACGAGCTGCGCAACGCCTGGTTCAAGGGCTCCTCCTCCCCTAAGGACATCACCTTCGTGGACAACGGAGCCAAGTCAGTCTGCCTGCTGGAGGGTTTCCTGGACTTTCTCTCCCTGCTCGAGCTGCGCCCCCGCCTACCGCCCAGGTCCAATTTCCTCATTCTCAACTCCGTAGCCCTGGCAGGCAAGACCCTGGAGCTGCTCCGGCAACACAAAGCGGTGTACCTCTTCCTGGACCGCGACGAGGCGGGCAAGCGGCTATCCGACAAGCTCCTCCGGTCGGAAGGGAAAAGCATCGACGCCTCGGCCTTCTACCAGGGCCACAAGGACGTGAACGAGTACCTCGTGGACTGGAAGCAGCGGGCCAGGCGTCACCGGCTGCGGCTGGGGCACTGAGCGGGCGCCGCCCTGGCGCCTCTTTTAGAGGTAAGGAGCAAGTTTGTGTTTTTGTCATACAAAAACCCTTTCTGGGCCCTCTGCTCCCGATGGTCGCAGCAGGGGGGTAGCAAGCACATCAATGGAAAAGTAACATGGAAACAGCAAAAACACAGGACCCGCACCGAATTAGAAAGCAGGGAGGTCGCCCCCTAAAGCGGGTGAAGCGGAGCCATATCCTCGTGGTGCGGGTGACTGACACGGAGCGGCTACTCATCACGGGTAAGGCGCGGGAGGCGGGAATAAGCTTGTCGGCCTGGTTTAGGGCAGCGGCCAAGAGAGCAACGATCGTCGCGCGGCTCCGCCCCGAGGAGGCGGCCACGCTGCGCATGCTCTCGGGCCTTGCCAACAACCTCAACCAGCTCACCAGGCTGGCCCACCGCGAGGGCCTGCTCTCGGTGCAGGGCAAGTGCCGCCAGGCGCTCGATGAGATCAACCACACCCTTCACCGACTCAGCAGAGATGATCGGAAAAGTGATGAGCGGTAAGAGCTTCTCGGGCTGCGTGCGCTACGTAGTGCAGAAACCAGAGGCTGAGATCTTAGACTCAGAGGGCATCCGCACGGACACTGTCACCGCGATGGTACAGGACTTCAACCTGCAGCGCAAGCTAAATCCCGAACTGGAGAAGGCCGTGGGCCACATCGCCCTGAGCTGGAGCGCGTACGACCGGGCAAAGCTCAGCGAGCAGGTGATGGTCGAGCGGGCACGGGAGTACCTGGAGCGGATGCAGATCCAGGACACGCAGTACCTGGTGGTCCTGCACCGGGACCGAGAGCACCCGCACCTGCACATCGTCTACAACCGGGTCAACTACGAAGGGGAAACAATAACTGACAAATTCCAGCACCGGCGCAACGCCAGGGTGTGCCGCGAGCTCACCGAGAGGCACGGCTACTACCTGGCCCCGGGCAAGAGGCAGGTGAACCGCCAGCGCCTGAAAGGGGCTGACAAGGCACGCTACGCGCTGCACGACGCGATCCGTCAGGCGCTGCCAAAGGCCAGAAGCTGGCAGGAGCTGGAGCGCCTCCTCCATCAGAGCGGCATCAGCGTTGTCTATAAGCACAAGCGGGGCACGCAGCAGGTGCAGGGCGTGAGCTTCCGTGTGGGGGAGCTGAGCTTCAAGGGCTCCAGCGTGGATAGGAGCCTGAGCTACGGCAGCATCAGCAGGCAGCTGGCGCGGCAAGCATTGCTGCTCTCCTCTGCCCCGAAACAGCAGACAGGCATGGCTGCGGCAGGCACTCACAGTCCAGGCTCCCCTATCGGCAGAGAGCTGGCACGCCACACTACCCCTGGGCCGATTGAGGGTCTGCTGGCCCCCACCGCAGGGCAGGCAGCGGAGGCGGAAAGCAGGAGTGACTACCACTTCAGGAAAAAGAAACGCAAAAAGAAAAAAGGAATTCACTTATGAAAACAGAGGAACTGGAGGAACGTCTCCTCGACGTGGAGCGCGTGCTTGTCCTGCAGGGCAAGCGGCTGGAAAAGCTCGAACAACAGACTGTATCGACTCCAGCACAGGTTGCCCGAACACCTGACTACAGTACTCAACTTGAGGAGTTGAAGGCCCTTGTTCAACGGCACGACCTAGGCGCGCAGGCCCTGCAGATCTACGCACAGATCAACTCGTTCAGGGAGACGATCTCCAAGCTGCCCAAGGTGCTGCCCGTCCGACACCACCACCACTTCGAGGACAGGTCCCGAGGCTTTATACTGGCGGGTGTAATGCTCCTGCTGATAACCGCCATCACAGCAGGATGGTGTTATAGTCTGTACCAGGAAAACAGCAGACTGCAGGAAAGTGAAGTCAGGTTCCGGTTGATCCGGCAAGTTTACCCGGAGGCGGCACGGTGGGCGGACTCTACCCACACACTCAATCCAGAGGAGTCAGCGGCATGGCTCAAACAGCAGGAGGCGAAACAACTGACATCAGCCAGCGAGGAAGCTGGAGGCACAAAAATTAAATAAAACATCTGATGAAGTTGGCTATTGCTGTTACAATGCAAGAAGGTTTAGGCTGCTGTTTGCAGCAACCCCAACCTATTGCCTTACTAACCTAGACCGTTGATTGTAATGAGTCATTTCTGATTTATATGTGGATCCTTTAGTTCTGTGACACTTCTCTTGCCAGATGCATGCGCTATTTAAATCTAGTCACCGCACATACTCCCGTAATCGGGAGATTTTAGATTACTTATCTTAAAAATTTCACTGTAATCGAGGGACAAAATAAATGTTTTACTGTTGCGTCTATTGATTTTACACTAAAAAGCGATCTAAGCTAAACATCTTAAAGAGAGAACTGAAAGAAGCTGGCATTTTAGGCTGCAGGCCTGCTTTTTCCTACACCCGTACGTACACAGGCCTTTGCGTGGAATATAGAAGTTTATGTTGTCGGTAGCTGCCGTTTCACTTCCTGCACCATGTCGGCCAGATCCTGAATGGCTTTTTGAGTGTTGGTTAGCAACTCCATTTTCTCTTTCTCGGCTTGCACCAGCAGCTTAAACAGTTCCGCTACTTTATCAATGGGATGATGACTGGTAGCGGCATCGGGGGTAAGAAAGCTGCGTTGAAAGTGGCGGATGGCTTTCTGCTCTTCGAAATTTCTGATAAATGCAGCTGTTACACCCAGGCCTGCTGCCAATTTCTCTAAAAACTCGTCTGGTATCGTTTCCTGCTGCTCCCATTTCGAAACGCTTTGCTGACTCTTACCCAGCACACCGGCAAAGGTCGCTTGTTTGATGCCAAGCATCTCGCGTGCACGCTGCAAGTTGCGGCCAAGGTGAGGTTTTTGCTCTTTTTCTTTCATGGTCTTTTGGATGGCAGCTTTGTAAACCTGGCATGGTGGTAAAATCTTCCTTAGGCTTACATCTGTTATCTTAAGGTATCAACATGTTTTTCCAGAAATTGCAGGACCTGTTGAATGGCCCTAACCCAAGATGCCAATTCCGTCTTGTGTACCGAACCCATGGCCTGCGTATTTTACTCACCAGCCTGGTTTTCTTACTCACCTGAAAATGCTATATTTGGTAAATGGAAACGACGATGAAACCAGCACATATTGGCCGTAAGATCAGCCGCATCCGCGAGCTGCGCGGCATAAAGCAGGAAACGCTCGCCCAGGAGCTGGGCGTGAGCCAGCAGACGGTGTCCCGAATGGAAGCAAGCGAGGCTGTGGAAGAGGATATTCTGGCTAAGGTTGCGAAGATTCTAGGGGTTCAGCCTGAAGCTATCAAGAACTTTAGCGAAGAGGCCATCTTCAATATCATTGGTAATACAGTAACCAATCATGATAACTCAGCTTTGTTCAACTACTTCCCTACTTTCAACCCTATTGATAAACTTGTTGAGGTCATGGAAGAGAATAAAAAGCTTTACGAGCGTTTGCTGCAAAGTGAGCGGGAAAAGGTGGAGTTGTTGGAGCGGTTTATGAAGAAGTAGTAGCCTTACTACATAAATATATATAACAAAGCCCGCTAGGTATAGAACTTGACGGGCTTTGTTTGTTTTATCGGCTCTGCTGGCGTGCATTTACCTATAGCGTTTTCTGCTCTGGAAAGTGCTCCCGCACGGCAGGTATTGACCTCCCCCCGAAAAACCGGACCGCTGTAAAGTAGAGAAAACGGGCAATAATCGTATAGAACCAAAAGCGAATTGCCATGAAGAAATCAAAATTCACAGAGGCGCAGATCATTTTCGCCATCAAGCAGGCCGAAACGGGCGTGTCGGTGGCGGAGGTCTGCCGCAAGATGGGCATCTCGGATGCCACCTTCTATAACTGGAAGAAAAAATACGGTGGTTTAGGGGTGAGTGAGCTGCGCAAACTGCGGCAGCTGGAAGAAGAAAACAGGCACCTCAAGCAGCTGGTGGCGGACCTGAGTTTGGACAAGCAAATGCTGCAGGACGTACTGAAAAAAAAGGTACTGTTTTGAAAGTCAAGCATTATAGTTGAATTTTTCTTATCTTTCCCTTACCTGAAAGAGAGCTCCCGGGCCGACAGGTACTGGATGCTTATCTTGTGTAGCCCTGGCCACTGCCGGGGCTACTGTGTTTCTGTCAGCTGCGCTGACACCTGAAAGAGAGGCTCCGGCCTCCAGGCTTTGGATGCACTCTTCTGTTTGCTGCTGGTATCTGTCCTCCTGCCAAGCCTCGTCTCTCTTCCACAAAGTATAGATGAGAGCCAGCAGCTTTTTCTGCACGGCCACGTAAGCCACCATCTTCTTTTTCCCCTTCCCCGTCAGGCGCTCATAAAGCGCACGGCAAACCGGCACGTTTCGGCTCACCGCATTGAAGGCCGGCATGTGCAGTATCCTCCTGATATGGCTGTTGCCCTGCTTGGAGATCTTGGTCTTGCCGCTCCGTTTCCCCGACTGGTTCTCCACCACGTCATAGCCAGCGTAGCTGGTGAGCTGCTTATGGCTGGTGAAGAGGGCAAAGCCATTGGTCTCGGCGATAACGGTGGCGGCCGTCAGCAGCCCCACTCCCTTGATGGTGGTGACCTTCTCTACTTTGGCCTTGAGCAAAGCATCACTATCAATGACGGCCCTTATCTCCTGCTGGATGGCCTGTAGCTGTGCCTCATAGAGTTGGAGTGTCTTCCGGAGCCTTTTTACGGTACTCTTGCTGGCCAGCATGGAATGTGACTCAGCATGGAGGCGGTTGGTGGCCTCGGTGCGCATCTGCTGAACCTGCTCATGCTCACGAGTAAGCTTACGCAGCAGGTAGAGCTGCTGGCTCATCGGCTGCCAAGGCTCCAGGTTTCTTTCCGCGCCCATGTGGGCCAGCGCCCTGGCGTCGATCCGATCGTTCTTAGATTTGCAGCCCAGGCTCTGGGCGAACTGCTTGGCCCTGTTGGGGAGCACTACAATAACTTTCCGGCCCGCTTGATAGAGACTCCAGGCAAGATGCTCGTAGTACACCCCAGTGGCCTCCATAATCACCACCAACTCCGTTAAGGGATCTTCCCTGCTACTTACCCACTTGCTGAACTCGGCAAAACCTTTTGGGGAGTTGGGGAAACATCTGCTGGCTTTCACCACCACCCGATGCTCCTGGGTAAGCACTGAGAAGCAGGCGTCAAACTTGTCTTTGGAGATGTCGGCACTAACCGACTGCTTGATGACTTTCATAGCTTGGGGATTTTGACATGGAACAAAGACTAGGAACCGATGCTCTTCCTGACATTTCACTCATTGTTTTATGCAAGGTCATCCCAGCAAGAGATACCTTTAGGTACTGTTCAATCTATGGGAAGAGGCAGGCAGGTGGAACTCCCTTTTTTCCAATATCACCAGGTGTATTTGCTCTAAGGTATTTTTGCCATCCTGCCTGTGGTTCCTTACCTGTTTTACTTGTATTCTTTCTGTTAAGTCTAAAGATATGAGCTTTAGGGCCTGACGAGAAAAAGGAGCTGGCCGTGACGTTGCTGACGGATTACCGGGTTTCCATCCACCGGGCCTGCCGTGTGGTGATGTTCCACCGCTCGGGCTGGTATTACAAGGCAAAAGGGAAAGAAAAGGACCTAGTGCTTCGGGCGCGCATGCGCCAGATCGCGCACACCAGGGTGCGCTACGGCATGTGGCGGATTTACACGCTGCTCCGCCGGGAAGGCTGGCCGGACAACCACAAGCGCGTCCACCGGCTCTACAAGCTGGAAGGGCTGAACCTGAGAAGCCTGCGGCCCCGGCGCTGCCGGGCCGCTGCCCACCGGCTGGAGCAAGTCCCTGCCTCCAATCTGCATGCCTGCTGGAGCATGGACTTTGTGGCTGACCAGCTCTTCGACGGCCGCAAATTCCGCGGCTTAACTGTAGTGGATAATTATAGCCGCCAATGCCTGGCCATCGAGGTGGATCAGGGCATCAAGGGGGAGCAGGTGGTGGCGGTGATGGAGAGGCTGAAGCAACAACACGGCAGAGTGCCGGAGCGTATCAAAGTGGACAATGGCAGTGAGTTTATCTCCAAGGCACTGGACCGGTGGGCTTATGAAGACAAAGTGACGCTGGACTTCTCCAGGCCCGGCAAACCGACGGATAACGCCTTTATCGAGTCCTTCAATGGCAGCTTCCGGGATGAGTGCCTGAACGTGAACTGGTTCCTCTCACTGGAAGACGCAAGGGAGAAAATCGAGGG
>JAJLKL010000283.1:0-14345 GCA_033838975.1 Hymenobacteraceae bacterium | reverse complement strand
TGGCCTTTTTCAGGGGCTCAAGCAGCTGCGTTTGCTGAACTGGCAGAAGCTTCCGGTAAACGTGGAGCGGCTGGACGCCGTGATCCTGACCCATGGCCACCTGGACCACTGTGGCTACCTGCCCGTGCTGGTGAAGGAGGGATTTAGCGGCCCTGTCTACGCCACCGGGCCCACCCGCGATGTAACGGAGATCATTCTGCGCGACAGTGCCAAGATACAGGAAGAGGATGCGGCGGAAGCCAACCGGAAAGGCTACTCACGGCACCACCCGGCCAAGCCGCTTTACAATAACGAAGACGTAGACCGCACCATGCCCCTTTTCGAGACGCATGGTGATGGGGAGTGGGTGATCATCAACGAAGACTTCAAGTTCTGCCTGCGCAAGAGCGGGCATATTTTAGGCTCTACCCTGGTGGAGCTTAGATGCCGTGGCCGCAAGTTGGTGTTTTCAAGTGATCTGGGGCGCCGCCGGCCCCTGTTGATGGAGGCACCTGCCTTGATGCGGGACGCGGATTTTTTGGTGCTGGAGTCCACTTACGGCGACCGGCTGCATGAGCAGGTCTCTCCTTACGAGGAGTTGCAGGAAATTGTCACGCATACGCATCAGAAAGGGGGTGTGCTGGTGATCCCGAGCTTTGCGGTGGAGCGTGCGCAGGAGCTCCTGCTGCTACTCAACACCCTGAAGGAAGATGGCAGCATCCCGCCTATACCGGTATACCTGGACACGCCCATGGGGATTGACGTGACAGACCTGTACCTGCACCACCGCGACTGGCACAGCCTGACCGATGCCGAGTGTAGAACCATGATGCATAATGTTCACGTCATCTGCAGTTATGAGCAGACGCTTCGTGTGCTGGACACCCACGGGCCCAAAATTGTGATAGCTGGTAGCGGCATGGTCACTGGTGGGCGCGTGCTTTACTATCTGGAGCGACTGCTCGGCGACAGCAAGAACACGGTGCTGCTGGTGGGCTACCAGGCCCCTGGCACACGGGGGAACCTCTTGCGCAGCGGAGCCACCGAGATCAAAATGCAGGGTAACTACTATCAGGTACATGCCGAGGTACGGCAGATCAACTCCTTGTCGGCGCATGCCGATCAGGAGGAGCTGCTGTGGTGGCTGAGCCATTTTAAAGAGGCGCCCATGCAGGTTTTCCTCAACCACGGTGAGGCACAGTCAAGCGAGGCGCTGCGCCTGAAGATAACGGATACGTTAGGCTGGCCGGTGACTATCGCTGAGATGGGAGTTACGTATGAGCTTTAGCATCATTGGCTACCTTCAGGTCCTCTAACGTCTATTCTTATGAAAAGGCACTTTCTCTTTTGTTTGCTTGCGCTTCTCGTCGTCTCACTAGCGGAAGCGCAGACAGTTGTTCCGCTGAAGAAATATGCCGGGAACCTGAAATATATAGATGTGGTGGTCGGGGGACAATCCTATAAGTTCCTCTTCGACTCAGGTGGCGGCAAGACGATCATTTCGCCTGCCGTGGCCGCGGCTCTAGGTAAGGAACCTTATGGCCGGTCCGTCTCCTTCCGGATGAGTGGTGAGCAGGTTGCCTTTGAGCACTGCGATAGCGTCACACTTTCCCTGGCAGGCGTAAACATCCCGCACCCGCAGCTGGCCGTGTGGGACATCATGCAGGTGTTGCCCAAAGAACTGCCGCCTGTAGACGGCCTCATTTCCCTGAAGACCTTTGAGCACCTGCCGGTAACGGTGGACTTACCGAACAGCCGGTTGATCCTGGAAACGGCACAGAGCCTAAGAGACAAGACCCGCCGCATGCAACTCATCCCCTCCCGCTTCTCTACCGGGCTGGACGGTGCGGAGCTGGGGCTTTTTTTGGGGGTTCCTCAAAACGGGAAGTTATGGTGGTTTTTATTTGATTCTGCTAACCTTAGTGACCTGTTGCTCTCTCCAGTTACGGCTGAGGCTTGGGGGTACGCTGTAAAGAAAAGCGATGCACCCCAGGAAATTGACAGTTTCACTTTTACCCCCTTCGCGGATACGCCGGTGCAGGCTGCCGTTGAAAATATTATTTATGATGGGGCGCTGAACTACAGCGTGCTTTCCGGCAGGCGCTTTACCATTTCCTATCCCGCGCGCAAAGTATGGATGAGTCCATAAAGAGGATCAAGACCAGTCAGGAAGCGTATGCGGGGTAGGTTTGCATCAGTCAACAGGAGGCTTTTGTCGTTATCCCCGTATACATCTGGGTGATTAATTTTTTGGATGAACGCCCATAATTTATAGCATGCTGCGAACCATAGCCGTTATTCTGCTGCTTTTTAACGGAGCAAGTGCTTTGTACGGCGGCGGTGCCTTGATTTTGGAGCCTGACGGGAGTCTGCTCCAAATTCCGGTACAGTGGCTTTACGACAGCCCCTTTGACACTTACCTGATCCCGGGACTGGTGCTGTTCTTTGTATTGGGCATAGGGAGCCTTACAGTGGCGAGCCTGTGGATCTTTAAAAACCCGCTGTACCCGCTTCTCACGATTGTTCTGGGACTGGCGCAAGTTATCTGGCTGCTGGTACAGCTGGCCGTTATCCGGCAGTTCAGCTTTTTGCACCTGCTATACGGCGCGCTAGGTATTGCCTTGGTTGTGTTTGCCGCACTAATGCGCGGCAGGTTAAAGTAGGGAGTGCCAGGGACAGTATGTTGTAAGATTCGTGGCGCCTTTTTGATTAAGTTTGGTCTTCTGAGTTATACTTACCTGTTATTTGAAGGTCAGGGCTACTTGATAAACAGGCGTTTGTCAAAGTCAAAAGGCTCCGTTTTAACAATCTTTATTTTGCCGAAATCCCTGTGACGTGGGTTGATGAGGTAATTGTAAGTGCCTTGTACGGCAGAGGAAGGTACTTTCAGCACTAAATGCTCTGAGGCGAGCACAAACTCATCGCCTAAGACTTGGGTAGCGTTCGGATGGGGAAAGGACTGCCAGTCTTCCGGTAGCTCTTCATCTTTTATTTCTCTGATCAGGCTGTTGTTCGGCATGTTGATGTGGACCAGGTGATAGTCCAGCGGGACGATGCCCAGCGGCATGTGCACGGCCACCTCCACGGTGCAGAGGGCGATCGACTCGCTGGTGTACAGCACGGCTACTCCCTTGCTGTTCCAGCGGCCTCCGGCAAGTTCTGCTCCTTTACCCGACAAATCATTTGCAAAGCGGCCTTTGCTTAAGCGGTATACGATCATGCCAGCACGCCGTGTTCAATGCGGGTCAGTTCATCTTTCAGCAGGCCAATGCCAAAGGTGCTGTCGAGCAGATCCTTGGGTTTGATACCGCCTAAGGCCACATTCTTTGCCTCCAGCCAGGCATCAAAGTAGCCCTTATCGCCGAAAACCTCTACCCCTTTGTTGTACACGAGTGTGATCTCCAGGATCTTCTCCGAATGCAGCGGGTCAAACGTGCGCTTGTCTTTCTTGTAGCGCTGGAAGGTGCGTTCCGACAGGTGCAGAAAGTTGGACCACTCGCTGGTGCTGAAGGGGCTTTTATCGGCAATGGTCTGAAACAGGGCATACTTTATACCCTCCCGCACCGTGCTGATGAGCATGAACACGTCCTTGTCGTCAATTAATTTATAGCTCAGGCTCTCGTCTAGTTTTAATGCTTGTCCCATGGCGCTGCTGTTTATGCCTCAAATATACGTAAACTGTCATTATAAAAACGCCAATTGTCGCATAATTGTTTTCTAAATCAGTAACAGCAGTTACTGAAGTGGTTATGGCGCGCTATAGAACCATGGTAGCGGTAGGGTATAGTTGCCTCTCCCCTGTTACTGCAAACAAATAACACTAATTCTGCTCTGCCGGCGTTAGTAGCCAAACACAAGCGTAAACTAAATTATTACATGAGAACCTGGATAGTAGCCGTAGGCGTTGTACTTGGATTGAGTGCCTGCAACGCGCAAAGCGGCATTACCGAAAATAAGCAGGAGCCTAAGCCTGCCCTCAGCATGGCCGATGTGGTGCCGGTGAAGGCGCCGAAAACCGTTGCGCAGAAAGCCAGCCAGCAGCGATTTCTGAAGGAGAACACCAGGCGGTTTAAGAACAGGAAGCTGGCCAGCGAGTATTATGTGCTGCAGGCGCAGCGTAACTTTAATGAGCAGAAGACTGACTCCGCCGCCTACCTTTTTGGGAGAGCCTGGCTGATGGACAGCACGAACAACGACATTTACTGGGGCTACGGCCGGGTGTACGGGCAGCAGAAAGCATACGATAAAGCCCTGTTTATCCTGTACCGCGCCCTGGAGAACGATAAGAAGAACCCCCGCCTGCTCACTGATATTGCCACGAGCCACCTGGGGCGTTTCTATGAAGAAAGCAATCCGCAGGACTTGCTGCAAAGCAGGAAACTGCTCGAAGAGGCCGTCAAACTATCTCCGGACAAGGCCGATGCATACTACAAGCTGGCCATTAACAGCTATTACCTAAGCGAGTATCAGAAGGCATGGGAGTACCTGCATAAAAGCATCAGTCATGACAAGGAAATTGCGGACAAGAACTTCATCGGCGCCCTGTCGGAGAAGCAGCACGACCCGCAGGGAGTCTATTAGTGAGCCTTCCGGTTTGGTACATTGTACTATTGAGTGTATATTTATACCCCAGTGCCTGCGGGCACCCACCTATACCTGACCTGAACATGAAGAGATTATTATTTGCTGCCGTGGCGTTTTTGTTTGCCACCACCCTCGGTTTTGCACAGGAGCAAGCTGCTCCCCAAAGTGACCTGGTGCTGCCTATGTTTGGCAATAAACCGAAAACTGAGGAGCAACAGCGTAAGGATGAGAAGTTCCTGACCAGCTGCGACAAGAGCTTTACCAACCGCCAGGAAGCGAGCGCTTTCTTTGTGGAGCGCGGCTGGGAGTATTTTAACGAAGGCCAGACCGACACGGCCATGTACCGGTTCAACCTGGCCTGGCTCCTGAACCCTGATAACAAAGACACCTACTGGGCGTTTGGCCTGATCACTTCGGCCCAGGGAAATAACGCAGAGGCTATCTCGCATTATGAGAAGGCGCTGACGTATGACCCCCAAAATTCCCTTTTGCTTTCTGACCTAGCCTCCTCTTACATTGCCGTATACCGGGAGAGCAAAAAGAAGAAAAACCTTAAAAAAGCCCGGAGCTATACCGAACAAGCCATGGCCCATGATGCAAACAATGCCTTTGCCCTGTATAACACGGCCGTAGTAAAGTACTTTGAGAAGAAGTACGATGAGGCATGGACGTACCTGCACAAGAGCCGGGAGCTGGACCTGACACAGATCGACTACGCCTTTATTGCCGAACTGGTGGCGGTAAAGCCTGATCCGCAGGGCTTCTTTAAAAGCGTAGAGCAATAAGACAAATCAAGCAAACCGACACAAGCCCTTACTGAATCAGCTGCCAATAGCTGCTTTGGTAAGGGCTTTTTCTTTGTAGCCATCCGGTTGCACTGGCAGCACAGGATATTGGCGAAGCTGCCGCCTTTGTTTCTGCTGGCACCCGCAGATCAAGGCATAAAATTCGCAAGGATCGGGTCGGATGGTAACGCTGGAATGTTGTACTTTGGAGTATGAACCACTACAAGACGATCGCCAGGGCCCTTCATTACATCGGGGATCATGCGAAGCAACAACCGGATCTGGATGAGGTTGCCGCGCATGTGCACATGAGTCCTACTCACTTTCAGCGTGTGTTCACCGAGTGGGCCGGTGTCAGCCCCAAAAAGTTTCTGCAGTACCTCACGCTTCACTACGCCAAGTCGGCACTAAACCGGAACGTAAGCCTGGCAGAGGCTGCTCACGCTTCAGGCTTGTCTGGCACGGGGAGGTTGCACGACCTCTTCATCAGTATGGAAGGTATGACACCCGGTGAGTATAAAAAGCAGGGCGATCAGCTCCGGATCAGGTATAGCTTTGCCACTTGCCAATTTGGGGACTACATTGTGGCTTCTACGCCTAAGGGTATCTGCTACCTTAACTTTTATGAGGACCGTGAGCAGGCGGTGGAAGAATTACGTCTGGTCTGGGGCCGTGCCAACCTGGTGAACGAGGTAGATACACTGCACCAGCAGGTAGCGGACTTCCTCAGGCATAAACTGATGCCTGGGGAGCAAAAGCTCAGGCTGCACATGAAAGGAACCCCGTTTCAGCTAAAAGTATGGGAGGCTTTGCTGCGCATACCCGAAGGCCGCTTTACCTCCTACTCCGCCCTGGCCGACATGCTTCATCAACCTAACGCCTCCCGGGCAGTGGGTACGGCCATGGGCAGTAATCCGGTTGCCTACCTGGTGCCCTGCCATCGGGTTATCAAGAAGGTCGGCGGCTTCGGCAAATTCCGCTGGGGAAGCGAACGGAAGCTGGCCATGCTGGGCTGGGAAGCCGCACACACCCATGCTGAGGTAGCGCCATCCCCGTCCGACGAGCAGTTGCATCTGTTTGATTAACATATGCTGTTTATCAAATAATCTCTGTCCAAGTATCGATTTTTCTAATTCAGGCTTTAGAGAATTTACTATATTTGTTCATCACCCTTTGTAATTAATTAGCCAAAGTATAGTATGAAGAAGAATTTACTAACAGCATCCATTTACCTGCTGGCAGGTAGTATGGCACTGTCTTCTTGCGTGGTATCCAAGAAGAAGTATGAGGACTTGCTGGCCCGTAAAAACTCCCTGGAGGTAGACAAGGCCGGTCTGGAGCAGGACAAAATGAGCCTGGAGCAGCGCTTGGCAGCCCTGGAGGACGAGAAGGCCAACCTGGAGAGAGAGCGTGCCGAGCTGGAGCAGCAGAAACTGGAGTATCAGCAAAGTCTGGCCCAGGCGCTTAAAGAAGGAAAAGCGTTGGGCGAGAACCTGAGCATGAGCAAGTCTCAGATCGAGCGCCTGAATGCTGACCTGAAAGCACGGGAGCAGCGCCTGGCCGAGTTGCAGCGTATTCTGGATGAGAAAGAGAAAGCGGTGGCCAACTTGCGCAACAGGGTGAGCAAAGCCTTACTGGGCTTCAACGACAAAGACCTGACCATTGACGTGCGTAACGGCAAGGTATACGTGTCGCTGGCAGAGCAGCTCCTGTTCAACTCCGGCTCTACCAAAGTGGATCCGAAAGGGGTGGATGCTCTGAGGAAACTGGCGGCTGTACTGAAGGAGCAGCAGGATGTGAACGTGCTGGTGGAAGGACACACGGATGATGTGCCGATCGCGAGAGGTACCGTAGGGATGCAGGACAACTGGGACCTGAGTGTGCTGCGTGCCACGGAGATCACCCGTATCCTGACAAACGCAGGCGTGGACCCGAAGCGCGTAACGCCTTCCGGTCGCTCCAAGTACATCCCATTGGATGAGGCCACAACAAAAGAGGCGCGTCAGAAGAACCGTCGTACAGAAATTATCCTGACGCCGAAGCTGGATGAGCTGTTCCAGATCCTGGAGACGACCTAAGATATAAACACCATGACAAATGCAAGAGGCCAGCTTTTCTACAGGAGCTGGCCTCTTGCATTTGTAGTTGTTCTAGAGCGTCTTTAAGTAAGCGTACAGTGCCTTTAGTTCAGTGTCGGTGTAGGCCTTGGTCATTTGCCAGGGCATTTCTTCGTTTTTCATTTGCTTGCCCTCCGGTGTTTGACCGGTGCGCAATGTTTGGATAAACTGCTCTTCCGTCCAGCGGCCTACGTTACCGGAAGTGGTTATATCCGGGTAAGGCTTCATGCCGGGAACTTTTGCCTCACCTCCTTTTAAATTTTGATTATGGCAGCCGGAGCAGGCTAAGGCCAGGTATCGTCCATACGTAGCGTCGGGTAAAGCTTCTATCTCGGCAGGTGCCGCGTAGTTGTGATCAATGGTTTCGGCAGAAATAAGGGGAATTTGCCCCAGTGCGGATAGTATGGTTCCTAAGGGACCTAATTTCACCGGGGGCACCTGTTTGTCTACGGGAGGCTGGCGCATGCAATAGGCAATCAGTGCACTGATGTCCTTGTCCGACATTTTATAGAGTTCCTGCGAAGGCATGACCAACAGCGGCTTCCCTTCCTGATTCAGACCGTGACGCAAAGCTCTTACCCAATCTTTCTCTTTATAATCTGCCGGTAATCCACCCGCCCCATAGGTGATGTTAGAGCCTGCAAAGAACCCTACAGCCGGTTCATCCAGCATGACCTTACCACTTAAGTCTCTCCCGTGACAGGCTTCGCAGCCCTTAATGGTGTAGAGGTGCTTTCCCTGTTCCAGCAGTGCTTCATTAGCACTGAAATAAATTTCCCTTGTTTCTACCGCATATGCTTTTTGTATGCGCTTTTCCAGCAAAAAAGACATAAACAAGTAAGCTCCTGAAACTAGAACCACCAGGCCAAGCAGTCCCTTCAGCGTGATTATGCTAATCTTCCTGATCATAAATTTATAATGTGCTTAGGCAGCCATACTTTCTTTTAACTCCTGCTGCTGTGGCAGGTAGTACTTTTCCAACTCCTTGTGCCTTCCGCGTCTGCGGGCCTCTTTAGCCAGTATGGCCCCTAGCCATTTCTGTATGCGATAGGGTATGCCCGGCAGGTAAGACTCTCCCATGTCAAACATAAGCGCTGTGTGCCAAATGCTTTTTGGAATCCCTTTGCTGTTGGTCAGCCCATCGTTTATCAGGCCATAGGCAATGCGGAGCATCTCCTCAAAATGACGGGCAGGCCGAATGGTAACCAGAAAAGTACAAGGGCGGCTTACATCCTGGTTAAAGAAACGATGCAGCTTATACCTGGGAGCAGTTGCCTTTTCACCTGGATTAAGGGAGATTACCTCTTTTCCCAGCTCTAAGCTTAAGGTCCCTTCCAGCACTTCAAACTCTTCGGTAAACGTGGTGTGAAAGTGCAATTCGTTGCCGCCCTTAGGAGCAAGCTCTACCCGCACCAGCGTATATGCTCCGCTTGTCTCTGCAGCATTCTTCAGAAAAGTAACCCTGTCCTTTGCAAGGGGGTTGTAAATGGATTTTTGTAACTGATTCATAGTTTTATTTATGGATGATGCTCGTATATTTATCGTTAATGGGGTAAAACTCCTATCTCTTTAAAGTAGCGGTAGTTCACGTTTGCAAAGGTATGGAGCTTGTGAAGTGGTGATGCTACGAGATAGGGAGCAAAACCTACGCAAAAAGGATTGTCAACAGGTATATCAGAACACTATGAGGCTGAGGCTGACAGAGAGCTTGCTGCAGGATTTGATGCTGGAAAGTCATGCAGCCAATGAGGACAAGGTAGAGGTATCCTCCTCTGCTGCATCAGCCATTAAACTGACCAGAAGTGTAGTTAAGCCTCAGCTAGGCCTGATCTTTCAGCAGTACCAGCAGCATGAGCACTTTACGCTGGCCGCTGTGCAGACACAGCTAGAGAACGACATTGAACTGACCACAGAAGCCATGCCGACAGGGGTAAACATGAATTTTATACTGAGCGGCAGTCTTTTTACCAGGTTCTCTACCCTCCCCCACGACATAACCATGGGCCAGGCAAAGCATAATATCCTGTACACGAACAATACCAGCGGCTACCACATTTTTCGAAAAGGTCAGTTGTTTCACAACCTGCACATCAGCCTGAGCGAGTCATACTTTAAGGGGTTGTGCCCACCCACCAGTAGATCCACAGAGCGTGTACACACCCATATGCTCAAACAAATGCCAATGCTGGTATCCCCGAACCATGGAAATATCACCTTGCAAATGCAGCAGGCGATCCAGGGAGTACTTACCTGTGAGTTTATGGGGCCTATGCAGAAGCTGTTCATGGAGGCCAAAGTGCTGGAACTACTGGCCTTACAGCTAAACCAGTTCGAGCTTGAGCAGGAGCAGCAGCGCGGTGATGCCAATCCGAATAAGATGCTGGCAGAAGAGCTGAAGCTGTACCTACAGCTACATTACCTGAATTTGCCTGGTATAAAAGAACTAGCCAGAATCTTCGCTACAAATGAATTTAGACTGAAAAAGGTTTTCAGGGAGAGATTTGGGAGGGGTATTTTCTCATTTGCACAGGAGTTGCGCCTGCAGCATGCCCACGAACTCCTGGCAAGCGGCGGCAGCACAGTAGTAGAGGTAGCAGAGACCCTTGGTTACAGCCATGCAAACCATTTTACTAATGCCTTTCGCAAGTATTTCGGATATCCGCCTTCTAAGCTAAAAAAGTAAAGCTAGGAAGCATGCTGCGCGTCAACAGGTGCCGGTAACACCCGTTTGAATACGGGCAGCATCAGCAAGTACAGTCCTACTCCTGCCGGAATCGCCAAAAGCGCCCATGCTGAGATACCTGCCAGGTTGGCCACCCAGAGCTTACTCAGGGCATCCAGCCAGTCGGATTTGAACATGGTGTACATCTCCTGTACAGATAGCCGCAACTCCTGCAGGCCAAACATAAAGATGCCAAGTTTGATGAACGGAATAACCAACAGCAACTGCAGGGGCTGTACCAGGTAGCTGATCAGGACGGTAGCGGCAATGTTGAGCCGGAAGCGTGCAGCCACGGCCGTACCCATAATGGTCGTAACGCCCAGGGCAGGCACTACCCCGATCATGGTGCCGACAGCCACCGTCACCGCCATTTTTTTAGGCGTCATCCCCTGCTTGAGCAGGTTCGCGGCTGGCTGTATAAGCCTGCGCTTGAAAAAGCTAATCGTTATGCGGTACACGGACACCTCTGGCTGCTACGTTTATTGTGGTTCTGGAGTGTGGGAATGCTCTCTTCTATGACTCATGCAACCCCAAATAAGTTGCATGTTCAGGACAGAATATTTTTTTGCTGCTGCTCCTTTACAATTTATACATTTTAGAAGTATTAGTAACCCCTGAACGGTGTTTATCCCTTGATATTTTTTTTCCTGCAAGCCTAGGAGAAGCTACCTGTACCCGTCCTGCTGGACACTCTAACAATGGCCTCTACTGCCTGTGCTCGCGTGTTTGGTATGGCTCAATTGGGAAGTTCAAAAATTACCCCTGCCGTTTATAGCATTTTCATATATTTTTTTACACTTGATTAAACTATGGTAATAACCGGATGTCTAAACAGGTATCTAACGACACACCATTATTACCTGCATGAAAAGACTATTACTCACAATGTGCCTGTTGTTGGCCATTGTAACTGCGTATGCGCAGAGTGTAACCGGTACGGTACAGAGTGCTTCAGACAAATCAGGGCTGCCGGCGGCCAGCGTGGTGCTCACGCGTAAAGCCGATGCCCGCACCACAGCCACGCTAACCGAGGCAGACGGCAAGTTCCGTTTCGAGCGTGTGGCCCCGGGAGAGTATACCTTGGAGGTGAATTACCTTGGTTTTAAAAAGCTGTCCCGCCCCCTGCAGCTGCAGGGCAAACCTCTGGAGCTGGGGGTGCTTTCGCTGGAGGAGGAAACCACAGCGATCAAGGAGGTTCAGATCGTAGGCCGTGCCCCGCTAGGCGAGCAGAAAGGCGATACCTCTCAGTTTAACGCCAAGGCCTTTAAAACAGCTCCGGATGCCAGCGCCGAGGAACTGGTAACCAAAATGCCAGGCATTACAGTGCAGGATGGTAAGATCCAGGCACAGGGTGAGGATGTGAGCCAGGTGATGATCGATGGCAAGCGCTACACGGGCCAGGACGTAAGCTCTGCCATCCGTAACCTGTCTGCGGATATGATCGAGAGCGTGGAGGTGTTCGACGGGCAAAGCGACCGTGCCGCCTTCAGTGGCTTTGATGATGGCAACAGGGTGAAGACCCTGAACTTCAGGACTAAAAAAGAAGCCCGACAAGGGTATATGGGCAAAGTGTCTGCCGGCTACGGTACAGACGACAGGTACATGGTAGGTGCCACGGTTAACTACTTCAACAACAACCGGAGGATCACCGTTACCGGCCTGACCAACAACATCAACATGTTTGACTTCTCTATCGGTGAGACGCCGGGCGGGGGCATGAGAGGCCGCAGAGGCTGGGGTGGCGGTACGCCGAACGGTATCATCAACACCAATACCTTCAGCGTGAACTACAACGACATGTGGGGCAAGAAAATAGAGGTAAGCGGCAACTACAACTACTCCCACAGGGACAACGTGAACAACCAGTTCCGTTTCCGTGACTACATCGGCAGCAATGAGGGGCTTGAGTACAATGAGAGAAGCATTAACAGCGATGTGGAGGAGAGCCACCGCCTCAACTTCAGGTTGCAGTACAATATAAACGAGAACAACCGGCTCCTGATCACTCCAAGGCTCACTATCCAGGATAACAACTCGCTTACGACACGAGAAGCCAGCACTACGGATAACTCAGGGATCTTGTCTGAGTCGCTGAACAGAAACAATGTGGAGAATGCCAGCCTGAATTTTAACAACAACATCCTTTACTCCCATCGCTTCGGAGACTCTGGTCGTATCCTTACGGCTAACTTTAACACGAGCTACAGCAAAACAGACGGGGAAACTTATCTGACCGAGAACACAAACAATTTCGAGGATCCGGACAGAAACGTGAACCGTGACCAGTTTATTGGTCTGAAGAGAGAGAACATGTCCTGGGCCGGTAACCTGGATTACTCGCAGCGACTTGGCGAGAACTCCCGTCTGCAGTTAGAGTACAGCATCAACAACCGTATCAACGACTCGGACAAAAGAACCTATGACTTTGAGGAGACCTCAGGTACCTATGCTGACTTCAACAGGCCGCTGAGCAACACCTTTAAGAGCGACTATATTACGCAGAGTGCCGGACCTAGCTACCAGGTCAGAAACGACAAGGTGAGGTTTCAGGCTAACCTGCGCTACGAGTATGCTACCTTACAGGGCGAGAGAGAGTTTCCGAGGCCTTTCTCTCTTGACAGAAACTTCCACAACCTGCTTCCTTCGGCTGAGTATGAGTACAAGTTCTCCAACACCAAAAACCTGAACATCAGCTACCGTACCAACACGGATGAGCCGTCGGTGGATCAGCTGCAGGACGTGCTGGACATCTCCAACCCACTGCAGCCAAGAATCGGTAACCCGGCCCTGGATCAGGCTTACCAGAACAGAATGAACCTGCGTTTCAGAAGCTTTAACCCGGACAACAACCAGATGTTCTTCTGGGGCATGTTCGGTACCATGACGCAGAACTACATTGCTAACAGTGTGTACACCAACGGTGCACCGGAAGAGCTGTCTGGTGGCTTTGAACTACAGCCCGGCGCCAGACTATCGCGCCCGGTGAACATGGACGGTTACTGGAACGTGCGCTCGTTCATGAGCTACGGCCAGCCGCTGAACATCATCAGCTCTAACATCAACCTCCGTGGTTTTGCCGGTTTCTCTAGAATACCGGGTATGATCGATGACCAGGTGAACTATGCCAACAACATCAACTTTGGTACAGGTCTGAACATCAGCAGCAACATCAGCGAGAAGATCGATTTCAACGTTTCGTCTAACTTCAACTACAATATTGTAGAGAACACGCTGCGCACAAACCAGAACAACAACTACTATACTCTGAGCTCGAACCTGCGCTACAACTGGATCCTGTGGAAAGGCATCGTGTACCGTACAGAATTGAACCACCAGTATAACTCGGGCCTGTCGGCCGGAGTAGACAACAGCTACCTGCTCTGGAACATGAGCCTTGGCAAAAAGGTGTTCAAGAATCAGCAGGGCGAAATCAGCCTGAGCGTGAACGACCTGCTGAAGCAGAATGTGAGCATCCAGCGTAACATCGCTTCTGACTACATCGAGGACGTGCAGTCTACCGTGCTGCAGCGTTATTTCATGGTTACGTTCAGCTATAACATCCGCAAGTTTGTGGGTGGTGGCGAAGCTCCTGTGATGGACAATGACCGTAGACGTAGCTGGGGCGGTCGTAACTAAATCATCAGCTATCAAAACATACCTGAAAGGCCTGCTGCAAAGCAGGTCTTTTTTTGTGTCAGTACTTCAAAGCCTGAGGTATAAAAAATTTGTATCTTGCCCTATACTTTATGCTGCAATGGTAACAGACTTTCTCAGGTTTGACTGGTATACAGCGGTGCTGCTGGTGGGTGTGGTGCAGGGCTTTTTCCTGACGCTGCTCTTTCTAGCAAAAAAACCGCACCGGCAGCCGTATCACCACTTGCTGCTGGCTGGCCTTGTGTTCAGCTTTGCCTGTCTGCTGCTCGAGATCTTCCTGTGCTATTCGGGCCTTATGTTCCGGGTGCTGCCGCTGGTGGACTTTTCTGAGCCCATTAGCTTTGCCATTGGCCCCCTCACCTATCTGCTTTTCCGGAGCCTGAACGGCAAGCACTATACTGCCAGGCAATGGCTGCACCTGCTCCCGTTTGGCTTTTATTTCCTATACCACCTGCTTTTTACCATACAGCCGGACACAGTAAAGTATAACGGGTACATCAGCGC
>JAJLKL010000282.1:0-4215 GCA_033838975.1 Hymenobacteraceae bacterium | reverse complement strand
CCGGTGGCGCTGTTCACCGGGCCCAGGTACCCGCTGTAGTAGCTGCGGTCATAACCTTCCTGCTCCAGTATAAAGGCCTGAGCCGGCGCTTTGGGCAGGCCGCATACCGCCGAGGTGGGGTGCAGTAGCTGTAGCATATCGCTGCCAAGCCTGGGAAAATCCACTTCTTTGAGATCTACTTTGAAATCGGTGCGCAGGTGCATCAGGTTACCCGCTATAACCGTACGCGGCCCAATCTCGGTGTACTCCCGCAGGCGCAGGCTCTTGAAGCAGTTCAGGATGTAACGCTCCACCATCGCCTGCTCCTCGATCTCTTTCTGCCGCCAGATGGCATCGGCCACGTTATCTACGGCTGGTTGCGTGCCGGCCAGTGCCACCGTGTGGAAGACCTGCTCCTGGTTTATACTTACGAGGATCTCCGGAGAGGCGCCCATCCAGGTACCCGTTCCGGGTACAGACACCAGCGAGACAAAGGCCCGTGGGTACTCCTGCAGCATATCCCGGAGAGCGGCTACCGGTGAGAAACTCTCGGGCAGTTCCTTGTGGTCCGTACGCGATAGCACCACTTTCTCCATCTCCTCGTTCCGGATGGCTTCCACGGCCAGGGCCACAGCACCGGTAAAACCGGCCTCTGTTTGCGAGGCCTGTGAAGCGCCGGCAGAAGGAGTATGCCACGCTACTGGGTTACCCTGCTCAAGCGCAGTATAGAATGTTTCCCGCGTAGCTTGCGGCGCGTCGGAAGCAGATGTTAACAGACCGGTTCCGTCCTCAAAAAACAGGTCGGCCCTGATAAAGCTGTTCTGATGTCTTTCAGAGGGCTGAAAAGGGCAGAACAGGAAGCCAAAAGCGCTTTCCTCCAGTTCTGGCTGCCCCACGGTCAGCTGCTCTTGCAGCGAAACGCAGGCCTGCAGCTTATCTGAGTTAGGCAGCCGCCATACAGCGATGGCCAAACGTTGTGCTATCGCAGCGCTGTATACCTGCTCTAAACTATATTGCCGGGTTTCTTCACCCATTGTTATACCTTTCCAAGGCTGCCAGAGCCTCTGTTATTATTTCTTGTCGATCACGGCTACGGTCATGCGGCTGATGCATACCAGGTCGCCGGCCTCGTTGGTGATCTTTGTTTCCCATACCTGCGTGCTGCGGCCTACGTGCACAGCGCTTGCCCTGGCGTATACCCAACCTTCGCGGATGCCGCGGATGTGGTTGGCATTAATTTCCAAACCAACACAGGCCTTTTTAGTTAAGTCTACCTGAAGGGCAGCGCCCATACTGGCCAGTGACTCAGCCAGTACCACGGAGGCGCCGCCGTGCAGCAGGCCCATGGGCTGGTGCGTACGATGGTCCACTGGCATTTTGCCGCAAAGGTAGTTCTCCCCAACTTCGGTAATTTCGATGTCCAGGTACTCCATCATGGTGTTTTTGCACCACTGTTTTACCTGCTCTAACGTATGAGTATTTTTGTGCATAGACTGCGATGTATAAATTCGCGCTCCGAATTATGTAAGAAGGCAAAAGTAGAAGAATTTTGAGTATTAAGAAAGTATACATTATCCGCCACGGGCAAACCGACTACAACCTGCAGGGTATTGTGCAGGGCAGCGGCGTGGATTCGCACCTCAACGAGGAGGGGCGGCAGCAGGCAGCGCTGTTCTTCCGCAAGTACAAAGACATTCCGCTCGATAAGGTCTATACCTCTACTCTGCAGCGCAGCATTCAATCGGTGCAGGGGTTTCTGGACCTCGGGATACCGCACGAGCAGCATGCCGGCCTCAACGAGATCAACTGGGGTACCCGCGAGGGCATGCGCATCACGCCTGAAGAAGACGCCTATTACTACAACCTGCTGCAGACCTGGTGCGACGGGCAAACCGGTGTGTGCATAGAAGGAGGAGAGAGCCCTGAACTGGTGGCAGAACGGCAGAAAGGCTTCATTGACCTGATGCTGGGCCGGCCCGAGGAGGAGAGCATCCTGATCTGCATGCACGGGCGCGCCATGCGTATACTGCTGTGTAATTTGCTACGCTATCCGCTCCGCTGCATGGACCAGTTTCTGCATCAGAATCTGTGCCTGTACCAGTTGGATTACACCGGCAGCATGTTTACTGTGAAGAAGTACTGTGACGTGACGCACTTGAAGGAAACCGCGGAGGGAGCCGGGGCCGCGCATTCGCTGCGAACAAATTAGAACCATATAGTTTGAATAAAATATTTTTAAATCTAATTTTGGGCGGATTATACAAGACCTATTGGGCGATTAAACAACACGATATTTTATGGCTGAAGTGATAAGAATGCCCAAGATGAGCGACACAATGACTGAGGGGGTGATTGCATCTTGGCTTAAAAAAGAAGGCGATAAGGTGAGCTCCGGCGACATCTTGGCCGAGGTGGAAACCGACAAGGCTACTATGGAACTGGAGTCTTACGAAGATGGCACACTTTTATACATTGGTCCGAAAAAAGGGGATTCTGTGCCAGTTGATGCCGTTATTGCCATTATTGGTAAAGAGGGCGAAGACATTTCCGGCTTACTGAGCGAAGTAGAAGGGAATGGGAAGCCAGCTGCCAAAGAAGAAAAGAAAGAGGAGAAGAAGGAAACCAAGCCTGCCGCCGCAAAGGAAGAGGCGCCGGCTAAGACCTCTGTAGATACAAGCAACATCAAAGCCTCTGTTATCCGGATGCCAAAAATGAGCGATACCATGACCGAAGGGGTACTGGTAAGCTGGCAGAAGAAGCAGGGTGATAAAGTAAAATCCGGTGATATTCTGGCTGAGGTAGAAACTGACAAGGCTACCATGGAACTGGAGTCTTACGAGGACGGCACGCTGCTGTACACTGGTGTGAACGAAGGTGACTCTGTGGCAGTGGATGCGATCGTCGCCATCATCGGGGAGGAAGGCGCCGACTACAAAACGCTATTGGAGGCTGCGTCTTCTAACCAGCAGGAGCGTGAGGAAAATGCCCAGACCGACGAGGCGATCGAAGCCGGTGTGGAAGAGGTCACTTCTGAAAAAGTAGAAGAAACAAAAGTAAAGGCCACAGGAGCAACAGAGGTAACCGGCGCAGGCGAGAACGGCCGTATCAAGGCTTCTCCGCTGGCCAAGCGAATGGCGCAGGAAAAAGGCATCAACCTTTCCGACGTAAAAGGTACCGGTGAGGGTGGCCGTATCGTCCAGCGCGATATCGAGAACTTCAAGCCGGCTGCCGCTCCGCAGAAAGCCGCTGCGCCTCAGGCTGCTCCGGCGCCTGCTGCCGTACCGGGCGCGCCTGCCGAGTCTTACGAGGAGGTGAACGTATCGCAGATGCGTAAGGTAATTGCCCGCCGACTGGCTGAGAGCAAGTTCACGGCGCCGCACTTCTACCTGACCATGGAAATCGATATGGACAAGGCCATCGAGGCGCGTACGTCCATCAATGAGGTATCGCCGGTGAAGGTATCGTTCAACGACCTGGTGATCAAGGCTGCCGCTGCGGCGCTTCGTCAGCACCCTGCGGTTAACTCTTCCTGGTTAGGCGACAAGATCCGTTACAACAAGCACATCAACATTGGTGTGGCCGTAGCGGTAGAGGAAGGCCTGCTGGTACCTGTTGTGCGTAACGCGGACTATAAATCACTTTCCAGCATCGCTGCGGAGGTGAAAGACCTGGGAGGTAAGGCGAAGAACAAGAAACTGCAGCCATCAGACTGGGAAGGAAACACCTTCACGATCTCTAACCTGGGCATGTTCGGTATCGAGGAGTTCACGGCGATCATCAACCCACCGGATGCCTGCATCATGGCGGTAGGTGCTATTAAGCAGACACCGGTGATCCGCAACGGCGAGATCAAGATCGGCAACGTGATGAAAGTGACCCTGTCTTGCGATCACCGTGTAGTGGACGGAGCCGTAGGTTCTGCCTTCCTGCAGACATTCAAGAACCTGCTGGAGAACCCGGTGAGAATCCTGGTGTAATCCTGATAAGCATAAAGTACAGAAAAGCCTCTTCGGAAACGGAGAGGCTTTTCTGTTGGAGTCCTGTTAGTGCTGTCATTTACACCTCTCCTGGATCCATTTTGTATAGGTTTCTAAGTAGCCTGAGGCAAAGGCGGGAGGCGGGATGCCTTTGCCGAGCCTCCAGTTTAGCATGGCATGATCAGCCTTGTCGAAAACAGCTACTTTCGCATTATCATAGCGGCCGAAGTTGGTCAGCGTCTCCGTGTAAGGGTATGAC
>JAJLKL010000281.1:0-4296 GCA_033838975.1 Hymenobacteraceae bacterium | reverse complement strand
TCCTCGTGGTTACCCATTTCTTTTATCTCACCGCGGTCCATCACAATAATCTTGTCGGCCTTTTGGATGGTAGACAAACGGTGAGCGATGACAATGGACGTACGCCCGTGCATGAGCTGGTCAATGGCATACTGAATCAGTTCTTCGGTTTCGGAATCGACGCTTGACGTGGCTTCGTCTAGAATAATGATCTCCGGATTATAAACCATGGCCCGCACAAACGAAATCAGCTGGCGCTGGCCTACTGATAGCGTGGCACCGCGCTCCATTACCTGATAATGCAGTCCGCCCGGCAGGCGCTCGATGAACTTGCGGGTCCCCACCAGGTCGGCAGCGTGCCACATCTGCTCCTCGGTGATGGACTTGTTGCCCAGACTGATGTTATCGGCGATGCTGCCTGAAAAGAGGAATACATCCTGCAGTACCAACCCAATGTGATGGCGAAGCACACTCAGATCATACGCCTTTATATCGTGCCCGTCGATCAAAATCTGGCCGCTGTTGATCTCGTAGAATCGGTTGAGCAGGTTGATGACCGAGGTTTTGCCCGCGCCCGTAGCCCCCACGAAGGCGACCGATTCACCGGCCTTCACATCCAGGGAGATGTTACGCAGCACCCAGTCTTCGTCTTTGTAGGCAAACCACACATCCTTGAAACTCACATTCCCTTTTATCTTCTCGGGTTTATAGTCGCCATTGTCCGGAATCATCTCTTTACTGTCGAGCAGGCGCATGAGGCGCTCAGTACTCACCACGCCCAGCTGCAGTGTATTGAAGCGGTCAGCAATCATGCGAATGGGGCGGAAGAACATCTGGATGTAGAGAATAAAAGCCATGAGCGTACCCAGCGACACCTCATCGTCAATTACCCCATGTGCACCATACCATACAAGCAAGCCCAATCCTGCCGCACCGATGATTTCGGCCACCGGAAAGTATACAGAGTAGTAGAGCACTGAGCGGATGTTGGCGCGGGTATGCTCCTTGTTGATCTCCTTGAACTTCTCCATCTCGCGCTTCTCGTTGTTGAAGATCTGCACAATGCTCATACCTGTGATGTGCTCCTGCACAAACGAGTTAAGTCGTGCCACGGCCGTGCGCACGTCCTGAAAAGTGTCTTTTATCTTCTCCTTGAAAATATAGGTGCTGATGAGCATGATCGGGAAGGTGGACAGGCTGACCAGCGCCAACTCCCAATCAATGTAGAACATAAAGCCGAGGATGAAGACCAGCTGCAGGATATCGCCGATCATGGCGGCCAGCCCTTCGCTGAACACATCGGAGAGCGTCTCCACATCAGACACGTTGCGGGTCACGAGTGTGCCGATGGGGGTTCGGTCGAAAAACTTGAGGCGCAGGTTGAGGATGTGGCGGTAGAGCTGCACCCGGATGTCGCGCACAACGTGCTGCCCGAGCCAACCCGCAAAATAGGTATGGAGGTACTGCACGATGGCATGCCCCACCAAAAGTACGGCCAAGATCACGAACATCTTGTTCAGGCCTTCCCAGTCGTTCTGCAGGATCTCGTTGTCAACGGTATACTGAATCAGGAAAGGGCGCACTGCAGCCAGAATAGCCGAAGCGAAGGTCAGGAACACGATGAAGTAGAACGTTTTCAGGTAGGGCTTCACAAAGGTGAAGAGCCGCCGTATGACGTCCGCGTCGAATACCTTGCCTGTATTTTGTGATTTATCTTCCAAGTTTGTTGTTCTAGTTTTAATATCCGGGAATGATTAACATCCCCCTAACCCCTCTCCCGAAACAAGTCCGGGATCTTCGACTTGTCTTTTTCGAGGGCCCCTACCCCCAGGCGGGGAATTTGTAGCTGCTAAATGCAAGGTACAGCTATGTAGTTTCCGTTATTAACTATACCTTCTGATTTAACCCGCCCCACCCGAGAGGGGAATTTCTGCCACTGCCAATCTACAGGTAAAAGCGCTGTAGCACATACCCTTGACAGGTATAGCAAGACATACTTGCACACAAGCTCTGAAACAAACACATCAGCCATGTGCACCAACGACGATTTTGTGTCTGAGCGGTCAGCGAGTTTAAAATCGTCTTGATTTTTTTGCTTACTTTTTTCATCAAGGAAAAAAGTAAGTGCCCGCCGCACAGGCGAAGCTATAGAACAAATCAGGATGCTATACCTACAGCAGTAGCGATACTATTGGGCCAGAGGCCCCACCATAGTAGACACGAGCGTGGACGCTCGCGCCATAGGCAAGCCGACTCCTTTCCCCCATACCATTACGAGTACACCTCACTAACTGCTTGCAAAGTTAATGGTTTTTGCGTCAGGATTTTCGGGATTTATCAGGTATAGCACAAACCAAACAGGCATAAAAAAGCCCTCCCCTGTTTTCAGAGAAGGGCTTTAAGAATTATCTGCTTATACCTATACCTCCGCTTCCACAGGTATAGCTACTTTCTCAAGCGCCTGTGCAATGTCAGAGATAATATCTTCTGGGTGCTCTACGCCTACTGAGATACGGATCATGCCTTCGCCTATACCCATCACGGCACGGTCGGCCAGACAGATATCGGAGTGCGTCATGGAGGCAGGATGCTCGGCCAGCGACTCGGTGCCGCCGAGGCTAACGGCCAGCTTGATCAGCTTCAGGTTATTCAGGAACGTGAAGGCCTCTTTCTCGCCGCCTTTGATGTCAAAGGAGATCATGGAGCCCGCTGCCTTGCACTGTTTGTCGTAAATGGCCTGTTGCTGCGGGTTGTCCTGCAGGTAGCCCAGGAAGTAAATCTTCTCTACTTTCGGGTGCTCTTTCAGATATTCAGCTACCACTTCGGCGCCGCGCGCCTGACACTCCATCCGGATTTTCAGCGTCTCCAAACTGCGCATCAGCATCCAGCCTGTCCATGGGCTTGCCATGGAGCCCATGAAGGTACGCATACCTTTCACTTGCTTCATCAGGTCGGCAGGGCCAGCGCAGGCACCCGCAATAAGGTCGGAGTGACCGCCGATGTACTTGGTGGCAGAGTATAAAACCAGATCAGCGCCATGCTTGAGCGGGTGCGAAAACACCGGGCCCAAGAAGGTATTGTCCACGGCTACCACTACTTTTTTGTCGGCAGCGGAGTGCTTTTTGGCCAGATCAGCGCATGCCTCAATATCCACCAAATGGTTGGTCGGGTTGGCTGGCGTCTCGATGTAAACCATCGCCAGTTTGTCGGCCATACCTGAGTCCTCGAGCATTTGTGCCACTTCCTCCATCGGGGTGTTGGCACGGAAGCCCATGCTCTTCACACCGAACTTCGGCAGGATGTTCTTGATGTAATAATCAGAACCGCCATAGATGGGCTCGCTATGCAGAATCAGGTCGCCGGGCTTGAGCAGGGCCAAAAGCGTGGTGCTGATGGCGGCCATACCACTGGCGAACACGGCTGCGTCTTCGGCACCGTCCCAGAAGCGGAGGCGGTTCTCAAGTATTTCAAGGTCTGGATTATTGAGGCGGCTGTAGATGAGGCCAAGCTGTTCTTCTGCTTGCTTCTCACGCAGGCCATACGCTAATTCAAAAAATGCCTTGCCCTCTTCCGCGTTCTTGAAAACGAACGTAGAAGTCTGGTAAATCGGCGCCTTCACGGCCATTTCTGACCACTCGGGGTTGTACCCGTAACTCATCATTAAGCTTTCGGGGCGAAGGTGTTTGCCGTTAAGATGTGGACCGTTCTGGTCTTCTGGTAATTGCATGTTATAAAGGGTTTGTTTTGGGTGATCTCTTGAAAATATGCTCCGGATAAGCCACCTTGGCCAGGTATAACCCCTCAGAGGGGGCCGCCCCACTGGCTTTGCTGCGATCCTGACTGGCGATAATCCGCTCAAAATCGGCCACGGAGAGCTTACCCCGGCCTACATCCAGCAAAGTGCCTACCACCAATCGCACCATACCCCGCAAGAAGCGGTTGGCTCGGATGGTGAAGATTAGCTCGTCGCCTTGCTGCCGCCACACGGCCTCGTACATGTTGCAGAGGTAATGTTTGGTGTCGCCTTTTACTTTGCTAAAGGTCGTAAAATCCTCGTAACGAAGCAAAACAGCGGCCGCTTCGTTCATCCTCTCCACATCCACGGAACGCGGCAAATAGGTGGCGTAGTATCTTCTAAAAGGGTCTTTAGCTAAAGTGATGTGGTAGTGGTAGGTGCGCTCAAAAGCATCGAAGCGGGCATGGGCCTCGTTGGCGACCAGGTATAGGTTCTTGGCCACGATGTCGTCGGGCAACAGACGGTTGAAGCGGTAGACCATGTGCTCAGGGTCCAGCTCCTGCTCCACATCAAAGTGCACG
>JAJLKL010000280.1:0-3807 GCA_033838975.1 Hymenobacteraceae bacterium | reverse complement strand
TGGCCCGGATGTGCCCCAGTAAGATCCAGGCAGAAAAGTGCAGCCCATCGAGTATGATCCCTGCTTTCGTATGATCAAATTCCCGCAACAGAATGACATTGGGGGCGAAGCCGCCTCGCAGCAATTCTACCAGCTGCTCCCGGATCAGCTTATCTGTGCTTTGTGCTGCTGCGTTTGTTTCTGTACCTTTCTCTTGTTTCTGCATACTTTCTGCTGATCTTTCTGGTTGAGGTTCTGAAACGGGTGCTGCACGTTTTGGTTACCTGAGTGCTTTTGCAGCAAAACACTTATACCATGCGTGGGGGAGAGAATCGCTTTTCTCTTTATTTGAAATTATATTGCCAGAATAAAGGTTAATCCTGTGCAGCTAAACCTTACCACAAGATGGAAATGACAGAAGAAGAATTCGATAAAAGATATACCGAAACCTTGGACACCCTATTACTGGCCATGGCTGAGAACGAGGAAATTGACCTGCAGAAGTTCTACAGCATGACCTGTGTTTTGGAGAACCTGAGGTTCTTCGGTCCTGTGATCTATGGGGCCTTGAAGGGGCAGAAGAAGTAGAGAAAATAGATGAGATAAAGGACGCTTACAAACGTATAGCTAAAATTTAAGCCATACCCCAGTGCTAGTTGCCGGGGTATGGCTTGTTTTTTTACTAAAGCAACGACAGCTTAACCTCAAAGCAGCGCTGAAATCCCGGGGGCACATTTCCTTTAATAGGTGTATCTTTACACTTCAATTTTGATAATTCACGCCAAGCCCCGTTCTATGGATTTTTCCTCTCTCGGTTTATCAGCTCCATTGTTAAAAGCGATCAAGGAGCACGGTTACGACCAGCCTTACCCTATACAGCAGCACGCAATCCCTGTTATTTTATCAGGCAAGGACGTGCTCGGAATCGCTAAGACCGGGTCCGGGAAAACAGCAGGCTTCGCCTTACCCATCCTGCAGTTGCTTCAGAGGAGGCAGCCAGCCAGAAACCGGTACATCCAGGCGCTGGTACTGGTGCCTACCCGCGAACTGGCTGTGCAGGTAGCCAATGTCTTTCAAAGCTTTAGCACGCACCTGACGCGCCGGGTAAAAACACTGGCGGTGTTTGGAGGTGTAAGCATCAACCCGCAAATGATGGCCCTGAGCGGCACAGAGGTATTGGTGGCTACACCAGGCCGCTTGCTGGACCTGCTGGATAACAATGCGCTTCAGCTCTCTGAGTTGCAGGTGCTGGTCCTCGACGAGGCGGATAAGATGCTGCACCTGGGCTTTGAAGAAGAGATGAACCGGGTGTTTGCGCTCCTGCCCGAAAAAAGGCAAAGCCTGCTTTTCTCTGCCACCCTGGCCACAGATGTTCAGGAGGTAAAGGAGAAACTCCTCCACAACCCCGTAGTCGTCTCTGTTGAGGAGGAAAGGGAAGAAGAGCAGCTGGACCTGATAAACCAGCTTGCCTACAGGGTAAGCTCGGAGCGGAAGGGGCCTTTCCTACGGTATCTGATCAGGCAGGAAAATATGCCGCAGGTGCTGGTGTTCGTGTCCAGTATCCGCAATGCAGATAACCTGGTGGCGAAGCTAAAAAAGAACGGCATCGATGCCATGGCAACACACGGCGATAAAAGCCAGGGGGCGCGGACAGAGGCGTTAAGGCTTTTTAAAAGCGGCAAGATCCGCGTGTTGGTCGCTACTGATCTGATGGCACGCGGGATCGATATTCAGCACCTCCCTTACGTGATCAACTACGATCTGCCGCGCTCTCCCAAAGATTACATCCACCGCATCGGAAGAACCGGCAGGGCAGGAGCCACCGGAACCGCTATCTCACTGATCACGCCGGAAGATGAGCACCATTTTAAGATTATCCAGAAAAAGATGGGCCGGAAAGTGCAGATGCTGGAGAGTGATGAAGTGAACCTGCAGGGTTACTAGCCCATAGCTGCCAGTATATTTTTATCAGCATCTTCTAATAAAGATGCTTAAATTGTCTGCTTATTTATCTCACTTTAAAGCTAATGAAATAACCTGCCCATGAAGAACCTTCTGAAAAACACAGTACCATTACTCCTTTTCATTTCCCTGTTGTTCTCCTGCTCTGTGGAGAACAAAACAGCCTCTTCGGAGGAGGTGGCGAAATGGGAGGAGCAGGCGGCCCGTGTCACCATCATCCGCGACGACTTTGGGGTACCCCACGTTTACGGTAAGACAGATGCTGATGCGGTGTTCGGCCTGTTGTATGCACAGTGCGAGGATGACTTCAACAGGGTGGAGCGCAACTATATGTGGGCCATCGGCCGCCTGGCGGAAGTGGAAGGGGAGGAGATGCTCTACAGCGACCTGCGTGCACGGCTGTACATGTCAAAAGAAGAAGCCATTGCGCAGTATGAAAAGAGCCCACAGTGGCTGAAGGACCTTTGTATTGCCTTTGCCGACGGGATTAACTACTACCTCTATACCCACCCTGAGGTAAAGCCTAAACTGCTGACGCGCTTTGAACCCTGGATGCCGATGTACTTCAGCGAAGGCTCTATTGGCGGCGATATCGAAAGTGTTTCCACGGATAGGATCAAGGCTTTTTATGAGGAGAACAAGTCGCTGGCGCTGAACAGCTACGGACATGGCCTGGTGCAGCCGGGGCTTCTGGAGGAGCCAAAGGGCTCAAACGGCTTTTCCATCTCCGGCAAGCATACGGCCTCCGGAGACGCGATGCTGCTGATTAACCCGCATACTTCCTTCTTCTTCCGCGGTGAGGTACATGCCGTGAGCGAGGAGGGGCTGAATGCCTACGGTGCCGTGACCTGGGGCCAGTTCTTTGTGTACCAGGGCTTCAACGAGAAGACCGGCTGGATGCATACCTCCGCCTATGCAGACGTGATCGATGAGTTTGAAGAAACGATCGTGGAGCAGGACGGTAAGTTCTTCTACAAGTATGGCGAAGAGCTACGCCCTGTCACAACAGGTGAGGTTACGCTGTCCTACAAAGAGGGCGACCAGATCAAGGAGAAAACCTTTACGACCTACAGAACCCACCACGGGCCGATCACGCACAAAAACGGAGACAAGTGGGTAGCCACAGCTCTTATGTGGAAGCCTGTGGAGGCGCTGATCCAGTCTTATACCCGAACCAAGAAAAGTAGCCTGAAGGAGTTTGACGAAATGATGCAGATGCGCACCAACTCCTCTAACGCCACAGTATACGCCGATGCGGACGGCAACATTGCCTACTACCACGGCAATTTCTTCCCTGTGCGCGACACTTCTTTCGATTACTCCAAACCTGTGGACGGCAGTAACCCGAAAACGGACTGGAACGGGCTGCACCCGCTGGAGGAAACTATCCGACTGGTGAACCCACCGAATGGCTGGATCCAGAACTGTAACTCCACACCCTATACGGCTGCCGCAGCGTACAGTCCGAAGCAGGAGGACTACCCGGTATACATGGCGCCATCACCGGAAAACTTCCGTGGCGTACATGCGATCCGCCTGCTTCAGAAAGCGAATAACCTGACCCTGGATAAGCTCATTGAGCTGGCCTATGACCCCTACCTTCCGGGTTTTGAGGTGCTGATCCCGGGGCTGGTGAAGGCATACGACAAGCAAAAACCTAAGGACCCGAAACTGAAGCAGGCTATTGACGTGATGCGCAGCTGGGATTACGCGGTGTCCAAAGAATCTGTGGCCATGTCGCTGGCTCATTTTTATGCGACCACTGCACTAAAAGACGGCAGTGCGCCTAAAGGCCTCAACCTGATGGAGCGCTTCGACTATTATGCAAATCAGGCGCCTGCCCAGGAGCGTCTGGAGCTGTTCAGC
>JAJLKL010000279.1:0-4970 GCA_033838975.1 Hymenobacteraceae bacterium | reverse complement strand
ACGCCTACGAACAAGTATCCCTTGGGAGGTGTTTTCTACCGGATTTGCGATCTGGCGATAGGTTTTATCAGGATTTATACCCCGTTGCTTTGCCATACAGCCGGGACAGCGGAGTGGAGCTTACCCCGTGCGCCAATACGGAGGCGCAGATCACCAGGCTCACCACATCCCAGATCAGCGGTTCCTTTAGCCGGTGTTCTGCCAGTGAGCCGTAATAAATGGCCGCTACCGCAATAGGGCCGAACCAGCCCAGGAACAGCGCGTCTTTTTTGCTGTGCAGGGCAGGCATGAAAGGCTTCAGGAGCAGCAAGACCGGGGGGCGGCGCAGCAGCAGTATGGCCACGACCAGCAGTACACCACTCCAGCCAAGGCTCCACCAGCCGGCCCAGGGGATAGCCGTGCCCAGCAGCGTAAAGATAGGGTAGGAGAAAAAGCGGTTCACCGCCTCCTGGCCTTTCTCTTCTTCGCCCCGCTCATCCTCGTTTACGACCTGTACAAAAGCGGCCCCGGCAGCAAACACGACCAGTACCTCATCGCTTCTGATGAGCTTGCCACCGCCCACTGCCAGCATCGACAGGGCCACGGTGTAAATGAGCCGCCAGTTCTCCTGGATCAGGTCCCGCCGCTCTGCCGCCTTCAGTAGCTTTGCGGCCCCATACCCCAGCAGCAGGCCGAAGGCTGTGGCAGCCAGCACCTCCCAGAGCAGCGTAAGCTCCAGCCAGTGGGAGAGGGCACTTTCGGGCGGACGCGTCAGCATGAGGAGGGGCAGGAACACGAAAAGGTAACTGAGCCCGTCGTTGGCGCCGGACTCGAAGGAAATGGCATGGCGGAGGCGGTCGGGCAGGTTCTTTTTGGCAACCGGACCAGTTACAATGGGACTGGCCGCAATAGGATCAGTGGGGGCGAGAATGGCGCCAATGAGGGCAGCCAGCCAGAACGGGATGCCCAGTATAAGGTATATCAGGGCCGTGCTGAACGCCCACATCAGGAGCATTCCCAGCCCGATCAGGATGATCATCTGGCGCCAGTTTTGCCGGGGGTATGTTTTGGGGATGCGCAGGGCCACGCTTACCAGGCCTATGCCGAGTACCAGCCTTGCCGTGCTTTCCAGTATCACCGTCTTTTCCCCGAGCTCGATGGGGTCGATGATATCCAGCACCTCAGGGCCGATCAAAACCCCGAAAAGCAGGGCAACCAGCGTAGCCGGAACAGGGCTTTCCTCCAGCCACTTGGAGCCAAGCCCAAGCATTACGACCAGCCCTCCTAATAAGGTAACAATGACATTAAAGTCGTGATAAACCATTCTACACTCTCTCTTACCAGCGCTCTTCCATACGTTAACGATAGCAATAAGTACACCAGGTGGGGCAGTAGGTACGTGTGGTGCAATAGTCCTGAGGGTTCAGAACAATCCGCCTTCTATCTGTGATCAAAACTTTAATTCCAGACGGTCTATAATTCCCAGAATCAAACCAAGTATAGGCAAGGCGTTTTTTGCACTGTTTTACTCCGTTAGTTAAAGGTTGTAAATGAGCTTTCTTTATGTAAGCAGCATAAAATGAACCATATGCAATCTTGAGGTCGTAAATAACTACAGTAACCAATATTTGAGATCATGAAAAAACTTACACATAAATCATTTTTGTCTTTCTGTGCAGTTTTGCTTTTTCCTTTGATGGTGGGCTGCTCTACTTTCTCCAGTAACAGCAGGGTGTCGAATGACCCGGAAGTGGCAGCTCAGCAACGGGAGGTGGAGCAGTTAAAGAGGGAACTGCGGGAGGCAGAGCAGTTAGCTGAAGAAGCCAAGCAACGTGAAAAAGCAGCCAAAGATAGATTAAAAGCTGCTGAGCATGAATTAGAAGCGTTGAAGTCGCAGGTTGAGAGAAGAAACAACTAAACTAAACCTTCTCCCTTACTACGAACGAAAGGTTTTGAAAAACCAGCCTCCTGCCAAGACTATAAGAGGCTGGTTTTTTGTTGAGCTTGTACAGCTAAATGCTCTTAGCTTTCATGTATAAAAGGTAAGCATTTGTTTAGCTTTTCTTGAAGTGATAGAAATGTAACGGGCACGTGCCATCAGAGAGAGCACATCAGCAGTGCCTGTTTCTTTGCTAAGAAGCGAGCCGCGATATGAATGGCCTTCGCAGACGGCAAAGTGCAAAGAACCCTCAGTTGCCAGGCCTAATTACTCAGCTAAATAAAGCTTTACGAGAATAGGAAAGTGATCGGAGCCGAACTTAGGCAGCCGCTCCATTTCCAGCACCTGAAACTCCTCTGAAACATAGACGTGGTCAAGTGGGTAGCGAAATAACAAATTATTCGCGCCGAATGAATTGTAAAGGCCTCTGCCCACACGCACATCTCTTAGCCGGCTTTGCGTATTAAACATACGCGATGTACGCGACCAGGCCACATCGTTGAAGTCGCCGGCCACTATGCTGGGCATATCAGTTTGGCTCACCATCTCGCCTATCTTCAGCAACGCCACTTCTTCGCTACCCACGTTATCGGGGTATTTGCTAGGCTTTGGAGGCACCGGGTGCATGGCGTGCAGTATAAACTCTTTGCCGTTCGGCAGTACCACATTCGTGTGGATGGAAGGCACAGTTTCGTGCTTCAGGAACATAATGTCCGTTTCTTTCAGGGGGAGTTTGGAGTACAGGACCATGCCGTAGGTATTATCCAGCGGGTAGGAAACCACATGGGCATATTTTTGCCGGAGCGGACTAAGCTGGTTTATCCACCATTGGTCTGTTTCCATGGCCAGCACCAGGTCAGGGTTTGCCTGCTGAACTAGCTGCAAAAACTGGTCTGCCTGCCGGTTTTTCATCCAGACGTTGGCAATCAGCAGGCTGAAGCTTCGGTCTGCCTGTTGCGCCGAAGGCTCAGCCGATGCAACGGTTTTGTCGGTCAGGGTGGTATAAGGCAGGATGAAGGTGGACTGGATGACAATGGCGCTCACCAACCCCACTGCAAAGGCCACAGCCGGAAAGCGCCACTTTTCGTTGACAGGGAAGAACAAGATCAGGCAAATCAGCAGCCCCGCCAGTACCTGCTCTCTCGGGAAATCAAGCGCCTTGATGTACCAGTAGGGTAGGTCGTAGAGCAGAGATAGAAGAGTTGCCAGTATAAGCAGCGTGCCTACAACCAAGGTAAGATAGAAGGTGATTTTCCTTGCGGTTTTCATGGTGTGCTTTTGTACAGCTGCAACATGGTTTGGGTTGTGGAAGAGGCCTTTTTAGTGTGATGGGAGCTGTTGAGAGCGGAGTGGAAGAGGGGAAGAGCTGGCATATGCTGAGGCGTGGTGATTTATGTTAGTGGCACCAGTTCCAGTTTGACTGTGCCTCCTCTATCCACATTTCCGGGTCCAACCACCCCTGCCCCTCCTTGGCTAAGGAAGGGAGTTTTTCTTACTTACTAAAGTTACTGCTGATGTGCTTTTCTGTGAGTAGAACGATGAGCTTTTCAATAAAACTGGGATCAGGTAGGCAGCAGGAGCGGAACAATTCCCCTCCTTGGAGCAGGGCCGTTAAGTTCTCCACTTTCTGGCGCGAATCTTCAGATTCGTGACATGTCAGTAAGGTTGAGTCTCTGACTCAACTGGCCCGGAGGGCCAGGAAATAGCGGGTGACAAGTGTGGACGCTCGCGCCATGGTAAGGCTAAAACTTAGAACTTAACGGCCCTACCTCCTTGGAGGGGTTAGGGGTGGGTTAACTTACCGCTGATGAAACGAAAGATCATCCCTTACGAGCCAGACCTAAAAGAAATAGCTAAACGGCTGCGACAGAACAGCACCCTTGCCGAGGTTTTGTTGTGGAACGAGCTAAAGAACAGGCAGCTGCTGGACCTCGACTTCGACAGGCAAAAGCCACTGGCTCGCTATGTTGTTGACTTCTACTGTAAAGACCTCTTGCTTGCCATTGAGGTAGATGGCGACAGCCACGACTATAATTATGCAGAAGATTTAACCCGGCAGAAAGAATTAGAAGAATTGGGTGTGAAATTTCTTCGCTTTGATGACCTGGAGGTGAAGCGGGATATACCAAATGTGCTCAGGGCGATAGAGGCGTGGGTGTTGGAACACCGGGAGGAACAGATTTAACAGCAGGAAGTTAGCAGCGAGTGTAGTAGTATATCGGCAGGTGTAAGGGACCCACCCCTGCCCCTCCCAGGAGGGGAATCCTCGTCTTTATTATAGCTGCATGTGTTATTTCATAGTAGTCGATGGGAACCCTACACCTGCAGAAAAACTCCCCTCCTTGGACAAGCGAGAACGCGAGTTCGAAGCTTGCGAGCGTAGCTCTGAGGGGCAGGGGGTGGTTGGACCCGGTATAGTTAATAGCCAGCCGCTCGCAGCGTGCGCAGCTCCTGCGAGCGGCTTTAGGTTTTATGCTTTAATTTTCTTCCTTTTCATCAGGAATTTCTCCCAGGAAAAAACCCCGTTAAGATCTGGTGTGAAGGCGGCAAACTCCCAGCCCTGGCTACCCAGGTAGTTCATGACATCGTAGGGTGAATTGAAGTTGCGGAGTGCTCCCTTTTCGTCGTTGAGTGGGAGAGCGGCGGCATCTTGTTGCTTGTCGTCTCTTACCCAAGCGTTCCAGCCCTTGATGCGGTGCTTGAAATCGACCTCTACAGTTATGTATTCGAAAGCTTCGCCGGATGGCTGTAGCAGCGCCTGCGCTGACGGTTGCTCCTGTGCCTGTGCCGACAGCCCCAGGCCGAGGGCGATGAAGAGTAGTAGTGTGGCTTTTTTCATAGGTATGGTTATTTAGTTAAGTCAAGTTTAGCAATATTTTTTCAGATAATGATTGACCCACCCCTGCCCCTCCGAGGAGGGGAATTACATGCACGAGTAAGATTCCCCTCCTCGGAGGGGTTAGGGGTGGGTATAATCGTACAGGAAACATCCTGTTCATCCGCAAGTCCTTAGGGTAGGGGCTCTGTTAAAAGATTCTGACCAAAAGACCTC
>JAJLKL010000278.1:0-16501 GCA_033838975.1 Hymenobacteraceae bacterium | reverse complement strand
GAACTATAAGCAGTGTCTGTTACAAATCAGCAAAATTGTAGCCTCTCATGGTTACCATCTTTACGTAAAGCCTCATCCTACTCAGGAGAGTTTTTACAAAGAATATTTAGTTGACCACGTCGCCGCATCAATCATCGACTTTGATGAACTTCATGAAAAATTAGCAGGAAACAATATAGTTATTGGCTTTTTTTCAACCCTTCTTTTACCTCTTACAGCTCTACCTCATACAACGGTCTTAACGCTCGAAAACCACCCCGCCGGCAGGTTAAACGTTTCTAAGTCCTTTATTGACGCCGGCGTAGCCCATCCTATCTACGACTTAGAGGAACTGCATGAGGTGCTCCCAAGGATTGAAGAAATTCACCGAAAGCAGCTGCCCAACAAGGCTAAATTTACAGAAGACTGGCTTTACAAATTCGACTGGAAAAGCGGGGAGCGGCTGCGGGATATTTTACTGAGCGATGACCTATAAACAGAAAAGGCTGCATTAGCAGCCTTTTCTGTTTATAGGTCATCGTACTATACTTCCTGTGGGGCAGGAGTCTTTATTTTGTCTTTGAAGTACTCCAGCGTTCTTTTCAGTCCCTCCGCACGGTCTACCTGCGGTTCCCAATCCAGAACCTCCTTGGCTTTGGTGATATCCGGCTGGCGCTTCTGCGGATCATCCTTCGGAAGCGGCTGGTAGTCTACCTTCAGTTCTACTCCTGTAAGCCTGCAGATCTCCTCTGCAAACTCCTTGATCGTGATCTCGGAAGGGTTCCCGATGTTGACCGGCATGTGGTAGTCGCTCAGGAGCAGGCGGTATATACCCTCTATGAGGTCATCCACATAGCAGAAAGAGCGGGTCTGGCTGCCATCGCCAAAGATGCTTAGCGGCTCGCCACGTAGAGCCTGGCTCAGGAAGGCAGGTAACACACGGCCATCATCCAATCGCATGCGTGGTCCATAGGTGTTGAAGATCCGCACGATGCGTGTCTCCAAACCATGGTGCATGTGGTAAGCCATCGTCATGGCCTCTTGGAAGCGCTTTGCCTCATCGTAGCAGCCGCGCGGCCCCACAGGGTTTACATTTCCCCAGTAGTCCTCTGTCTGCGGGTGCACCAGCGGGTCTCCGTATACCTCCGAGGTAGAGGCGATCAGCATGCGCGCGTTTTTGGCCTTTGCCAAGCCTAGCAGGTTGTGCGTACCCAGTGACCCTACCTTCAGTGTCTGAATCGGGATCTTCAGGTAGTCAATCGGGCTGGCCGGAGAGGCAAAGTGCAGGATATAGTCCAGCTCGCCCGGCACGTGCACAAACTTGGAAACGTCGTGGTGGTAGAACTCGAAGTTCTCCAGCTTAAACAGGTGCTCAATGTTCTCCAGGTTACCTGTGATCAGGTTGTCCATGGCGATCACATGATACCCTTCTTTGATGAATCTATCGCAGAGGTGTGAGCCGAGGAAGCCGGCCCCACCCGTGATCAATACTCTTTTCTTAGTCATCTATACTATTGCTTTTGCTTGCTGTACCTGTTGTTTCACACCGATGCCGTAGTAGGTGAAGCCCTTGTCGCGCATCTCGCAGGCATCATAGATGTTTCTGCCGTCAAACACCACCTTCTCCTTCATCAGCTTACTCACCACATTGAAGTTAGGGGAGCGGAACTCCGGCCACTCGGTCACCAGCAGCAGCGCGTCGGCATCGATCAGGATCTCGTACTCATCCTTGCCGTACACCACTGTGTCGCCCAGCGTATGCTGTGCCTCCTTCATGGCCACCGGGTCGTACACACGCACCTTGGCGCCCTTTGCCAACAGCTTCTCAATGATCACCAGTGAAGGGGCCTCCCGCATATCGTCTGTCTTCGGCTTGAACGAAAGCCCCCAGATGGCAAAGGTCTTGCCTGTCAGGTCTCCGCTAAAGTGGCTGTCGATCTTGTTGTACAGCACTGATTTCTGGTTCTCGTTCACCTGCTCCACCGACTTGAGCACTCGCATCTCATAACCGTTCTCATCGGCCGTTTTGATAAGCGCCTTCACGTCCTTCGGGAAGCAAGAGCCGCCGTAGCCTATACCCGGATAGATAAATTTGTTACCGATACGGGCGTCTGAGCCGATTCCCTTGCGCACCATGTTCACGTCCGCGCCCATGATCTCGCAGAGGTTGGCGATATCGTTCATAAAGCTGATCTTAGTGGCCAGCATGGCGTTGGCCGCGTACTTGGTCATCTCGGCGGAAGGAATGTCCATGAAGATGAGCGGGTGCCCGTTCATCAGGAACGGCTTGTAAAGCTTCTTCATCACCTTCTCAGCCTTCTCGGAGGCCACGCCCACCACGATACGGTCAGGCTTCAGGAAGTCTTCGATGGCGGCGCCCTCTTTGAGGAACTCAGGGTTAGAGGCCACATCAAAAGGAATGTCCGCGCCCCTGGCGGCAAGCTCCTCCTCGATGGCCTGGCGCACCTTGTTGGCCGTGCCCACCGGCACGGTGCTCTTCGTTACCACCACCATGTACTCGTTCATGTTCTGCCCAATGGCGCGGGCCACAGCCAGCACGTGCTTCAGGTCAGCACTGCCGTCTTCTCCCGGAGGGGTTCCTACGGCGATAAAAGCCGCATCGCACCCCTGGATGCTGGTTGGTAGGTCGTTAGAGAAAGAAAGACGCTCCTTCTGCGTGTTGCGGGCCACCATCTCCTCCAGGCCCGGCTCATAAATAGGCAGAATGCCCTTCTTCAGGTTCTCGATCTTCTTCTCATCGATATCGATGCAGGTCACATCAATACCTACCTCGGAAAAACAGGTGCCCGTCACCAGGCCCACATATCCGGTACCAACTACAGCTATTCTCATAGATAAAAATTTTTAATAATAGATTGCAATTACAAATATATATTTAATTCAATAATGGCTTGTAAAGAATTCATGGAGTATACTACAAAGTGCAATTTCTAGGCCAGGTACTTGCGCCACCAGTATTGAAAAACGAGCAATGTCCATACTGGTACAGCAGCCTGCGGCGACTTACCGGAAGTTACGCGCTGCCGGAGTTCCCTTACCCGTTGCACATTAAAAAGTCCCTGTGCTGCCACAAAATCGTCGGCCAGCAATTCCTGCACTAACGCTTGCCCCTCCTTTTGTAAAAAAGCCTGCAGCGGAATTTCAAACCCCTGCTTTGGGCGGTTGTAGAGCTCTGGAGGCAGCACGTCACGAAACGTATCCTGCAAAATCCGCTTTCGCATGCCCGCGTTGATTTTAGACGAAACGGGAAGTGAGAAAGCGAATTTTACCACACGATGGTCCAGATACGGACTACGCACCTCTAAGCCATTAGCCATCCCCATTAAATCCACCTTCGGCAGCATGTCGTTTGCCAGCACCAGATGCCAGTCGGCACACAGTACGCTGTTCAAGTCATAGTGGTTACTGCCGAGGCACTCCAGAAGCCGGCTTTTACGAGCACTGTATAAACGATTGACAGCCATTGTATGCTTCTCCGGCCCCAGCATTGCCCTTGCTTCCTCCTCACGCTGCCAGCTTGCCCAAAGCCAGTATCGGGCATGCGGCGTCAGACTCGCCCCTTCGGCGAATCGTTGTAGTTGTCTTACCTTGTTTGCGGCAAAAGAGTTTCTGGATTTTGGCAGAACATCCCACAGGGGCTTAAACTGTTTGACAACCCCTGCTCCAAGTCCGCCTTTTTGTACCTTATACTCAGCCAGATGCTTGTTGTAACCGGCGAAGAGTTCATCTGCCCCATCTCCCGAAAGCACCGCCTTTACCTGCTGCCCCGCCAGCTTTGCAATACTATAAACGGCCAGGGCCGAGGAGTCTGCGAAAGGTTCACTCAGGCCTTCAAGCATACCCGCCAGGCTTTGCAGTAAGTCCTGGGTTGTCAGGTATAGCGCGGTGTGGTCTGTTTTATACTTTTCTGCCACTAGTTGGGCATACCTTGTCTCATCGAAAAAGGCCTGGTCTTTATAACCTACGGAGAAGGTTTTGAGCTTTGGGTAGTGCCTTGAGGCCAGGGCCGCCACCACCGAGGAGTCTATGCCGCCGCTCAGGAGGGCGCCAACGGGCACATCAGCTACCATCCGCTCCTCTACCGCCTGATCCATCAGCTGCCTTAGCTTTGCCTGCTGCTGCTTATAGCCTAGCGGGTTCTGAGCTGCTTTCTCCGCATCAAACGGCAGGCGGTACCAGGTGGTATCATGTACTTTGCCGCCCCTTACGTAGAGGGAGTGCCCGGGCAATAGCTTCTTTACCCCTTTGAGCATAGAGGCCGGCGCAGGCACATAGGTAAGTTGCAGGTACTGGTATAGGGAGGTGTAGTCCAATTCACGTGGAACGCCCAGCTCCAGCAGCGCTCCCAGCTCTGACCCAAACAGGAACCTGTCGGCATCCCTGTAGTATAGCAGGGGCTTCTCGCCGAATCTGTCACGGGCCAGAAAAAGGCTTTCCTCCACGGCATCGTAAATAGCCAGGACAAAGAACCCGCGCAGCTTTTTCAGACACCCCTGCCCGCTTTGCCGGTAGAGCTGCAGAACCACTTCTGTGTCGGACCCGGTTCTAAAGGTATAGCCCTTTGCCTGCAGATCCTCGCGCAGCTTTCTGTAGTTAAAGATCTCTCCGTTAAGGAGGATGGTATAGCGGCCCTGCTCGTCGGAAAAAGGCTGGTTGGCAGCTGCCGAAGGGGCTATGATGGATAACCTGCGATGGGCCAGCCCCACATTCCCGTGCAGGAATACCCCGTCCGCATCCGGTCCCCGGTGCCTGAGGGCCTCCGACGCCTTCCGCAGCCGACCCAGCGTCTCTCTGCCTGCCTCTGTAAAGGCGAAAGTTCCTGTTATCCCACACATAGCTTCCTGTAAAGTTATGGTTTAAAGTTATGGTTTATCTCTGAGTATTGACACCCGGCATTGAGGCCGCGCCTAAATATAGTTTTGAGGTGCTGTATTTTTAAGGCAAAATAACAACCCCTCTATCCATAACAAGTATAGCATAATAAGAACACCCTAATACTTTTATGAAACCAGAGTGGCTGGATACAAAAGAATATCCTTTTAAATCGAAATACATACAACTGGAGGCGGGCAGGATGCACTACATAGATGAGGGGAAGGGCGCGCCGATCGTCATGATTCACGGAACGCCATCCTGGTCCTTCTTATACCGCAACCTGATCAAGACCCTGCGGAAGAAGTATCGCTGCATCGCCATGGACATGCTTGGGTTTGGCCTTTCAGACAAACCCGACGATTTCAGCTACAAGCCTCGTGCCCACGCAGAAAACTTCGAGAAGCTGATGGATCACCTGCAACTGAAGGGTGTAACCCTTTTGCTGCATGACTTCGGAACTCCTATCGGCCTGTCCTACGCTATCAAGCACCCGGAGAATGTAAGAGGCATTGTGATGCTGAACTCCTGGACCTGGTCCCTGTCCAAACACCAGTCCTTCTCCAAAACCAGCAAGTACCTGGTGGGGCCACTGGGCAAGTTCCTGCACTCCAAGCTCAATGTATCGGCCCGCACGCTGGTGAACGAACTGTTCCAAAACCAGGAGGAGCTGCCGGAGCCAATAAAACAGCACTATGTGAACGCCTTGGGAAACCCAAACGACAGAGTCAGGAAGCTGGCCTGTGCCCGGGAACTGGTGGGCGTCAGCAAATGGTACGAGGAGCTCTGGCAGCAGCGAAAGAGAATCCAGGACATCCCGACCCTTATCCTGTGGGGTGAGCGTGACAAGCTAATTAAGATCGAGGCGCTCCAGCGATGGAAGAAGTTCTTCCACGAATGTTATGTTTTCCATTTTGAGGACGGAGGGCACTTCCTGCAGGAGGATAATGCGGAGGAGATTGCCCGCTTCGTCAGCAATTTTGTGAAGGAGGAGCAGAAGAAGCACGAGCCGGTAGAACATTAACTATTCAACTTTAAAACAATAAAACAACTATCTAAAGATTATGAAAACAGGTAAATCCTTTAATGAAGCTATACTACGTGCCCACCAAACTTCGGGAGAGGATGGTCAGCAGCAAGAGCGCCTTTTCTCGATGGAAGAGCAGGTGGAGGAAGAAAAAAGCGGGTTTACACAGGAGCACCCCCTGAACGAATCCCACAAAAACCTGATGCAGTCATGGCACAACCTGCGTAACCTGGACTGTGACCTGGCGGAGCGAAAGTATCATGATATGTTTGATGATGCAGACCACGGTGAAGACCAGCAACGCGCATGAACACTAAGAGGCTATCTGCTCAGAAATATGGTATAACAGGCGCAACTTAATAGTTTGCGCCTGTTTTGTGTTAGAAGATTTTACCCGGGTTCAGGATACCTTTCGGGTCAAAGAGTTGCTTGATGCCCCGCATGAGCCGCAACTGCACCTCGTTTAAGGCAATGCCGATGTACTGCCGCTGCACCAGCCCAATGCCATGCTCGCCCGAGATCGTACCGCCCAGCGCCACGCAAAGCCGGAAGATCTCCTTTATACCTTCCGGCAGCTTATACTGCCAGTCTTCGTCACTCATGTCGCCTTTGATGATGTTGACGTGCAGGTTCCCGTCGCCGGCGTGGCCGTAGCACACCGATTTAAAGTTATACTTACGGCCTATCTCCTTTACCCCTTTCAAGAGCTTCGGCAGCTCCGCACGCGGCACCACAGTGTCTTCCTCCTTGTATATGGAGTTTCCCTTGACAGCGTGCGCCACGTTCCGGCGCAGGTGCCACAGGTCAGCTTTCTGCTTCTCGGTATCGGCCACCAATATCTCCCCCACATCAAACTGCTCCAGTACCTCGTACACCCGCTCCGCATCCTGAAAGAGCAGGTCCATGTCGTTTCCGTCCAGCTCGATGAGGAGGTGTGCCCTGATATCCCCGGGCAGGCTCAGGTTCAGGTTCAGGTACCTGTCGGTCCACTCTATGGCTTCGCGCTCCATAAACTCCAGCGCAGAAGGTACGATGCCGGCCATAAAAATTTTAGAGACGGCGGCACATGCCTCCTCCTCCTGCCGGAAAGGCACCAGCATCACCAGCGTCTGCGGCGGGTAAGGGATGAGTTTGAACACTACCTTCGTGATAATGCCCAACGTACCCTCACTGCCTACCATCAGCTGGGTCAGGTTATAGCCGGTGGCGTTTTTCAGTACGTTGGCTCCGGTCCAGGTGATCTCGCCGGTAGGCAGCACCACCTCCAGGTTCAGGACATAGTCCTTGGTGACGCCATACTTCACGGCCCTGGGTCCCCCGCTCGACTCGCTCAGGTTCCCGCCCAGGAAGCAACTGCCCCGGCTCGAAGGGTCCGGCGGGTAGTAAAGCCCCCGCTCGATCACCGCCTCCTGAAACACCTGCGTGATGACGCCCGGCTCCACGGTTGCCTGCAGGTTTCGCTCATCTATCTGTAGAATCCTGTTAAGCCGCTCCGTGGAAAGGATAACTCCTTGATGTATAGCCAGAGCACCGCCGCTTAGGCCCGTACCGGCCCCGCGCGGGGTCACGGGTATGAGGTTTTCGCTGCACACCTGCATAATACGGCTTATCTCCTCAGCGTTTGCAGGTTTGAGGACCACCTCCGGCTCGTACCGGAGATCCTCTGTCTCGTCGTGGGTGTAGCGCAGCATGTCTTCGGCGGCGGCAGGCAGTAGCACATGCTCTGGCCCGACGATGGCGCCAAAGGTTTGGAGAAGTTCGGGAGTGATGGCGTTAAATTTCATTTTCAAAAAGCATAGCTAATATTTAATTTAGCCATTAGTTTCTTTAATCACATACTTACTTTGCTTCATACGCTGTGAGAACATTTTTTACCTATTCTATCCTATTTATCTTTTTTCTGGTGATGATGGCCTCCTGCCAAACTTCCCAGCCGGTTTTCAGCAAGCGTGGCGAAACGTACAGATCTGCCAGGGAAATAGCCGAGGCCAAGCGGCAAGAGCGCCGGGCCCAAAAACTGGCCCGCAAAAACGGCAACACCGGCAAAAGCATGGCCTCTAAGGACCGCAGCAGCCGTACCCGCATGCCCCGCGACCTGGACGAGCAGATAGAGACGGTGATCAAGACGGCACGCTCCTACACCGGCACGCCCTACCGCTGGGGCGGCACCACCCGCGTGGGCATGGACTGCTCCGGCCTGCTTTGCACGTCCTTCCAAAGTATAGACGTTACCCTTCCGCGTACCTCCGAGGAGCAGAGCCGCTTTGGCCAGGAGGTCAGGTTAAAGGATCTGAAAGAAGGGGACCTGGTGTTCTTCGGAGCCACTAAGAACAGCCGCAACATTACGCATGTGGGCATGGTCACGGATGTGATCAGCAGCAGTGAAGTGAAATTTATACATGCCTCCACTTCGCTTGGTGTGATCGAAAATAATTTGTACTCCGATCACTACCGGAAGATATTCATCAAGGCGGTGAGGCCGCAGGTTTTTTAAGTGAATGAGGGCGCATCAGTGGTGAGCGCAGCAACTTACCTGTTGTTTATATAAACTTAACATAAAGAATCTATAACATACGCACTTAAAAACTAGTAAAAGTATTATCAATCAACTAGTTACACAAGTACGTATGAAACTTTTTTACAATTCAATTTTCCTCTGCTTCGCTCTTCTGTTGCACACACAGATCGCGCTGGCACAAGGGGCAACTACGGCAGCTTTAAATGGAACTGTAAAAGACCAGACCGGCACTGCGCTGCCTGGCGCCACTGTGATCGCCATCCACACACCTACCAACACGCAGTACGTGGCCAGCACAAACGTTGACGGCTACTATAATATACAGAACATGCGCGTAGGGGGCCCCTATACGGTTACCACCTCTTATATAGGGTACCAGGAGCAACGGGTAGAGGGGGTAAACCTGCCGCTTGGGCAAACAGCCCGCGTCGACTTTTCCCTTTCTGAGAGCACACGGCAGCTGGGCGAGGTAGAGATTGTAGGGGAGCGGAATGACATCTTTAACCAGGATCGCACCGGCGCGGCCACGAACGTGTCACGGGAGCAGCTGGAAAGGCTGCCTACCCTGAGCAGAAGCCTGCAGGACTTTACGCGTCTTACGCCGCAGGCCTCTGGCAACTCCATTGCCGGTGCCAACAACCGCTACAACAACATCACGATCGACGGCGCTGTGAACAACGACGTGTTCGGGCTCTCCGGCAGCGGTACACCTGGCGGACAGGCAGGCACGCAGCCGATCTCGCTGGACGCCATTCAGGAGATACAGGTGGTGGTGGCCCCTTACGATGTGAAGCTCGGGAACTTCACGGGGGGTGGTATCAATGCCGTAACCCGCTCCGGTACAAACACCTTCTCCGGCTCTGTGTATGGGTTTGGCCGTAGTGAGAACACGATCGGCAAGGCTGTTGAGGGCCCAAGGGTTAGAGCCGACGAGTTCAGCAACTACCAGTACGGCGTGCGTGTAGGCGGCCCGATCGTGCGCGACAAGCTGTTTTTCTTCTTTAACTACGATGCCACACGTGTAACAGAGCCCGTTCGGTTCGCTCCGGGCTCTGCCGAGTCGCAGATACCGCTGGACGTAACGCAGCAGCTGGCCAACTTTGTGCAGGAAACCTACAACTACGATGTCGGCTCGTTCGGCGCCATAGACCGCGAGACCCAGAGCGACAAGCTTTTTGCCCGTCTGGACTGGAACATCACCAACAACCACCGGCTGACGCTGCGCCATAACTTCGTGGATGCCTTTGATGATAACATTTCCCGCAGCAGGGACTTTATACGCTTTGGCAACAACGCCTATCAGTTTAACAGCACCACCAACAGTACAGTGGCTGAGTTAAACAGCCGGATCTCCAACGAGATCTCGAACAACCTGATCGTAGGCTATACCCGCATCCGCGAGAGCCGTGACACAAGGGGCCGCTTCTTTCCGCAGATAACGGTGCAGGACCCGCTGGGAACGTTTGAATTCGGTTCGCAACGCTCCTCCACCGCCAACGAGCTAGACCAGGACATCTTCGAGTTCACCGATAACTTTACCTATCTCTGGAACAGGCACAACTTCACGATCGGTACGCACAACGAGTTCTTCAGCTTCCGGAACCTGTTCATCAACAACTTTAACGGGCGCTGGGAGTACCGCAGCCTGGAAGACTTCTTTAACGACAGGCCGAACCGCATAAGAGCCACCTACTCTCTGACGGATGACCCACGCCCTGCCGCAGAGTTTGACGCCATGCAGCTGGGCTTTTACGTGCAGGATGAATACACGGCTTCCGAGCGCCTGAAGCTGACCCTGGGCCTGCGCGTGGATATACCGGTGTTCCCCGATAAGCCCGCCCGCAACCAGGAGCTGGAGAATGATTTCGCAAACATTTACCCGGACCTTAGAACCGACCGCGCGCCCAGCGGACAGCTGCTTTGGGCTCCCCGCTTCGGCTTCAACTTCACCCCGACCGAGGAACGCTCCTTCCAGATACGCGGCGGTACGGGTATCTTTACCGGCCGTGTGCCTTTTGTGTGGCTGTCAAACCAGTTCATCAACACAGGCACCGTACTGGGCACCATCGACCGCCGCAACCCGGATGGCTTTGTGGAGGATGTGAATGAACTCATCGACCCTACCCTTCCGCAGACCTTTGAGGTGAACGTGATCAACGACGACTTTAAACTGCCGCAGGTATGGAGAAGCAACCTGGCCGTTGACTACACCCTGCCGTATGAGATCTTCCTGACATTGGAGGGTATCTACTCTAAGACGCTGAATGATGTAGTGTATAAGGACCTGAACCTGGTACCGCCTGTTGGCACACTGCCAGGCCCGGACAACCGCGAGGTATACCCTTCCAACCGCCGCATTGACCCGAGCTATACCAACATCATCTTGCTGGATAACACAGACGAGGGCTATCGCTACAACCTGACCGCTCAGCTCCGTAAGGATTTTGAAAATGGCCTGCAGACCTCCGTTGCCTATACCTATGGTAAGGCCAAGGATGTGAACAGCGGCACCAGCTCCACTGCCTTGTCTAACTACGAGTTTAACCAGATCGTGAACGATCCGAACAACCCGGAGCTTGCCTTCTCCCGCTTTGACGTGCGCCACCGCATCATAGGCACAGGTGGCTATACATTTGAGTACGGGGGGAATTTTGCCACTGGTATATCCTTGTTTTACCAGGGGCAGTCGGGCCTGCCCTTCACGTACCTGTACAGTGGTGACCTTAACGGGGACGGCAACTTTGGAAATGACCTGATCTACGTGCCCCGCGACCAGAGCGAGATTAACCTGGTACCCATCACCGACAGGTCTGGTAACGTGTTGTTTACCCCGGATGAGCAGTGGCAAGCGCTGGATGATTTTATTTCCGGGGACGGGTACCTGAACGACCGCCGCGGGCAGTACGCCGAGCGTAACGGCGCCCGTATGCCGTGGACACACCAGTTCGACCTGCGCCTGTTTCAGGATTTTTACATAGAGGCCGGAGACAACCGCCATACTTTCCAGATCACGTTCGATATCTTTAACGTGGGCAACCTGCTGAACAGGGACTGGGGGCGCCAGTACTTTGTAAGCAACAGCGCTAATGAGGTGATACGCTACGAGGGCAGAAATGCCGATGGTTTCCCGACATTTACCTTCAACCCCAGAACAAATGCCTATAACATATCCCAGTTCGACTCTAGATGGCAGGGGCAGATCGGGTTGAGGTATATTTTTAACTAAGAGTGAAGTACACGCCTCAGCGGACGCAGGCTGGTGTTGCTCCGGTTTCTGACGAACAGGCAGCACCAGCTCTGACAAAACGGCTGCAAAGAACCCGTTGATGGATGATCAGAATCAGGTAGAGCTGCATCTGCAGTAAAGCCAGTTTAAAAGACGAGCCCAAGTGACTCGTCTTTTTTTTATACAAATCCGGTAACAAAGCCTGTACATTCAGAAGATAATATATAACTATACAAACAATATACAGTACTTAACCACAATGTTTGCGCCGGGGCAAGGATATTAAAATCAGACTGAATACTTTTGCGGCAAAAATCAACCTAATTCTATTTATGAGAACTGTTTACAAAAGCCTGATTCTGTGCATAGTCATGCTCCTGCCTGTGCATTTAACTTGGGCGCAAGGTGCTACGACAGCCGCGATGAGCGGTACTGTCAAAGACCAAAGTGGAATGGCATTACCGGGTGCAACCGTTATTGCTGTTCACACGCCAACAAACACCCAGTATGCCGCCGGCACAAACGCCGACGGTAACTTTAACATCCAAAACATGCGTGTAGGTGGCCCATACACGGTAAGAACGTCTTACATCGGCTACCAAGAGCAAAAAGTAGAGGGTGTGATGCTTAACCTGGGTCAGACGGCCCGCGTTGACTTTACACTAACCGAAAACAGCCGTCAACTTGGCGAAGTACAAATTGTAGGCCAGCGGGACGATGTTTTCAACCAGGACCGTACAGGTGCAGCCACCAACGTTTCGCGTGAGCAGCTGGAAAACCTGCCTACCCTGAGCAGAAGCCTGCAGGACTTTACGCGTCTTACGCCGCAGGCCTCTGGCAACTCTATTGGCGGTTCAAACAACCGTTACAACAACATCACGATCGACGGTGCCGTGAACAACGACGTATTCGGTCTTTCTGGTAGCGGTACCCCGGGTGGTTCTGCCGGCACACAGCCTATCTCGCTGGATGCTATCCAGGAGATCCAGGTAGTAGTTGCTCCTTACGACGTGAAGATGGGTAACTTTACTGGTGGCGGTATCAACGCGGTAACACGTTCCGGTACGAATGAATTCTCTGGCTCTGTGTATGGCTTTGGTCGTAACCAGAACACGATTGGAAAAGCCGTAGAAGGCCCAAGAGTGAAGGCAGATGAGTTTACAAACTATCAGTACGGTGTACGTGTTGGTGGTCCGATCCTGCGCGACAAGCTGTTCTTCTTCGTTAACTACGATGCTACGCGCATTTCTGAGCCGGTTCGTTTCGCTCCAGGCTCTAGCGAGTCTCAAATTCCTGCTGCCACTGTACAGCAGCTTGCTAATTTTGTAAAAGACACTTACGGTTACGATGTAGGTTCTTTCGGCGCTATCGATAGAAGAACTGAAAGCAACAAGATCTTCGCTCGTTTAGACTGGAACATCAACAACAACCACCAGTTCACAATCCGCCACAACTTTGTGGATGCGTTTGATGACAACATCTCCAGAAGCCGTAGCTTCGTACGCTTAGGCAACAACGCCTACCAGTTCACCAGCGTTACGAACAGCACGGTAGCTGAATTGAACAGCCGCTTCGGCAACAACATCGCCAACAACCTGATCGTGGGCTATTCTCGCATCAGAGACAGCCGTGACATTGCTGGCAGCATGTTCCCACAGGTTACAATTGACGATGCCGTAGGTACAATCGAGTTTGGCGCGCAGCGCTCTTCTACTGCCAACGAGCTAGATCAGGACATCTTCGAGATCACAGATAACCTGACGTACCAGTTAGGCAACCATAACTTCACCATTGGTACGCACAACGAATTCTTCAGCTTCCGCAACCTGTTTATCAACAACAGAAATGGACGTTGGGACTTTAACAGCCTGGAAGACTTCTACACTGGCAACCCTAGCCGCGTGCAGGCCACTTACTCACTAGACCCTAACAACCCACTTCCTGCTGCTGAGTTTAACGCGATGCAGCTTGGTTTCTACCTGCAGGATGAGTTTACAGCTTCTGAGAAGCTGAAGTTAACACTGGGTCTGCGTGCCGATCTTCCTATCTTCCCGGACACTCCGGAACGTAACGTGGAGTTCGAGAACGACTTCGGTACGCTTTACCCAGGTTTAAGAACAGACCGTACGCCAGGTGGTGACATCCTTTGGGCTCCCCGCTTCGGCTTCAACTATACGCCAACAGAAGACCGTTCTTTCCAGGTACGTGGTGGTACAGGTATCTTCACTGGCCGTGTGCCTTTCGTGTGGTTGTCTAACCAGTTCACCAACACAGGTACGATGTTCGGTACAGTGTTCCAGAACAACCCGGACCGCTTCATCACGGACGTAGAAGAGCAGCGTAATGCAGGTGCTTCTAATAGCACTGTAGAAGTAAACGTAGTATCTGAGGACTTCAAGCTTCCACAGGTATGGAGAAGTAACTTAGCTGTTGACTACACGCTACCAGGTGAGATTGTTGCTACCGTAGAAGGTATCTACTCTAAAACACTGAACGACGTAGTATACAGAAACCTGAACCTTGCCGCTCCGGTTGGTACGCTTCCGGGTGTAGATAACCGTGAAGTTTATCCTTCATCAACTTCTGCTCGTCGCATCAATAACGATTATACAAACGTGATCCTGCTGGACAACACCAACAAAGGATACCGTTACAGCGTTACCGGTCAGTTGCGCAAGAACTTCATCAACGGCCTGAATACTTCGATTGCTTATACTTATGGTAAAGCGAAAGACGTGAACAGCGGTACAAGCTCTACAGCGCTTTCTAACTGGGAATACAACCAGATCGTAAACAACCCGAACAACCCTGCGCTGGAGTACTCTCGTTTTGATGTGCGCCACAGAATAGTTGGTACTACTGGCTATACTTTCCGCTACGCTAATAACTTCGCTACTTCTGTGTCTCTGTTCTACGAAGGTCAGTCTGGCATGCCTTTCACGTACCTGTACTCTCAGGACCTGAACAACGATGGCAACCGTGGCAATGACCTGATGTATGTACCACGCGACCGTAGCGAGATCAACCTTGTAGACCTGGAGTCTCGTGGTGTTATTACAGCTACTGCTGATGAGCAGTGGGAAGCACTTGATGCGTTCATCGAAGCGGATGAGTACCTGAAAAGCCGTCGTGGCCAGTACACAGAGCGTAACGGTGCCCGTATGCCATGGACACACCAGTTCGACCTTCGCCTGCTTCAGGACTTCTACCTGGAGAGCAACGGCAAGAAACACACGTTCCAGATCACATTTGACGTGTTCAACGTAGGCAACCTGATCAACAAAGACTGGGGTCGTCAGTACTTCGTGAGCAACAGTGCTAATGAACTACTGCGTTACGCAGGAAGAGACAAGGTGACAAATGAACCTACCTTCACGTTTAACCCTGCCAGCAGAGCTTACAACATCTCTCAGTTTGCCTCCAGATGGCAAGGTCAATTAGGTCTTCGTTATATCTTCAACTAAGGCTTAGTTAATTCATAGATAAAAAAGGCGGGGCATATGTCCCGCCTTTTTTGTTTTACCCCACTTTACAACAGGAGCAATTCTCTCCCTGAATAGCTGTCAGCAGTTAAACAAGCACACTCCCTGTTTAAACATGGTATTTGCCTAAGCGGTTATATGTTTATCTTAATAAATAAATAACATATGATGTGGTTGCAATTACAATTCCTCCGATTACTTTTGCGCGCAAAATCAATCAACCTTTTATGAAAAAGTTTTATAGTACACTGTGTCTCTTCCTAGCGATGGTACTGACAGTACAGTATAGCTGGGCGCAAGGAGTAACAACTTCATCTATGACTGGTGTGATTACAGACGAGCAGGGCGAGGGCCTGATAGGTGCCTCGGTTGTAGCGCTGCACACACCATCAGGAACAAAGTACGGCACATCTACACTTGTAGATGGGAAGTTCACCATCCCAAACATGCGTGTTGGCGGACCTTACACAGTAACTGTTAGCTACATTGGCTTTCAGGAGAAACAGTTTAATAACATCAATCTTAGCCTTGGTACAGCAGCTACCCTTAACGTAAAGTTAAGCCAGTCAACCAGCCAGCTGAGCGAGGTAGAGATTGTGTCTAACAAAAATGATGTATTTAGCTCAGACCGTACAGGTGCTGCTACAAACATCACACGTGAGGCAATCACTGCACTGCCAACCATCAGCCGCTCAATCAACGACTTCACCCGTATGACGCCACAGTCAAACGGCCGTTCATTCGGAGGTCAGGACAACCGTATGAACAACGTTACAATCGACGGTTCTTTACTAAACAGCAGCTTTGGTCTTAGTGACCAGCCAGGCGGTAGAACTGGTGTAGCCCCAATCTCTCTTGATGCTATTGAGGAAATCCAGGTTAACCTTGCTCCTTACGATGTAAGACAAAGTGGTTTTACAGGAGCCGGTGTAAACGCGGTAACTCGTAGCGGCACAAACGAATTCACTGGTTCCGTGTTCTACAACTCGCAGAATGACAAGCTGATAGGCACGAAAGCCGCTGGAGAAGAAGTACCGAGCGACGAATTCAAAAACACTCAGGCAGGTTTCCGCATTGGAGGTCCAATCATCAAAAACAAATTGTTCTTCTTCCTGAACGGCGAAATCGAAAATCGTTCAGAGCCAGGAACAAGCTATAGAGCTAACAAGGGTGGCGAGAAAGTAGAAGGTAACGTAACACGTGTACTTCAGTCTGACCTTGACAACCTGAGTAACTTTTTAAGAGATAAGTTCAACTACGAAACAGGTACTTATCAGGGATACAACAACGAGACCAAGAGCAACAAGATTCTTGCTAAACTGGATTACAACATCAGCCAGAATCACAGAGCAAGCCTTCGCTACAACATGCTGGAT
>JAJLKL010000277.1:0-1044 GCA_033838975.1 Hymenobacteraceae bacterium | reverse complement strand
GCGCTTTGCGCCATCAGGGCTGCCTCATGGAAGCCACAAAGGATCAGCTTGAGCTTGCCCGGATAAGTATTGATGTCGCCGATGGCGTAAACGCCCGGTATGTTGGTGGAGTAGTCGAATGTATTGACTACGATGGCGCCTTTCTCCAGTTCCAGTCCCCAGTTCTCGAGCGGTCCCAGTTTAGGTACCAGCCCGAAGAGCGGGATGAAATAATCGGTCTCGATCTGGTACTCCGTTTCGTTGTCTATCATCACGGTTACGGAGTCAACTTTGCCGTTGCCCTGCACATCGGTCACATTGGACTTTAGCAACAACTTAATCTGTCCTTCCTCAGCCATGGTGAGTACTTTTTCCGCAGACTCCGGTGCTCCCCTGAAGGTGGAGCCACGATGCACGAGCGTAAGTTCTTCTGCTATACCTGCCAGATAAATGGCCCAGTCCAGGGCTGAGTCGCCACCACCGGCCAATACGATGCGCTTGCTGCGGAACGCTTCCGGATCGCGCACCATGTAGGTTACACCTTTGCCTTCAAAACGCTCCAGGTTCTCGATGGCTGGCTTGCGCGGCTCAAAAGAACCCAGTCCGCCAGCTATCACCACTACCTTGCAGGCTATTTCGGTGCCTTCGGATGTGCGCACGATAAACGAGCCGTCCTCTTGTTTGTCCAGCTGCTCTACACGCTCACCCAACGTGAAACCAGGGTGGAAGGGCTCGATCTGCTTCATCAGGTTATCGACCAGTTCACCGGCCAGTATCGACGGGAAACCAGGTATGTCGTAGATCGGTTTTTTCGGGTATATCTCAGACAATTGACCACCCGCAACGGGCAGGGCGTCCACCACATGGCAGCGCATTTTGAGCAGGCCAGCCTCAAACACGGCAAACAGGCCCACCGGACCCGCTCCCACAATGCATATATCGGTTTTTATTCTTTCCATTTAATTTAGCGTTTTTGTTCTGTGCTTTCGCTATAGTAAAGATACAGTCCTTTGCTCTGCTTACATAAGAATTTTTGGATTTCCTGCAGCTAACAGGTAAGCGATG
>JAJLKL010000276.1:0-4297 GCA_033838975.1 Hymenobacteraceae bacterium | reverse complement strand
GCTAAATTATAGGCGTGGTTAGGGGAAGACATTTTATCTTCAACATTGATTTATTTGTTCAAGGGCTAAACCTATAGCCTCGCTGACTGCTGTGTTTGTTTCAACACTCTTTTTTTCAAGTAAAACTGGAATAAGTTGCTTGTTTCTGAGGAAATAAGCCACAGCGGCTGCTCTGTTTCTTACTTTACTTGATTTACTTGACAGTGCCTTGTTAAGTATTTTAACTTGCTCATCTTCTGTAAAGGCACTGCCTAACATAGTTAAAGCTCTGTCAACTGTTTTAGGACTTCCCCTTTCAATTAAATCGTAAATCTTCTCCTTAGCTTCATTGAAATGGTAAGATAGCCGCTCTAATTTTGTTGTTGCCTGTTCCCAAATTCCAGAAGGTCCATTGACAATTGCTTCTTCCAATCTTGCCAGTTGCTCAGGACTGATAGATTTAGTCTGGATTATCTGCAAGTAGTCAGTAGCCAACTCTTTCAAAGTAGAAAGTTCTTTATCTAAATCTCTTCGAGTAGAGTTTCTGCTATCTAATACCTTCTTCTCTACATTGCTATGTTCAGTTTCTAAGTCCCAAGAGAAAAGCGTCGGCTTATTAGTTTCTTTTAAAGAGTAGGCTTGACTCATTTCTTTATAATTCTGATTTCCCCTAACTACCTCGAAAGCGTGAACATACGGTTATTGGCACTGTGTGCGAAGGTGTAAATTTTTATTCTTACCATCTTTAAAGCACCTTTTTGGGCGTTTCTTTCCGCTTTCATCGCTGTTACATTCATTTCAGCTAATATAAGATAATTCTACAAACAATCCAGCGGACTGGTGATTTTATCCAGCGCGTAGCTGGTCACATGTGTGTAGATCTCGGTGGTCCTGCTCGAGCGGTGCCCGAGCAGTGTCTGGATGTAGCGCAGATCTGTGCCCTGCTCCAACAGGTGTGTGGCGAAGGAGTGGCGAAGCGTGTGCGGGGTGGCCTTCGTTTTCACGCCCGCTTTCTCCATGCTGGCCCGGAACACGCTCCGGATGCTCTCCACCGTGTACTGACCGCCCGTCTGCCCCTCAAAGAGCCACACCTTGGGGCGGTACTGTTTGTAATAGGCCCTGAGGCTCTCGAGCAGCTTCTGCGAAAGCAGCGTGGTGCGATCCTTCTTGCCTTTGCCGCCCCTGATAAAGAGCAGGTTGCGGTCCGACTGCACATCGCTGATCCTGAGGTTGATCACCTCGCTGATGCGCAGCCCGCCCGCATAGAGCAACTGCAACAGGCAGCGGTGTTTCAGGTTCTCGGTGACGGAAAGAATGCGCTGCACCTCCTGCCTGCTGAGCACCTGCGGCAGGCGGTTGGGCTTCTCCGGGCGCTCCACGTCCTCCAGCCGCACACTGTGGCGGCCCAGCACCCGCTGGTAATAGAACTTTACGGCGTTAATGGACTGGCTCACAGTGGAGTGGGAGTACCTCTGACTCTGCACCATGCCCCGGTGGTAGCGGTTGATTTCCTCTGCCGAGAAGGCATTCACCTGCTCCAGCCCCTGCACGCTGTGCCCGTTTAGAAAGCGCAACAGCAGTGCATGGTAGGTGCGGATGGTGTTGAGGGAGTAGTTTAGAAGGAAGAGTTTCTCGATAAATGGCAGTGGGCAGGAAATGTAGGTTGGCCCCTTCACGTAGCTCTGTTCCCAGAGCCGCGCCTGCAGCGGCAGGTCCCGAATATGGAGCGTCTGTGCCAGCCATACCTGCGCCGTGCCCTCCAGCACGTCCAGCAACTCATGAAACAGGCGGCTCTCGTTGGCCATGGCAAAGCATTTTAGCTCCTTTACCCAGGTACAGAAGGGGCTGCGCCACAGGAAGGTGTAGATTTCCTTGCTGTACTGGAAAGAGAGCTGGATAAGCGTCCGGCCCTCGTGCTGGAGCGGCTGCAGACGCACCACGGGCAGGGCCGTCACCCGCGGCAGCGGGTCGGAGGCGTGCCCGGCGGCCAGTATGGTCGCCCCCTCGGCGGGCCTCAAGCGCTTTGGTCTGTCCAGGTAGCGGGCATCCAACTTGGCCAGCCCCTCGAAGTGCTGGTGCAGCTTCTCTATGCATTGATCGGTCCGGTGCATGACAAAGCACTTGTAAGTCTTGCTGTACTTTAACCAATTGGCCTCTTTCAGGCGCTTCACAATGAAAGGATTCGCCTTGAACCAGAGGCGAATAAACCGCTTCCCCTCGTGTTCGAGGGCATTGAGGAATACGACGGGATAAGAATTGGCGTGTGTCATGATGCAAAGACAAAATTACAGGCACCAAATTCGGGTATTTGGCGAACATAAGCGCAGTTTATGCGCATAAGTGCGCTTGTAAACGTATATAACGATTTTAAACGTTTAAATGCGCTTAAAGCAGTGCAGAACCATTATGGATAAAATGAATAGAGCATGTGAAGCCTGTGACCAGCCGTTGGTGGGCAGGGCAGGTAAGCGGTACTGCTCCAACCAGTGTCGTGCCGCTGCCAGTAACCGGCGCCGCTCCGAGGACGCGGGCGAGCGCCTAATGAAGGAAATCAACAACAAGCTGCGCCACAACCGCTTTGTGCTGCAACGCCACAGCCCCGAAGGAAAGACTACCCTCAGGCGCGAGGTGCTGCAACTGGCCGGCTTCGACTTCCGCCACTTTACCCACCTCTACCGCACCAAGCAGGGAAATACGTACTACTTCTGCTACGACTACGGGTACTTTCTGCTGCCCGACGAGAAGATGCTCATTGTGAACTGGCAGCCTTATATGGAGCAAAGCAAGGTATAGCACAAGCCCAGGTATAGCCAAACAAAAAACCATACCCTGTGCAGGTATGGCTTTCCAATTTTTAGGTATAAGGTATAGCTTCTTATGCTTCTGGCATCAGGCGCACCACCAATCCGTTCAGGTCGGGCGTAACCCGCAGCTGACAGGAGAGGCGGCTGGTCCAGGTAGCGTGGGGCAGGGTCTCCAGCATGTAAGCTTCGTCATCGCCGGGCACGGGCAGTTCCCCACTCTCAAGTACTTCTACATGGCAGGTGGCGCAGATCGCCATGCCACCGCATATGGCAGGTACGTCCAGCTCGTTGGCCTTCATCACTTCCATTACCGAAAGGCCCATGTCGGTTGGTGCTTCCAGTGTCACGCGGCTGCCGTCGGGCAACTCCACGTGTATGTTGATCGTGTCTTCCATTAGCTCAACTCCTGTATACCGTTCACGGTGGTGTATTTCAACACGAACTTTTTGTCCGGGTAAATGATGTTATAGGCGCTCTGGGCCATCAGGGCCGACTCATGGAAACCGCACAGGATCAGCTTGAGTTTGCCCGGGTAGGTGTTGATGTCGCCGATGGCGTATACGCCCGGAATGTTGGTGGAGTAGTCGAGCGTGTTGACCACGATGGCGCCTTTCTCCAGATCTAATCCCCAGTTCTCAAGCGGACCCAACTTTGGTACCAGCCCGAAGAGCGGAATGAAATAATCGGTCTCGATCTGGTACTCCGTTTCGTTGTCGATCATCACGGTCACCGAGTCAACTTTGCCGTTGCCCTGCACATCGGTCACATTGGACTTGAGCAACAGCTTGATCTGTCCTTCCTCGGCCATGGTGAGTACCTTTTCTGCCGACTCGGGCGCTCCCCTGAAGGTGGAGCCTCGATGCACGAGCGTAAGCTCTTCTGCTATACCTGCCAGGTAGATGGCCCAGTCCAGGGCCGAGTCGCCACCACCGGCCAGTACGATGCGCTTGCTGCGGAACATTTCCGGATCGCGCACCATGTAAGTAACGCCTTTGCCCTCAAAACGCTCCAGGTTCTCGATGGCTGGCTTGCGGGGCTCAAAAGATCCCAGTCCGCCCGCTATCACCACTACCTTGCATGCTATTTCGGTGCCTTCGGATGTGCGCACGATAAATGAACCGTCTTCCTGTTTGTCCAGCTGCTCTACACGCTCACCCAGCGTGAACCCAGGGTGGAAGGGCTCGATCTGCTTCATCAGGTTATCGACCAGTTCACCGGCCAGTATCGTCGGGAAACCAGGTATATCGTAGATCGGTTTTTTAGGGTATATCTCTGACAATTGACCACCCGCAACGGGCAGGGCGTCCACCACATGGCAGCGCATTTTGAGCAGGCCAGCCTCGAACACGGCAAACAGGCCCACCGGACCTGCGCCCACAATGCATATATCGGTTTTTATTCTTTCCATTTAATTTAGCGTTTTTGTTCTGTGCTTTCGCTATAGTAAAGATACAGTCCTTTGCTCTGCTTACATAAGAATTTTTGGATTTCCTGCAGCTAACAGGTAAGCGATG
>JAJLKL010000275.1:0-4001 GCA_033838975.1 Hymenobacteraceae bacterium | reverse complement strand
GATGCCGAAAAGCAGAACGAAACGATCATGCAGGCGATTCGCAAGTTTGGGATTGAGCACCTTGTGGTGAATGACGCCGACTTCAGGATATGGGACCAGTACGGCATCAAAGCCTGGCCTACTACCGTGCTGATAGACCCGCACGGCAAGGTGGTCGGGCAGCATGCAGGCGAAGGCGTGTATGATACGGTGCGGCCTTATATCCAGAAGATGAAAGAGGAATTCAGGAAGGAGCTGAATCATGAGCCTATACCTTTCCACGTGGAGCCAACCGGTGAGAGCGTCCTGTACTTTCCTTCCAAGCTCATCAGCGACAGCGAAGGCAATTTATACCTGTCGGATAGCGGGCACAACCGCGTGTTGAAGCTTAGCCAGGAAGGGCAGGTGCTGGAGGTGATCGGGAGCGGCGAAAGAGGCTTCAACAATGGCGGGTATGCCGACACTACTTTTAATGAGCCGCATGGGTTGGCCCTACAAGGTGACACGCTCTACATAGCCGACTCCAAGAACAACGCCATCCGAAAGGTTGATCTGCAGCATAAGATGGTAAGCACAGCCGCCGGAACAGGGGAACTGGAATATTACTTTCACGACGACAAGATCGGGGAGCCCGTCAACCCGAACAGTCCATGGGATTTGCTTATACACGGTGAGACGATGTTTATTGCCAATGCCGGCAACCACCAGATTCTGCGCATGGACCTGCAAACGGGCAAGGTATACCGCTTTGCCGGCAGTGGACGCGAGGCGCTTACCGATGGACCTTTGCGCAAAGCTGCCTTCAACCAGCCCAGCGGACTGGCCATCAGGGGCGATGTACTCTATGTGGCCGATGCCGAAGCCAGCGCCATCCGGACGGTCAATCTCAAAACAGGGATGGTGCTCACTCCGCTCGGACGAGGTTTGTTCGACTTCGGCGATGTGGACGGCAACGCAGATGACGCTCTGCTGCAGCACTGCATGGGAATCACGATCATAGACAGTGATGTATTCATCGCCGATACCTACAACGGCAAAGTGAAAGTGCTGGATATGGACCGCCGTCGCGTGCGTACCCTTACCGATGGCCTGCAGGAGCCAAACGATGTGCTATACCTGGGTGGTCAGCTTTGGGTAACCAGCACCAACAGTCACCAGCTCTTTAATGTAGACCTGCACTCGGGTGAAAAACAAGAGGTGAAAGTCAGAGGAGTTTAAGAGTTAGGGAGTTTGAGAGTTTAGGAGTTAGGAAGTTAGAATAGGAAGAATTCGTAGGGACAGATCGCTACCTGTCCGAATCGTTCCCGGCTAGTTTGGGCGGGCACGATCAACGAACAATGATCAACAAAATATAGACTTATACCTTGACGGGTACTTCGATCAGGCTGTTTCGGAGTTTTTGGAAGAACCGTAGCGTGATCTGGAAGATCGGGCTCATGATGAAGGTATAGAAGAAGGTTGCGATGAAGATCGGTCCGCCCAGCACGTAGCCTATACCCAGTATGACACACTCTACCAATATGCGCGTTCGACTCACAGAGAGTTTTGTCCTTTCAGAAAGCGCCAGCATAAAACCATCCCGCGGGCCGGCGCCAACCCCTCCGGCAATGTACAAGCCTCCGGCTATACCTGCTATGATAATCGACACAGCCAGGTTGAGGTAGTCGAGCGGGGTGTTGGTGGCCGTTGGCAGAATATCGAGCCAAAGGAACATATCCATAAATGGGCCGATGAGCAGGGCGTTCAGGAAAGTGCCGATGTTGATGTACTTCTTGTTAATGAACCAGGACACGCCTACAAAGAACAGGCCGACCAGCGCACTCCAGGTACCGATCGTGAAGCCCATCTTTTGAAACAGGGCCACATTCAGCACCTCCCAGGGGTGCAGGCCCAGGTACTTCACCTTCACGGCAATGGCGTTGGCGAAGCCGAACAGCAGCAATCCCAGAAAGAAAAAACTATAGCTAACTACTTTTTCGCGCATTGACAGAGCGTCCCTTTTTTGGCCGGGACTCGGCTAAAACAAATTCGGGCGCAAGAAAGTTAATTTTAGCCGGATATCACGCAAAATAATGTTGCAACGCCGGGCTTATGCCACCGCCTGGTTTGTAGGGAACTGCTCTTTTACGCGCAGGGCCTGTTGCACATGGCGCTCCTGGTGCAGCACCACAAACTCCAGTGTCTCCCCGATGCGTAGTTTGAGTAATTTGAAGAACTCCACAGGTATAGCCTTTTTGCTCAGGTTGGCTCCTTTGGCTTTGTCGAGAAGTTGCATCAGCTCGGTCTGGTGGTCCAGGAACTCTTCTAACGTCTGGCGACCCAGTTGGCTGTTGTTTGGGTTCATGTGCTTCACGGTCTTGTTCTTTTTTGCGTTATCCGGGCGCACCATGTCCAGCGACTTTTTGCCGAGCCAGCTGTGGCTGATCGTTTGCAGGTAATTGCCGTCGGAGTTGTTTGCGATAGCCTTTGCCAGGGCCGGGTTGTAGTAGCGGCTATACCTGTTGAGGTGCTCCAGGCACTCCAGTATGCTCCAGCTGTCGGGCGCAGGCTTGTGGTTGAGCGCAGAGAGAGCCAGCGGCACAAACGAACTGATGACAGTATGCTTCTGGTTGCTGGCGGCACGGATAAGCTGTTCTAAAGTATTCATGGCTTTCATGGTTTTATTTTGTACGCTTCAAAGGTATAGGTTGTCTCAACCTTAATCCTTGACGGTAATCAAGATTTCTGCTGTTGACTTTGAGTAATCTAGCATTATTTCAAATTTTTTCTGTAGATTAAACACCTGAAAATATAAAACACCTAATATGAAAACAGTTATGATGCGCTTGTTTTTAGTGCTGCTCACCTGCGGCCTGTTTTGTGTAGAGGCCTCCGCACAGTATACGCAGACCAATGACATGGAAGGGCGCCCGGTGCACGAGTATAACACCATCAGCATGCAGGGTTCGCCCTACCTATACCCGGACTTTGCGCAGGGAACTATCCTGCTCAAAAACGGCACCATTTACCAGGGTATCAACATGATGTATGACCAGGTGAAGGACGTGATCGTGTTTAAGGGCAAAGACGGAAAAGTGAAGGAGCTGATAGAGCCGGTGCAGGAGTTTAAGATCAATTTCATCCAGAATAACCAGGCTACAGAGAAGGTGTTCCGAAGAGGCTATAGCGGCGACGGACTAACTCCCGATGCTTTTCTGGAAGTGCTGGCAGATGGCAATGCGGTGTTGCTGAAGCGAACCACCAAAAAGATTTTCGACCGCAAAAACTACAGCTCGGCCACCATCAACCGGGAAGTGCAGGAAGCCGAGGACTACTATGTAGCCACTGGAGATAAAGTAGTGAAGGTGAAGAAGACCAAGAGCTCTTTGCTGGCCGCCATGCCCGAGAAAGCAGACTACCTGGAATTATACATCAAATCCAATTCCCTGAACCTGCGCAACGACAGCGATATGGCGAAACTGGTGGCCTACTACAATACCCTGTAGCAGGCTGCTACTTAATACGGCTCAGCGTTTCGGGCGACATGCGCAGGTAGGAAGCGATATACTTTTTGGGGATGTGCTGGAACAGGTGCGGACTCCGCTGCATGACACGCTGCAGGCGCTGCTCCGGTTCGGGTAGCAGCAGGTCCACTTCGCGCTCTATCTTGCCGACCAAAGCCTTCTCTAGCTGCTCGTACCAGAAACGCCGGATGTTGGGTCGTTCCTCCATGAGTTTCATGAAATCGGCTTTGCTTATACCTAGCAGTTCGCTCTTTTTGAGGGCCTGTATGTAGTAGTCGGATGGTTTGCCGTCGACAAACGACGGGAATGACACCAGCAAGGTATTGGGGTAGCCGAAGCCCACACAGATTTCCTCGTCGGGCAGGGGGTAGTAAATGCGCAGCGCCCCGCTTGTGACAAGGTATAGCCCCTGTTCCACCTGCCCCTGCCGTATAAGAAAGTCATACCTGTTCAACTGCACCTTCTTCTTCCAGAGCGGCAGGAAGGCAGCTAAGTCGTCCGGAGTGAGGTATGGGATTT
>JAJLKL010000274.1:0-3093 GCA_033838975.1 Hymenobacteraceae bacterium | reverse complement strand
GAATCCGAGCAAGGAGTTTCCGCCTATTCGGGTGCTGGGAACGCTGGGTTGGGTGGTAGCTGGCCTCACCATTGGCTGGCTGAACTGGGAACAAACAAACCAGCTGGACCTGACATTTAAAATGGCAGCTGTCGCTTCGGCTTTGCTGGGCTTGTTCAGCTTCACGCTGCCCTCCACGCCGCCGGTTAAGAAGGGCGAGAAAACTACTTTTGCCGATCTGGTGGGACTGGATGCCATCGGCATTCTGAAAAACCGCTCTTACCTGCTATTCTTCCTGTCCTCGGTGGCCATCTGCGTGCCGCTGGCGTTTTATTATGGCTTCACGAATCCGTTTTTGAATGAGGTAGGGATGGAAGCGGCGGCCGGCAAGCAGTCGCTCGGGCAGATCTCGGAACTGCTGTTCATGCTGCTGATGCCTTTCTTTTTTGTACGCCTGGGTGTTAAGAAAATGCTGGCGATCGGGATGCTGGCCTGGGTGCTGCGCTATGTGCTGTTTGCCTACGGCGACGTGGACACTGGCTACTGGATGCTGATAGGCGGTATCGTGCTGCATGGCATCTGCTACGACTTCTTCTTCGTGACCGGACAGATCTATACCGACAACCTGGCCGGCGAGCGCTTCAAAAGCTCCGCTCAGGGGCTGATCACACTGGCAACCTATGGCGTCGGAATGCTGATCGGCTCGCTTCTTTCGGGGGTGATCGTCGACGCCTACCAGCTGCCGGATGGTGGCCATGACTGGCGCACGATCTGGCTTATACCTGCCGCCATTGCGGGTGCTGTGCTGGTGCTGTTTGTGCTGCTCTTTAAGGATAGGAACGCAGTACAACAAGCTCATGTGCCCCTTGATCCGGAGGCTGAAAAAGCTGCGGCGATGGGTAGCCTGAAATAATCATGCCTATGTCATTCGGAAACCAAAGACGAAAAGCCCTCAAAGGTATAGCTGCCGGAACTGCTGTCATCACAGCCGGTGGTCTGCTGCCTGCCTTCACGTCCTTTGCCCAGGAAGCTCCAGGAGATGCGCAATTGAAAGGGAAAATAAACCATTCCGTTTGTCGCTGGTGCTTTAATCATCTGTCAGTTGAAGAGCTGTGTGTAGCTGCCAAAGGGATGGGGATTACAGGTATAGACCTGGTAGGGCCTAAGGACTGGCCTGTGTTAAAGCAGCATGGCCTGGAATCCACGATGTGCAACGGTGCCGAGATCAGCCTGACTGAAGGATGGAACGATCCAAAGTACCACGGCACGCTGATCAAGAACTATTCGGAGATGATTCCGCTCGTAGCCAAGGCCGGGTATAAGAATCTGATCTGTTTTAGTGGCAACCGCAAAGGAATGGATGACGAAACCGGCTTACAGAATGCTGCGGAAGGATTGAAGAAAATTCTGCCCTTAGCCGAAAAGTATAAGGTGGTGCTGGTGATGGAACTGCTTAACAGCAAAATCGACCACAAGGATTACATGTGCGACCGAACGGCGTGGGGTGTTGAACTGGTCAAACGGTTGGGCTCTGACAATTTCCGGCTCCTGTATGACATTTACCACATGCAAATCGACGAGGGCGACGTTATAAGGACCATCCGCGATAATCATCAGTATATTGCGCATTACCACACTGCCGGCGTGCCGGGCCGGAACGAGATTGACGAAACGCAGGAGCTGTTCTACCCGGCCATCATGCGAGCCATCCGCGACACGGGTTTTAAAGGCTATGTGGCGCAGGAGTTCATCCCGAAAGGTAAAGACAAACTGGCTTCCCTGAAACAAGCCATTCAGATCTGTGATGTCTGATTCAAGCATTTTACATTCCTAAATACAAAACAGCTAATCAAAATAGAACGATGAAAAACAGACGCTCCTTTCTGCAGCAACTGGGTATGCTCTCGGCGGGATTTGTGCTGGCTCCGGCCGCCATTTCATGTAGCTCTTCGGAGCAAAACACCGAGGAAGCAACCGATACAAGTGAAGCCGTAAATGCAACCGAAACCGGCGCCAAAGCCGTAATTGACACGATCGGCCTGCAGCTGTATACCTTACGCGAACTCATCTTTACTGATGTGAAGGGCGTTACTGCGAAAGTCGCTCAGGCAGGTTACCAGGATGTGGAAACCTTTGGTTATTCCAAGGAAAGTGGCTATTTCGGGCTGCAGCCCAAAGCTTACAGAGAGCTGCTCAATTCCAATGGTCTCATCTCCAGCAGTGGTCATTACGATTTCGGGCAATTTGCGGCCACCGGCAACATGGATGTGGTGAAAACTTATATTGACGCCGGCCTGGAAGTAGGGCAGGACTACATTACGGTACCCTACCTGGGCGAGGAAGTACGGGGCAGTGCCGACGCTTACAAAGCGATTGCCGAGAAGCTAAATAAGGCGGGTGAGCTATGCAAGGCATCCAACCTCAAACTCGCCTATCACAACCACGATTTTGAGTTTCAACAATTCGGCGATACCACCGGCTATGATATTCTTCTGAACGAAACTGACCCTTCCCTGGTGGGCTTCGAAGCCGATCTGTATTGGTTCGCGAGAGGCGGTAAAGATCCGCTTGCTTACTTCAAGCAACAGCCGGGCCGCTTTGTAATGTGGCATGTAAAGGACATGGACAAGAACACGCCGACCCTGAACACAGAGATTGGAAGCGGCAGCATCAACTTCATGGAAATTTTCAACCAGGCGAAACAATCGGGAGTAGAGCGTATATTTGTAGAGCAGGAGAATTTCGCGGCGTCCATGGATCCGTTTGAGAGCATCAAGCAGAGCTATGACTATGTGGCCAATACACTCATGCGCTAAATTTGTTTGGCAACAGGTATAAACTTGACCTGTTGTTATTTACCACTCAAATCAGAGAAAAAATAATGACCTATACGCCTAACCCGGCGCGCTATACCTCAATGGAATATCGCCGCTGTGGTAAAAGTGGCTTGAAGCTGCCTACGCTCTCTCTTGGGCTATGGCATAACTTTGGCCATGTAGATACCCTGGAAAATTCCCGGCAGATGCTGCGCTATGCTTTCGATGCAGGCATCACCCATTTCGACCTGGCTAACAACTATGGGCCACCTCCAGGATCTGCGGAGGAGAACTTCGG
>JAJLKL010000273.1:0-12149 GCA_033838975.1 Hymenobacteraceae bacterium | reverse complement strand
TGGATATTTCGCCCGAGCTCAACCCTGTGGTGGCAGACTTTTACCACAACACCGTGGGTCCTTATTGGGACGGTGAGCGCAGGCACATCGACCTGGCGTACCGGGAAATCCCGTTTCCCTTTCAGGAGGTGAACGTGCCAGGCTTCAGCATGCGCGTCTCCTGGACCCGTGGGCAGTTTATGGGCTACCTTAGCTCCTGGTCCAGTGTGCAGCATTACATGCGCCAACGGCTATCCTCGCCCCTCCCACCACTCGAAAAGCAGGTGGCTCGCTACTGGCCCGATAAGGAGGTAAAGCAGGTTCGGTTTCCGATCTTTATGCGGGTCGGGCAGGTATAGCGAAGTGCCTAATGGTCTTCGCCCTCTACGATGTTCCCCTCCGGTGAGAGCAGGTACCACTCTGCGCCAAAACCCATCACGTCCTGCCCGGTAGTCTGGCCCGGGCCCTGGTCTTTGACATAGTAGTATAGGGGCCAGCCGTTATAGGTTACCTGGGTTTCACCGGTTCTCCGCTGTATGGTATTGAGCATGGCTGAGTTCACCCCTTCTCCTGCCGTGGGTGTACCCTCCGTCAGGTATGGCGGCCAGGCCTCTGCACAGGCATCATAGCAGTTGCTTACCATCGCTGAGTCTGCCTTAAACATGTACAGGCTGCGTCCCTCTGCATCGGTCAGGTAGGTTCCCAGGGTTTGATCCGACCGTGTTTCCAGCCGTGCGCCGTTGCCCATGGCCGTTCCTGCCTGTGATGTCTCGGTTGTGGCAGCTGTCTCTTCGGTTGCCACAGTTGTGTCCTGTGTGCAGGCCGTCATTAAAATCAGACTTAGTGCGATGACCGTAGCGCTGCCTGTGCTCTTCCAGAAGTTTATAAATCTACTAAAGTTTGTGCCGCTCATATCCCTAATTTTATAGTTTCTTGACTCCTTAGTTTGATACCTGCTTTTGGAGAAGAGGTTTTCAGAATTGGGGACGGGAGCTGAGGAAGCGGGTCAGTGGACTTATTTTACGGGTAACTTAGCTAATGAGAACCTGTAAGGCTCCTGTTTGCATCAGAAGGAATACGGGTATAAACGAAGACAGGCTGCTGAATACCTGTTCAACAGCCTGTCTTCCGAAGCGGAAACTGAATTCTTTTATAACTTGAACTGTAGGGAAAACTTCAGCCCGAATTTTCTGACGCCCGGGTGCTCCAGGTATGTCAGGCGGTGAAAGGCATCCACCCGGAGCACTCTGAAAATGTTCTCAATGCCGTAGCCGACTTCCAGGTAGGGAGTAGTGCCCAGGGTACGGAAAGTCTCCTGTGGGCTGCCGTTTGCCCCTGTTGCAGAGAGCAGTGCCAGGTTTTTGTCGCTCAGGCTGCCGTACAGGATGTTGGTGCTGGCCAGGGTGCGCCATTTCAGCTTTTTGATCAAGGGTAGCCTGTTCAGCAGCAGGCCTTCGAAATACTGTTCGTAGTGCAGGGAGGCGTAGCTGTCGCTGGCAAACTCGAAGAAGTTCATTAGCTGAAAGGTCTGGTCGTAATAGAAAGGGGTTTCGTTGCCCAGGTGCACCTCCAGCAAAGGATATGGAACGGCGGAGAAGACTCTGCCGGCCTCCAGGCGATACGCTGCATTGCCCAGGCGCCCCATCAGGAACTCCTGACTCAGGCCCAGGTCGGCCCGCTGGTAGTCTACCGTGGCGCCTAAAACACCTTTCAGCCCCAGCGTGTAGTTCAGGTGCAGCACAGGCCAGCTGCCGTTGCCCAGGCTGATGCGCTCGTTATCGTTCTGCACGTATACCTCGTTTTTGGCCAGCCGCAGCGAGTAGGTTACTTCTGAGGTAGTGAACCCGCTGCTGACCTCCTGACCTGATCCGCTTTCCGGGTTGTTATAGCCGAAGTCAAACTGCGGCTGATAGCTGCGGTTGCTGAAGGTGATGCGCTGGGTCATGCCCCGGAAGACATCGCGCTGCAGGTACGCCTTTGTTTCCCTGGTCAGTATGGGCCTGCGCAGCTCCCCGAATCTGGAGAAGCCCATGAAGAAAGGGCTGGAAGCCAGTTTCTCCGACATCAGCCCCACCTGCTGCAGGTCCTCGGTTCTGGAGACACCCACCTCCTGCCAGTGCTTGCGCGACATGATGTAGCGCGCAGAGGCGTTGTACTTCAGGCGCTGGTCTTCGGTGCCATAAGCGGCGTAGCCCCTAAGCTCCCACTTATCACTAAAGTCGATGTTGGTTTTAAAGCCGGCCTGAAAACGGTGCCCTTCTATGTTGTTATAGGCATACAGGTACGGGTAAGGCCCCAGGCTCAGTATCCCCACTTTTTTATAGCCGGTAGCCAGTAGCGTTACAGCCTCTGAGAACCGGGCAACCCTGGGCGAGGCCTTGATGGAGTCGATGGTTGCGTATACCCTGGCGTCGGCAACGGAAAGGGTGTCGTGCCGGTGCGCTTCCCAGAAATTCTCCGTCTCTCTGTTTGCCCTCCCGGCCAGTTCGATCGGCTGATCGAAGAAAGCGTTTTCCCTGGGCTGGTTTACGACCACATTTTTAGTGGAGGTGGCAATTCTGGCCAGTACACCGGGTCTTGATTCGCTGAGGCGGGCAATTTTCATGGTTACCTCTGTTTTAGCCGGCAACCAGGCCCCTGTTTCAGTTGGCGCTAACTCCTGCTGCAGGTGGATGTGCTCCACAAAGTTGATATTGGCCGACTTACTGACGGTCACGTCAATTTTCCGCAATGCATAGGTGTCGCCTGTGATCCAGATGCGCCCGTTAAACGCCAGGTCCTGGGGTCGTTTCTGCCTCACCTCAATTTCATAGCACCAGTCATCGCCCACTAGGAGGCTGTCCATCAGCTCGTAGGCATAATAGCCTTTCCAGCCATCCGCAATAGGGCTGATAAAATCTTTTTGCAGTACACTTACCCAGTTCTGGTAGAAATTATAGTCCTGGTACGAGGAGCCGATCACCTGCGCCACCAGGCTCCCATCCTGTATACCTATCCCGGTAACCTTAGAGGCCTTGATAATTTCCTTTGTCCGCTTGGGGCTTCGGTGGTAGTAAAAATCCGAGAGAGACTCTGAAATGTAGAAGGGGAGCACTTTCTTACCGTCCTCTCCGGCCAGCATCAGCGAGGTATCCACCATGGAGCTGATCGCTGCGTTCAATCCGAGCTTCCGCTTCTTTTGCCCCAGGTTGTCCACGTCAAACTTCATTCTGGTGTAGGCCTCGTACTGGTAGGCCGTCAGCTTTCTTTTGTCGTGGTGGTCTTTGTTGGCGATCACCTTACGCATGATGGGCCAGGCAGGGTTCTCGCCCGGGCGGATGACCACCTCCTGCAGCTTATGCGAGGCGGTGCCTAGCTGAAAGTCCAGGGTCTGTACTGCAGCTCCTTTCTGGATAGGCAGGGACTGGGTCAGGTACCCGACATAGGAAACCGTCAGAGAGTCCTGCGGAGTGGGCAGTCTGAGGGTGTAGGCCCCATTCAGGTCTGTGCTGGTACCGATGGAGGTGTTTTTCACATACACGCTCACAAAAGGCAGTGCCTCCCCGGTTTCAGCGTCCGTTACTTTGCCGGATATCCGTGTCTGCGCTTGTACCGCTGTTATCGAGAACAGAATAACCAGGAAATATATGTATCTTTTCAAAAGTCTCAAAATTTAATTTGCGGGCGCAAAAATAAATTTAAGTATTCTAAAAAGCTATATAGATTTATCCTGTTACCACTCACACACAGGCGGGCACTCTTTCCAAACTTGTGTTATAACACAGGGGACTGGAAACAGCCCTGGTCCCGTTTTCCTGAAAAACCTGTCCTGTGCGCTTTTCTCCGCATAAAAGTAGAAACGTTTTTTTAGCGGTTTCGCTGGCTAGCCTTAGCCTGGAGTTGGGAATAAAGCATATAATCGGCAGAAAAAAGATTAACAGAGGCTGTACTTCCTTTAAAGCTACTCTTCTGCTTATGGCTTCTCCTGCGGTCATTCTGTTTCGTATAAACAGCTCTCTTAGCAAATAAAAGGGTATCGGATACTCTCTAAGCTGCAGGGAGGTTATGTACCGCTACACCGGACGCATAACTTTTTCTGTAAATTGGAATATACAGCTATTGTTATTCTGTTTTAGTTTGATACTTTTGCCATATTCAATATTGCTTTACGAAAACAAGCTATCTCATGAAAAAACCTCTACTCCTGCTTGTGCTCTTTGCCTCCTTCTGCCAGGCGGCTCTTGCGCAAGACATTATAACCAACAGAAACGGCGAAAGCCTGAAAGCAAAAGTGCTGGAGGTCTCCCCTTCCGATATCCGGTACAAGCTCCACGAAAGCCAGGAAGGACCTACTTACGTGTTGTCGAAGAATGATGTGCTGCTGATCCAGTACGCTGACAACCGGAAAGAAACTTTTGAGCTGGATGAGACCAAGCCTATCCTCAGGCCCGAGCCTGTTGCGGCGGCGACTACCGGGGAAAACCTTTTTATAAAAGGCCAGACGGATGCAGACATGCATTATGAGGGGTACAAAGGTGCCGGTACCGGTACGTTGGTAGCCAGCCTGTTCTCGCCTCTTCTGGGGCTTATCCCCGCCATCGCCTGCTCTTCCAGCAGGCCCCAGGAGCACAACCTCGACTTTCCGAACCACGAGCTGATGAAGGCGCCGGATTATAACGCGGGCTATAAGCAGCGCGCCCGAAAGATCAAGTCGGGCAAGGTATGGAAGAACTGGGGCATTGGACTGGGCGTGAATGTGGTAGCGGTTATCCTGCTCTCGCAGTAATCACTAGCTCAAACAGCAGCAAACAGAAAACGCGGGCCTTGAAAGCCCGCGTTTTCTGTTTTATTCAACAAAAGAGAGCTACTGGCCTTTGCCCCGCAACTGCTTTTCCATCGCATCCCACATTTCCTGCGGGATCTGATCAAAAGAGTTGAACTCCCCGGCACCGTAGAGCCATTCGCCGCCGTCTATCGTTACGACCTCCCCATTCACGAAAGCAGCATAATCAGACACCAGATAGGCTGCCAGGTTCGCCAGCTCCTGGTGCTCGCCGAAGCGCCCTACCGGTATACGCTTCACCGGGTCCAGCTTGTCGGCCAGCTGCTTGGGGAACAAGCGCGTCCAGGCGCCTTCTGTCGGGAACGGCCCGGGGGCGATGGCGTTGGAGCGGATGCCGTACTTGGCCCACTCAGCCGCCAGCGAGCGGGTCATGGCCAGCACACCCGCCTTGGCCGCAGCCGAGGGCACCACATACCCGGAGCCTGTCCAGGCGTAGGTGGTTACGATGTTGAGGATAGTCCCCTCCTGCTTCTGCTCGATCCAGCGCTTGCCTACTGCCAGTGTGCAGTTGTAGCTGCCCTTCAGTACAATGTCTGTGATCACATCAAAGGCTTTGTGGCTCAGGCGCTCGGTGGGGCTCACAAAATTCCCGGCCGCGTTGTTTACCAGCACGTCCACCCTGCCCAGCCTGTCCAGGGTGGTTTCCAGCATGGCCTCAATCTCGTTGTACTTGCGCACGTCGCAGGCAATGGGCAGCACGGTGCCGCCTGTTTCCTGCTCCAGCTCCTTTGCCGTTTGCTCCAGCACATCCAGCTTTCGGCTGCAGATAACGGCATTTGCGCCAAGTTCAAGAAAATATTTTACCATGGAACGCCCCAGTCCCGTACCACCACCTGTCACGATGATGGTTTTGCCTTTCAGGGCGCCCTCTTTTAGCATTGGTTCCGCTTTGATCATAGTATAGCTTTAGATAAAGTGATTGTTCTGACAAAGTACAGGTGTAACACGTATTTACTCTAATTAAAATAGATTGTTTTTACTTAATATAAAAGCCGTATGAACAAAGAGCAGTTAGAACAGGAGCTAAATCAGGCAACAGACGGCCTGCTGATGAAAAGCGACATCGAGGCACCTTTTGATTTCTTTTACCGGGAGATGGATGAGGAGCAGTTCTCCCCAGAGCTTGTTGCCGAGTGGGCAGGAAAGCCCTCCGGGATGACGGTGGAGACCAAGTCGCTTGATGAGTTTTTCAGGGAGACAAAAGGCGTGGTATCCGACACCAGAGGCAAAACAAAGGGCGGCGACGAGGGGCTGCAGCAGATAAAAGACGCACTGAGCAAGCTGGTGCAGGATGTAAAGGTATACTGCATCAACCAGATCGGGACAGAAGCCTTTATCCTTGGCAGAACGGAAGACGGAAACTACGCCGGTCTCCGCACCATGGTCATCGAAGATGAATCGTCTGTAGACAACGGTAACGCTTAGGCTCCATTGCTATAGGTGGTCCTGTGTCAGTTTTTCTACGGCTATGATCCCGCTCAGGCATACGCCCACAATGCCCTGCCCGGGGTACACGGTATCGCCGCAGAGGTAGGCTCCTTTGTGGTCCAGCCGGGCGTCTTTCATTTGCCAGGGCTTCAGGTGGCGGTACTGTGGGTATCCCCCTACGGCACCGTAGGCACGTTTTGTCCAGAAGATCCAGGCGCCGGGTGTGGCGGATTGGTTGTAGCTTATGTTCTCACTTTTTATTAGTCCGGCCTGTTCCAGCTTTTTGAAAACAGCGGCTTCTATAGCTGATTTGTCCTCAATTCTTAATTGTTCCGGATGCGGCACGTGGGTGCTGATGCTCGCCACCAGCTCCCCTGCCGGTGCCCGCAGCTTATCCGCCGGATGGCTGAAACTGATGAAAATGCTCTTGCTTCCGATGACGGGCAGGCCCTCGGGTATGTGTACCTGGTGATGCAGTACCTCCGGTGCCTGCTGCCCTTTCACTACAAGTCCCATCGTAAAGGCACCGTTCAGTTTTTCCGAAGGCAGCAGGTGCTGAGCCAGGCGCTTTTTTATGCCCTCCTCCTGAAAGATGTCACGGGTATTGTTGATCGGGATCCCACTGATGATGTACCGGCTCTTAAATTCACCCTTGTTCGTTCTGGTGCGGTAGGTTTTGTTCTGATAGGTGACCTCCTGCACCTGCTGCCCGTAGAGGATCTCCCCTCCCTGAGAGTCGAGGTATGCCACCACCGGCTTCACCAGGTTGATCAGTCCCCCGTCCACGTAATAGTTGCTGTACAGGGTATAGCACAAGGCTGTAGCCCCGAACAGCTCGTTTACTTCGTGCAGGTAGTTTTGTGCCGTGATCAGCAGCTGCTCATTCACAAACTCAACAAAAAGCTTATTGTCCAGTAGTTCATACCTGCGCAGCACATCTTCCATGGTCCTGAACGCGCCGGGTATAAGCTGCAGTTGCGACGGCCTTGCCCGCAGCCCCGACAGCAACAGGTCTTTTATGCTGGAAAAGGGAAAGCTGCGTTGTTGCAGCGAAGTGCGCCATACCTCTTTGCTCACGCTGAGGCAGTGCTCCCAGAAGGCCCGTTGGTTGGCTTTGCCGAACACCCGCTCTGCTTCTGCCACCCAGGCATCCAGGTCGCCGTAGCGGGTAAGGAGCTCTCCGTTGGGCAGGTGCACCTGCATGGGAGGATCCAGCTTCCGCAGGGGAACCTGAATACCTGTCTTGTCCAGCAGGTAGCGGAGCGGCATGTGCTTGTCCAGCCCCACGAGCGTGGTGGCTCCGGTTTCGAACCAGTAGCCTTTGCGTTTAAAAGAGGAGGAGCACCCCCCCGGGTACTTCGCCTGCTCCAGCACGCACACCTTTAGGCCACGCTTCGACAGCAGTGCCGCAGCTGTTAAAGAGCCGAAGCCGGCACCGATCATAACAACATCGTACTTCATTTATGCTTTACTTTGCGCCTCCAGTTATGCGTATTGCGTAACTGCAGACTTAAACAGTAACGGCATGCTTTTGTTATAGGATCAAACCGCAATAAATAAAAATGAACGACATAAACAAGGTGAGCATTATGGGCTGCGGCTGGCTGGGGTTGCCGCTGGCGGAGCGTCTGGTGCAGGCAGGCTATCAGGTAAATGGATCCACCACCACGCCCCAGAAGCTGGACACGCTGGCGCAGCGGGGCATTCAGCCGTACCTGCTCAACCTGCAGGATGAAGCGCCGAACCAGGAGGCCCTGGCTGACTTTCTGCAGACACAGGCACTGGTGTTGAACATCCCGCCTCACCTACGCTCAGATGGCGGCGAAGGCTACCTGCGCCAGATGCACCTGCTCCTGAAGGCTTTGGCGGATGCGCCGGTGAGCAGGGTGCTTTTCGTGTCTTCCACCTCCGTATACCCTGACCTGAACCGCACCGTGACGGAAGAAGACACCGTTTTTACCCGGGAGCAGGATCCGCAGAATACGCTGCTGCAGGCCGAGGACCTGTTTCTGGACAGTGACGACTGGCTGACTACCGTGGTCAGGTTTGGCGGCCTGGTGGGCGAAGGGCGCAGGCCGGGCAGGTTTATGGCGGGCAAAAAGCACGTGCCAAACGGCGATGCGCCGGTGAACCTGATTCACCTGGAGGATTGTGTGGCGATCCTGCAGCGGATCATAGAGCAGGAAAAATGGGGCGAAGTGTACAACGCCTGTGCCGATGAACACCCCCTGCGCCGGGATTTTTATACCAAAGCGGCTGAGGCGCTGGGATTAGCGCCTCCCGAGTTTGACGACATGGAGAAGACCCACTTTAAGCTCATCAAAAGCCAGAAGCTGAAGGACGACCTCTCTTATGTGTTCCTGCACCCCGACCCTATGACTTTCTTTTAGTACTTTTGTGGTATAGGACCTGTGTGAGCTGCTTCCGGTGTAAGGCGGAGGCAGCTCACACAGGTCCTATACCTTGTACAACAGAAGACTGATTGATTTACGATGAATGTTGATGTAGCGGTGATTGGTGGCGGAGCGGCCGGTTTTTTTGGGGCGATTGCCTGTGCGCAATCCAACCCCGGGGCAAAAGTGCTGCTGCTCGAGAAGACGAACAAGCTACTTGCCAAGGTGCGGGTATCCGGCGGCGGGCGGTGCAATGTTACCCATCACTGTTTTGTGCCCTCTGTTTTCTCGCAGCATTACCCCCGTGGCGCCAAACAGCTCAAAGAGGCTTTCAAGGTGTTTGGTGCGCAGGAGACCATTGATTGGTTCAAGGCGCGGGGCGTACAGCTGAAAGCAGAGGCCGATGGCCGTATGTTCCCGACGACAGATAACTCTGAGACTATCATTGACTGCCTGCTGCACGAAGCCAGGCGCGCCGGGGTGCAGATCAGCACCGGCGCCGGGGTGGAGCACATTCAGCCGCTAAGTTCCGGAGATACCCAACCGCAGTTTCTACTTGCGTTAAGCACAGGGGAACGTATAACAGCAGGCAAGGTGCTGGTCTGCACCGGGGGCAACCCGAAATCTCAGAACTACGATTGGTTGCGAGAGCTGGGGCATAACATTCACTCGCCTGTGCCTTCGCTTTTTACCTTCAATGTACCTGCTTCCCCGCTTAAGGAACTACAGGGGGTGTCGGTGCCGAGGGCCATTGTGCGGATTGCCGGGCAGAAACTAGCCTACGAGGGGCCCCTGCTCATCACCCATTGGGGCTACTCCGGCCCGGCTGTGCTGAAGCTCTCTGCCTGGGGGGCACGCCTGTTCCATGACATAAACTACGATTTTACCGCGCTCATCAACTGGGTGCCGGAGCACACGGAGGAGTCGTTGCGGGAAAACCTGCAGCAGTACAGGCAGGCGCACCCGAAAAAAACTGTTTCCTCAAACCCGCTCTTCGGTTTGCCGCAGCGGCTGTGGAAGGCGCTTACGCTCCTGGCCGGGGTTCCAGAGGATACCCGCTGGGGAGAGCTGCCCGCCAAAAACACGAACAAGCTGGTGGAGGCCCTGCTGCGAGCGCCTTTTGAGGTAAAGGGTAAGACTACTTTCAAGGAAGAGTTTGTGACCTGCGGCGGGGTAGACCTGAGCCAGGTGAACATGCGCACCATGGAAAGCCGTCTGCAGCCCGGGCTGTTCTTTGCCGGCGAGGTGCTGGATATTGATGGCATCACAGGAGGTTTCAACTTTCAGGCAGCCTGGACCACCGGTTACCTGGCCGGGAAAGCCATGGCTGCATCTGTAACTTAATCAGCATCTTAGCTCCTAGTTGGAAACAATTTTTTATTAGTATCAGTACATCTGCATATTAGAACCAAATTATTGTAAGACTATGGAAATCAATAAAGAAGTATATTCAACCGTGCATCACCTCATTGAGCGATGTAAGGATGGTGCAAAAGGCTATAAAACTGCGTCGGAGGATGTAGAGGACAGAGACCTGAAAGATTTGTTCAAAAAGTACGCCGTGCAGCGCGACAGCATGATCACCGAGCTTCAGGACCAACTGCACCGAATGGGCAAGACCGACAGTGAGACCAGCTCCCTGGAAGGTACCGTGCACCGTGCGTGGATCGACCTGAAATCAGCACTGACCTCTAAGGACAGAGCCCGCGTGCTGGAAGAGGTTGAGCGCGGAGAGGACTATGCTGTGAAAGCCTACGAAGACGCGATGAAGAAAAATCTGCCAGGCGACCTGAAGCCTATCGTGGAGCAGCAGTACCAGGACGTGAAGAACGCACACGATCACATCCGCTCGCTGCGTGACGCTGCCAAAGACAAATAGAGGCGTTATTTCTCTTGACCTTAAAGGAGCTTCGGCTCCTTTTTTTGTATCTGTTTGCCTGGTTACGCACCTGTTAACTGTATTAACCCATGTCGCTATCCGATCTATTCTTAAGAGAAATTCAGCATGAGCTGGCGAAGCCGCAGCAGCAACGTCAAGTGCTAGCTCAGGAGCACCTGACACTACTGCCTCCATTGCTCCAGCATTATCTGCGCAACAGCGGGTTTGTGGGGAAGCCACTGGGGCAAAACTGCTATGTGGTCTGGGAGGATGCTTCTTTAAAGCTCAGGCCGGACAAAGACTGGACGCACATCAGCTGCATACAGTTTAATGCAGCTCACGGTCCTATGCGCAATGCGCTGATGCGCAGTAAAATGCTGGGGCTGATTCCCCTTTCAGGCAAGGATAAGTACCAGGATGGCAAAGGAAACATGCTCATCAAACTGGCTGCTTTTACAGTGAGTGAGGCCAAGGGGCCGGAAATGGATGTCTCCGCACTGGTTACCTTCTTAGCAGAAGCCGTACTGTTACCAGCTGCACTGCTTGGGGAGTACATCGCCTGGCAGCAGGTGGATGAAAATATACTGCGTGCCACGATCTCACACGCCGGAGCTACTGCCAGCGGTAATTTTTTCTTCAGCACAGATTTCCTGCCTTATAAGTTCGAGTCAGAGGACAGGTATTACGCTACCGGCAAGAGCCCCGCCCAGAAGTTTCTCTGGACGGCGTATTACGCAGGGTTCAAAGATATGCGGGGCTATTGGCTGCCTACTGAGCTGAAGGCCTCCTGGCAGCTTCCGGATGGGGAGTATACCTACTTTGACGGTAAAATAAAGTCCGTAACGTTTGATATAGCGGCTGTGTCGCAAATCCGGGTATCGTAAAAGCCCTGTAATGCAACAAGGGTGACATCCGTCTGATATCACCCTTGTATTATCTAACTGCGTAAACAGTCAGCTTAATCTTCCAACCTTTTTATGATACTCTTTTTACGCCCTGTGTTTATGTATGGTTACAGTTTCTTTATAATTATTTAACAGCAGCAAGAAAGGCGCTGAAAATCAAAAAGGTCGACGTTTTAAGTCGACCTTTTCTCAACAGATTCATGAAGCTTTTTGGTTTTCTAATCTGTATAATATTATTAACGCGGTGCTTATGCCCGGGTTTCGTAACAAGGGGGAAATTTTTAGAATCTTCTTCTACGGAAGCCTCCACCACCACGGCTGTCTCTGTCGCCACCACGGCTCTCTCTGTCACCTCTGCGGCCTCCCCTGTCACCACCACGGTCTCTGTCGCGGTCTCTGAAGGAGCCGCCGCTGCTGCGACGTCTTTCACCACCTGAACGGTTGCTGAAGCCAAAGTCTTCACCACCACCGTCACGGCTTCTTTCCTTGCTGCCTTTCTTGTCAGATTTCTCCACGATCACCATGCGTCCGTCCACTTCAATGCGGCCCACACGATCCAGGATCTCTGCTGTATACTCGGTAGGTACCTCTACAAAGCTGAACTTGTCGTACAGGTCGATGTCCCCTACTCTTGAGGAAGGAATGCTGGCGTTCTGGCTTAGCAGGTCAATGATGTCGCGCGGGTGAACCCTATCCTTCTTACCAATCGTGATAAACAGGCGGTCCATGCCTTCGGCGGTAGC